>NZ_JBVIZF010000001.1:339697-459088 GCF_055591805.1 Streptomyces sp. NPDC041200 | reverse complement strand
TGAGGAGTGCTGGGGGGGGCCAACGACGGGGCGGGTGGGCCCGGGGGGGCTCTTCCCCCCGCCCCCCCGCCGCCGTTGTGCGACCTGCCCTGGCGGGCCCCGCCGCCGTCGTGCGCCGGTGCGCCGCAGCCCGCCCCCTCGATCAGGGTTGCCCCCGCTTGGGCCCGGGTAGGACCGGCAGGACCGACGCGTGATCACGCGTCGGTCCGGTCCGCACACGGGAAGGACGCGCCATGATCTTCTGGGAAGCGCTCGGCTCGGTACTGATCGGTTTCGCCATCGCGTACGGAGCGAGCCGACGGCTGCCCCGCCGACTGCCCGCCACCCCCCTCGTCCTGTCCACCGGCCCCGGCGCGGCGCTCTTCGGCGCGATGATCGCCCACACGGTGCTGGGCTCGGGCTACTCGGCGGTCGTCCTGATGGTCGCGCTCGGCTTCGCCGCGGCGCTGCTGTCGCTGCTCATCCGCCCCCGAACCGGTCGCCGCCGCTCGGTCCCGGCGTAAGCGCGCCGGCGCGCCCGAGCAGCGCCCCAAGGGCTCCGGAAGCACCGGAGCCCTTTCCGTGGCCTGAGACAACGACAATCCGCCGGACTAGGCGGCCAGGCCCAGCGCCGACATCCGCTTGGTGTGGGCCTCGGTGATCCGGGAGAACATCCGGCCGACCTCCGCCAGGTCGAAGCCGTCGGCCAGGCCGCCCACCAGCATCGTGGACAGCGCGTCGCGGTCGGCGACCACCCGCTGCGCCTGCGACAGCGCCTCGCCCATCAGCCGCCGGGCCCACAGCGCCAGACGTCCGCCGACCCGCGGATCGGCCTCGATCGCGGCCCGCACCTTCTCCACCGCGAAGCTCGCGTGGCCGGTGTCGTCCAGGACCTGGAGCACCAGGCCGCGGGTGTCCGAGTCGAGGCGGGCCGCCACCTCGCGGTAGAAGTCGCTGGCGATCGAGTCGCCCACGTACGCCTTGACCAGGCCCTCCAGCCA
The DNA here is from genome assembly GCF_055591805.1 of Streptomyces sp. NPDC041200. Lineage (NCBI taxonomy): Bacteria > Bacillati > Actinomycetota > Actinomycetes > Kitasatosporales > Streptomycetaceae > Streptomyces > Streptomyces sp. NPDC041200. Next base: position 458,108 of record NZ_JBVIZF010000001.1, on the reverse strand, counting down.
GTCGGACGGCGCGGTCTGGCGGTGGAACCCGTCCAGCGCCGCCGCGAACGGCTCCATCGCCGCGGTCGGCTCCTCGCCGATCGCCGCCAGCCGGCCCCGGAGCCGCTCGAAGTGGTGGAACTCGGCCGACGCCATCTTCGCCAGCTCCGCCTTGTCCTCCAGCGTGGGCGCCAGCTTGGCGTCCTCCGCGAGCCGCTCGAAGGCGGCCAGCTCGCCATAGGCGAGCGCCCCGAGCAGATCCACCACCGCGGCCCGGTACTGCGGCTCGGACGCGGCCTGGTCCCAGTCCTGGGCGGCGATTCCGGTCGGGGTCTTCTCGGTCTCAGGCGTATCAGACGTCTCCATGGAGCGCACAATAGTCCGCCCGACGTACCGAGGAAGGCCCTGGTCAGCCAAGTCCCCTCAGGGCCCGGTTCGGGTTGGCCGGTCACAGATGCGCACTTCCGGGGTACAGTGGTATTTGCACCCGTCGAGTATCGGCGGGTCGTTCCACGAATGCGGATGCCCGGTCGGTGGCCCGATCGGCTCCTAACACCCGACCGCCCTCCGCGCGGCGCGCATCTTCATGTGCACGGCAGGAGGGACCCGCTCGCGGCGTGAGCGCTCGAGCGAGGGCAGTGGTCCCGCGCCGGATCGGCCACCAAGGCCGGTGTACCCGGGCGCCGTGCGACCCCCTTCGCCGCCTCTCGCCGCGTCTCACAGAAGAGGCAAGCATCCTGACCACCTTCCGAGAACTCGGGATCCTCCCCGAGACAGCCGAGGCCCTTGAGGCCGTCGGCATCACGTCCCCGTTCCCCATCCAGGAGATGACGCTTCCGGTCGCCCTCTCGGGCTCCGACGTCATCGGCCAGGCCAAGACCGGCACCGGCAAGACGCTGGGCTTCGGCCTCCCGCTGCTGGAGCGCGTCGTGGTCCCCGCGGACATCGAGGCGGGCCGGGCCAAGCCCGACCAGCTGACCGACGCTCCGCAGGCGCTCGTGGTCGTCCCCACCCGCGAGCTGTGCCAGCAGGTCACCAACGATCTGCTGACCGCCGGTAAGGTCCGCGCCGTCCGCGTGCTGTCGATCTACGGCGGCCGCGCGTACGAACCGCAGGTCGAGGCCCTGAAGAAGGGCGTCGACGTGATCGTCGGCACCCCCGGCCGACTGCTCGACCTGGCGGGCCAGAAGAAGCTGCGGCTCTCCTCCGTCAAGGCGCTCGTCCTCGACGAGGCCGACGAAATGCTCGACCTGGGCTTCCTGCCGGACGTCGAGAAGATCATCAATATGCTTCCGGCCAAGCGCCAGACCATGCTGTTCTCGGCGACCATGCCGGGCGCCGTCATCGGTCTCGCCCGCCGCTACATGTCGCAGCCCACGCACATCCGCGCCACCGCGCCGGACGACGAGGGCCAGACCGTCGCCAACACCACCCAGCACGTCTTCCGGGCCCACTCGATGGACAAGCCGGAGGTCGTGGCGCGGGTGCTGCAGGCCGAGGGCCGCGGCCTCGCGATGATCTTCTGCCGTACGAAGCGGACCGCCGCCGACATCGCCGACCAGCTCTCCCGCCGCGGGTTCGCCTCCGGCGCGGTCCACGGCGACCTCGGCCAGGGCGCCCGCGAGCAGGCGCTGCGCGCCTTCCGCAACGGCAAGGTCGACGTCCTCGTCTGCACCGACGTCGCCGCGCGCGGCATCGACGTCGAGGGCGTCACCCATGTGATCAACTACCAGTCCCCCGAGGACGAGAAGACCTACCTGCACCGCATCGGCCGCACCGGCCGCGCGGGGGCCTCGGGCATCGCCATCACGCTCGTCGACTGGGACGACATCCCGCGCTGGCAGCTGATCAACAAGGCGCTGGACCTCCCGTTCAACGACCCGGAGGAGACCTACTCGACCTCCGCCCACCTGTACGAGCTGCTCAGCATCCCGGAGGGCACCACCGGTGTCCTGCCGCGCGCCGAGCGCACCCGGGCCGGGCTGGGCGCCGAGGAGGTCGAAGACCTCGGTGAGACCGGCGGCCGCGGTCGCCGCTCCCCCGCCGCGGAGGAGCCCCCCGCGCGCCGCACCCGCACCCCGCGGGTCCGCCGCCGCACCCGCGGTGGCCAGTCGGTGGACGCCTCCGCTCCCGCCTCCCCGGCCGAGACCGAGGGCGCCGAGTCCGCGACCGAGCCGCGCCGTCCGCGCCGCCGTCGCCGTACCCGGGCCGGTGCGTCGGGCGAGGCGGACACCGCGGCCGTCGCCGCCGTCGAGACGGTGGAGGCTCCGGCGGTGGAGGCCCCGGCAGCCCCCGCGGAGGAGACCCCCGCCAAGCCCCGGCGCCGCACCCGCACCCGTGCGAAGGCCGATACGGCCGACGCGGCCGAGACGGCCGTCGCCACGGCGGAAGGCACGACGGAGGCCGCCGAGGTGGCCGAGGAAGCCCCGGCCAAGCCGCGCCGTCGTACGCGCGCCAAGGCGGCGGAGACGGCCGAGACGGTGACCGAGACGGCCGAGGAAGCCCCGGCCAAGCCGCGTCGCCGCACTCGCGCCAAGGCCGCCACCGCCGAAACCGCCGTCGCCACGGCGGAAGGCACCACCGAGGCCGCCGAGGTGGCCGAGGAAGCCCCGGCCAAGCCGCGCCGTCGTACGCGCGCCAAGGCGACGGAGACGGCCGAGACGGTGACCGAGGCAGCGGAAGCCGCCCCGGCCACGCCGCGCCGTCGCACCCGGGCCAAGGCCGCTACCGAGGAGACGGCGGCGGTCGCGGAGGCCGAGGCCGAGACTCCCGCCAAGCCGCGCCGTCGTACCCGTACGGCGGCCAAGGCCGCGGAGGCCGCCGCACAGCCCGAGGCCGAGGCGGAGGCGAAGCCCGTACGGCGCCGCACCCGCACCCGGGCGGCAGCGGCGGAGACCCCCGAAGCCTGACGGCACCCAGCACCCCACGGGGCCTGATCCGCAGTGCGGATCAGGCCCCGGGCGCGTTGCCGTATGCCGCGGTCTCGTTGCCGGGTGCGGCCCGGTGGCCGGTTGGTGCCCACCCGTTCCTCCTCCAGCTACCGCTGGGAGGTGCCCCCGCAGAACGATCGCCCACGAACCGTTGGGCACAACGCTGCGTTCACGTGGGGTTCTCCGCGTCCTGTATAGCCTCGTCTTCATGAGCAGGCCGCCGTTTCTCACCCTCCCCCCGGGCGCACGCGCCCATCGGCTGACGACCGCGCGCGGCGAGTTCGCCGTGCATGACGCGCGGCCGGACCGCGCGGCGCGGGGGACCGTGTTGCTGGTGCCGGGGTTCACCGGGAGCAAGGAGGACTTCATCGCGCTCCTGGAGCCGCTGGCCACGGCCGGGTTCCGGGCGGTCGCGGTCGACGGGCGGGGGCAGTACGAGAGCCCCGGCCCGCGCGACGAGGCCGCCTACGCGCAGGACGAGCTGGCACGGGATCTGCTCGCGCAGGCCGCGGCGGTGGCGGACGGGGCGGCGGGACCGGTCCATGTGCTGGGGCATTCGCTGGGCGGGCTGATCGCACGGGCCGCCGTGCTCCTCGACCCGGCCGCGTTCGCCTCGTTCACGATCATGAGTTCCGGGCCCGCCGCCATCGCGCCCCCGCAGCAGGAACGCACCAAGCTGCTGATCGACGCGCTGAGCGTGATGGACATGGAGTCCGTGTGGCAGGCGATGCGCGACCTCGATCCCCCCGAGGCCGCCGATGAGGTGACCCCGCCCGGCGTACGGGACTTTCTGCACGCGCGCTGGATGGGCACCGTTCCGGAGCAGCTCATGGCCACCGGGCGGCAGCTGAACGCCGAGCCGGACCGGGTCGGGGAGCTGGCCGCGACGGCGCTCCCCACCCACGTGCTGTCGGGCGAGGTGGACTACGCCTGGCCGGTGTCGCTGATGGACGCGATGGCGGAGCGGCTGTCCGCCCGCCGGACCGTGATCGAGGGCGCGGAGCACTCCCCCAACGCCGAGCGGCCGCATCCCACGGCGGACGCGCTGATCGGCTTCTGGAGGGACCTCGGCTAGTACGGCGGCTCACTACCGCGGGCTCAGTACTGCGCCTGCAGATGCTCCCAGAAGCCGTCCCGCAGCGCCCGCCGCAGATCGGCGTGGGCGCGCAGCGACAGCCGCAGCATCCCCTCCGCGTCGATCAGCAGCTCCTGGTCGACCGAGCCGGGCAGGTAGGGGTGGCCGGGCAGCAGATCGGCGAGGCTGTCGCGGCCGCGTGCGGAGAGCCACTGCGCGGCGATCTGCGCGCCGATGAAGCGCACCTCGTCGCGGGAGGGCGCGGGTCCGCACAGCGGAGCGTCGCCGTTCGGCTCGTAGCCGGTCGCCCGCCGGGTGACGTACGGCTTGCAGAAGTCGAGGTCGAACGTGCGCTGGCTGTCGACCTCCCACAGCAGCGGCTCGGCCTGGTTGCGCCCGTCGAGGGCTTCGATGCCCCACAGGTGGACGCGTGCCCCGTACCCCTGCGCGGCCTCGACGGCGGAGACCAGGTCCTCGTCGCCGCCGATCAGCACGGCGTCGCCGATGGCCCGGTGCCGGGCGAGGGATTCGAGGTCGGAGCGGATGAGTGAGTCGACGCCCTTCTGCTGGTTGTTGGCGTTGAGGTTGCCCAGCCGGACCTTGACGTCGGGCAGCTCGGCGATGCGCTGCTGCTCCGGGGTGTGGATGCGGCGCCGGGCCCCGTCGAACCAGTAGACCCGCAGCAGCCGGCTGTCCGGGAAGATCGTCCGGGCCTTGTCGATGAACGCCTCGATGATCCCCTCCGAGTCCAGCTCGAAGTTCCGGCGGTCCTCCGTTCCGGCGACGAGCCGCCCGGCCGCGGCGTAGACGTAACCGGCGTCCACGAAGATCGCGTGGGTGGAGGGGGTGGTCGCGACCTCGGCCAGCACACGCTGCAGCAGCTCATTGGTGCGCTCGATGCCATCGACGATCGAGGCGATGTCTGGTTGGCCCGGAGGCATCACGTCACTCATACGCGGTTCATTCTCCGGGCCCCCGCTGGAGAGGCACAACCGGACTCCGTCTGATCGGCGCCCCACCAGGGAATGCTTAGACTGGCGAAAAATTTCATTAGCGTAGGGAATCATTTCAGGGCATGCTTCGTTGAACAGGTTGTGGAGCGCGCGGCAGCGGAGCCGCGCGCGTCCCGTACTCACTAGTTCTCCAGCAGGAGGATCAGACGAAGGGAGAAGCCTTGCAGCGCTTCGAGATCATGCGCCTTGACGATGTGGACGGCGCCGCCGTGGACAGCACCGTCGTAGACGCCGCCTCCGTCAACCGGATCGTGCAGCAGGCCGCCGCGATCGGCCAGCGCATCTACATCCGTCCAGCCGAAACCGCCGCCCGGTAGTAGCACCGACGCCGTAGTACCGACGCAGACGCAGAGACGACAGACGCGGTTACCGACGCGTCAGCATGACCGCAGCCGCCCCCGTACGCCGTTGTACGGGGGCGCTTAGCGTGGGGCCAGCGCCGCCCGGCGCACGATCTCCGCGTACATCTCGGGGTCGGTGGTGTACTCGCCGAGCCGACAGGTCTTACGGCTGCCGTGGTAGTCGCTGGAGCCCGTGGTGAGCAGCCCGTGCTCGGCGGCGAGCGCGCGCAGCCGGGTCCTCGTCGGCTCGTCGTGGTCCATGTGGTCGACCTCGACGCCGTCGAGACCGGCCGCGGCCAGCTCCACGATCGCGCTCTCCGGTACGCACTCACCGCGCTTGACGGCCAGCGGATGCGCGAAGACGGCGACCCCGCCCGCGCCCTTGATCAGCCGGACCGCCTCGAAGGGGTCCAGCTCGTGCTTCTCCACGTACGCCCGGCCGCCGTTCGACAGCCACTCCGAGGAGAACGCGTCCGAGACCGTCTCCACGACGCCCTGCTCGACCATCGCGGTCGCGATGTGCGGCCGTCCGACGGCCCCGTCTCCGGCGATCTCCGCCACCCGCTCCCAGGTGACGGGCACGCCCAGCTCGCGCAGCTTCGCCACCATCGCCTTGGCCCGGGGCACCCGGTCGTCCCGCACCAGCTCGCGCTCGCGCGCCAGCTCGGGCTCGGCCGGGTCGAAGAGGTACGCCAGCATGTGCAGGCTCACGCCGCCCAGACGGCAGGACAGCTCTGCCCCGGTGACCAGCGTCAGCCCGTCCGGCAGCGCCCCGGCCGCCTCCTCGTATCCGGCGACCGTGTCGTGGTCGGTCAGCGCGACGACGTCCAGCCCGGCCGCGGCGGCATTGCGCACCAGCTCGGCGGGGGTGTCCGTACCGTCCGACGCGGTGGAGTGGGTGTGCAGGTCAATGCGCACGAACGCGGGCTCCCAGCGGTAACAGGGTGAACAAGCAGCCTGCTTCAGGGTAGCCGCAGCCCGGGACATGCCCGCGTCAGGGGTGATCATCACGGCCCGTACCGCGGCCTGGTCCGTACGTCAGGACAGCAGCCGCGGCGACAGCGCGCCGCACGGCACGAGATCCACCTCGGCGCCCGCGTCCCGCAGATCGGTGAGCACCATCTCGTCGTACATCAGCAGCCCGGTCTGCTCGGGCCAGACCACCGCCCACAGCCACAGCCCGCAGGCCTCCCCCGCGAACACCGCGCGGTCGTCCGGGGTGCCCTCGACGTGCCACAGCGGGGTGGGCCGCCCGGCGGCCAGCACCTTGACGTGCGGCGGCTTGTCCACCCGCATCCCGGGTCCGGGGTCGGGGCCGGGGATGCCCGCGTACCGCGCGCCGAGCCCCACGCCCAGCTCCTCCGCGATCAGCAGCAGCTCCCCCGGGCCGCCCAGCGGGCCCGGGCCGGAACAGGCCACGACGGTCGCGCGGCCGCCGCTGCGGTCGTCACCGGCGCACGCGACCCCGGTGAACAGCCAGCCGACGGGCAGCGGCCACGGCATCCATACGGGCACCCGGGCACGGTTGGTGACCACCACGAGTGCTTCCACGCTCGGCGGGACGACCGGCTGAACGGGGTGCACCATGCCGTGCACACCGCACTGCCAGGAGTCGGCGAAGAGACCGGGCGCACGCACCCGGCCACCGCACTTCGGGCAACTGGGTTCGCCCCTCATAGGGCCCCACGGTCCTCCCCGCCCGTCCTCACGTCAAGGACGGTCACCCGTCTGGAGTGGGGTCCCCGTTCAGGTCAGCGGCACCCCGGAGCGGGCCGGATCGCGCAGGTCGGTGCCGTGCCGCAGCCAGCGGTCCTGGAGCGCGCCGGCGCCGTGGACCCGCTTCCACGCCGCCTCGTTCCCGGTCATGGGCAGCAGCGGCAGGAAGCGCACCGGCTCCATCGGCGCGATCAGCTCCAAGTCCTCGACCAGGCCGCCGGGTTCGCCGACGAGTACGGAGGTGAAGGGCGCCCCGGGCCACAGCGGGCCGCCCAGTTCCAGGGACGCGCCCGGGGTCACCACCACGCCCTCGACCTGCGGCGAGGCGCCCAGCACGGCGAGCGGGCGCAGCACCTCGTCCAGGACGGCGGAGCCGGGGCCGCTGTCGCCGCGCACGGTGAGGACCAGCTCGGCGCGAGGACCGCGGAGGGGATCGGCGATGGCGGCGGTGGGGTCGGTCATCGGATGGTCCGACATGCCGAGGGTGGCGTACCGGACGACGTTCCCATCGGCCCGGAAACGCAGCACTTCGATGCGGTCCGTACCGACGAACGTGACGGCGGCGCGGGCGTCCGGCTCGCCCAGCGCGGTGACCAACCGGGCCTCGACCAGCTGCAGAACGTCTGACATGCGGTGAGCATAGATCGCGTATCGAACGGGCAAAGCGGCGGCTTAACGGTTCTGCCGACTGATAGCCTTGCTGCCTGCCCAGGGAAATACGTCGTCCCCCACGGGGGACCGGCCGGAGGAGGTGGGGCTGCGGTGGATCCTAGTCGACCGTGCAGTACCGACAGTTCTCCCGTCGTTTCCCCTTGGTATGCGGCTTCATGATCTGAAACCTCCCGTACCCCACCGCCACGCGGTGAAACACGTGAAGTTCTCTCGCATCAAGGGCATCTGACGGCAGAGCGCCTTCGTATCGCATCTGTTCTGTTCTCCGCGAACTCCGTCAGCGTCATCGCACGGAGCGCCGCCCGCTTTGCGGACGTACGTACGCCTCTCACGGGAGTGCCGTACGTCCACCTTCCGGGCGCAGCGCTGCGCCGCGCGCCCGCCGCTGACGGCCGGCCCGTGAAGGAGCCCGTCATGTCGATGATCCGTGACCTGCGTGCAGCCGTCCGCCCCGCCCTGCGCCGCGTCCACAACACCAGCAACTACGACACCACCCGGGACCCGTCCGTCACCAGCGCCGTGGTCGACTGCGCCGTCTACCGCGACGGGAAGCGGGTCAGCGACCACGTCAGCCCGGCGCGCGCGATGGAGCGGGTGCGCGCCGAGGGCGGGTTCGCCTGGATCGGGCTGCACGAGCCGACGGAGCGCGAGTTCGCGGGCATCGCGCAGGAGTTCGGGCTGCACCCGCTGGCCGTCGAGGACGCGGTGCAGGCGCACCAGCGGCCGAAGCTGGAGCGGTACGACGACAGCCTCTTCACCGTCTTCAAGACCATCCACTACGTGGACCACGCCGAACTCACCGCGACCAGCGAGGTCGTGGAGACCGGCGAGGTGATGTGCTTCACCGGCCACAACTTCATCGTGACCGTGCGGCACGGCGGCCAGGGCTCGCTGCGCGCCCTGCGCCACCGGCTCCAGGAGGACCCGGAGCTGCTGGCCAAGGGCCCCTCGGCGGTGCTGCACGCCATCGCCGACCAGGTCGTGGACGGGTATCTCGCGGTCGCGGACGCCGTCCAGGACGACATCGACGAGGTCGAGATCGAGGTCTTCTCGCAGGCGACCTCCCGGCGCGGCGGCGACGCGGGCCGGATCTACCAGCTCAAGCGCGAGGTGCTGGAGTTCAAGCGGGCCGTCTCGCCGCTGCTGCGGCCGATGCAGCTGCTGAGCGAGCGCCCGATGCGGCTGGTGGACCCGGACATCCAGAAGTACTTCCGGGACGTCGCGGACCATCTGGCCCGGGTCAACGAGCAGGTGCTGGGCTTCGACGACCTGCTGAACTCGATCCTCCAGGCGAACCTGGCGCAGGCGACGGTCGCCCAGAACGAGGACATGCGCAAGATCACCTCCTGGGCGGCGATCTGCGCGGTCCCGACGATGATCGCCGGGATCTACGGCATGAACTTCACGTACATGCCGGAGCTGCACTGGAAGTTCGGCTACCCGATGGTGATGGCCGTCACGGTGGGGATCTGCGTCACGATCCACCGCGGGTTCAAGCGGAACGGCTGGCTCTAGGCGGTTTCCTGCGGGGTGTCCTGCGGGATGCCCTGGGGTGTGTCCCGCGGGGCGCCCTGGGCCTGCTTGCGGTCGCCCCGGATGACGAGCACGAGCCCGGCGAGGATCACCGCGAGCGCCGGGTAGGCGGCCACCGGTGGCTGCTGGCCCAGCCACACCGCCGCGATCAGGGCCGCGCCCGGCGTCTCCAGCAGGATCGCGGTCGAGGTCACGGACGGGCCCAGGCCCTTGACGACCCGGTTGATCAGCGTGTGCCCGAGCAGCTGCGCGGTGACCATCAGCAGCACCAGCTTCGGCCAGGTGTCCGCGCTGTAGCCGTGCAGCCGCGCGCCCGCGACCAGGCAGGTGAGCAGCAGGAACAGGCTGGCCGTGGAGTAGCAGACGTAGGTGTACGCCGTCGTGCTCGCCACCCGGCGCACCTCCGCCCCCAGCACCACGTAACCGGCCCCGGCCAGGCCGCCCACCAGGGCGAGAGCGTCGCCCGCGAGGGCCCGCGGAGAGGCGGACAGGTCGACCCCGGTGAGGATCACCACACCGAGGAAGGCCAGCAGCGTGCCGAGCGTGGCCGCCCGGGACGGGCGGTGGCCGCGCAGCCGCAGCAGCAGCGCGGTCCAGATCGGGGTCGTGGTCACCAGCGCGGTCGAGGAGGCCACGGAGGTCATGTGCAGGCTCGGCAGCCAGGTCCCGAAGTGCAGGGCGAGCAGTGCCCCCGAGGCGGCGGAGAGCGCCACCGCGCGGCGTCCCATCCGGCGCAGCTCGCCCCGGTGGCGCCACAGGGCGAGCGGGGTGAGCACGCCGACCGCCATGGCGTTGCGCCAGAACGCCACGGCGAGGGCGGGGGCGGCGGTCGCGGCGGCCAGCGGGGCGGAGAGCGACACCCCGGCGACGGCGACGGCCAGCAGGGCGGTGTCCAGGGCCGGGCGCGGTGCGGGGGCGGCGGCGGTGGGCGTGCGGGTGGGGCCGGTGGAGCGCGTCGTGGGCACGGGCTCAGCGTAAGGTGCGTGTGCCGGGTATGGAACTGTCGTTTCGCTGGGTGGGATGCACGGCCGGCGCAGGTGGCTGGCCTAGGCTGTTCGCATGACGCAGACGCCGACGCCTATGGGCGCCATGGACCCGATCGACCGCGCCCTGGTCGAGGAGGCGGCCAAGAAGTCCGCCCTCGTCTGGGTTCAGGGCGCCGAGGGAGCCGCCCGCGCCCTGTGGCACATCTGGCACGAGGGTGCCGTCTGCCTCGTCGGGGACGGCCCCGACGAGCAGCCGCTCAAGGGGCTCGGGCTCGTGGACGGCGGCACCGCGACGGTGACCGTGCGCAGCAAGGACAAGGGCGGGCGGCTGATCGGCTGGTCCGCGCGGGTCGTTGAACTCACCCCGGAGGGCGAGGCGTGGACCTCGGCCGTCGGTGAGCTGAAGGGCAAGCGGCTGAACGCGGTCGACGCGGACGCGATCGCGGAGCGGTGGGCTCGGGAGTGCCGGGTGCTGCGGTTGGAGCCGGTGCGTGACGCGGCGCTCGTGGCGGCGGAGACGGGGTCGCTTGCGGCGGCGCCGCTGCCGTGTCCCGCCGTGACGCGGCGGGCGATTCCGGCGGGGTTGCCGAAGCTGTTGGCGCGGGGGAAGCGCGCGCGGAAGGCGGGCTGATTTTTCCCCACCCCGCCCCTTCCCGCACCCATCGATGTGCGGCTCCGCCGCGGGGCGGGGGCAAGCCCCCGGCCCCCCGCCGGGGCTCCGCCCCTGGACCCCGTTCCTCAAACTCCCCCAGCTACCGCTGGGAGGTGCCCCCAGGGGGCTGGGGTGGGGCATCACCGCCCCTCCGGCGCCGGGCTGCGGCGCGGCGTTACGTGCCGGTGGGGATCTGCTGGCCGTAGTCCACCACGTGGTCCTCCTTCGGGGCGGCCAGCTTGAAGTCCTTGTTCCAGTCCTCCAGCCGGATCACCCCCGCGCCCCCGGCGCGCTGGAGACGGAGTGGGTACGGGCGTCCCTCCAGGGAGACGTCGAGGGTGCCGCCGCCGCCCTCGCCGCCGAGGATGCGGATCGTGCGGATGCCGCCGACCTCGCCCCGTTCGCCCGCGGTGAGGGTGCCGTGCAGGCCGAGCAGCCCGTCCAGCATGACGCTCTTGTCCGTGAAGCCGCTGAGCCGCTGGTAGGAGGGGTCCCCGGACGGGACCTTCACGTACTTGTCGTCGAGCTTGTCCGCGGCGGCCGCGTCGCCGCTGTGCCCGCCCCCGCCGCTCGCGCCCTGGTGGGCCCAGAAGCCCGCGTCCGCCTTGAGGTACAGCTCCTCACCCACCCGCAGCAGTTCGTAGCGGGAGCCCTTGGTGGAGACGACGCCGGTGCCGCCGTCGCCCTTCAGCTTCATGTCGACCTTGTAGGTGCGGCCCTTGGAGACGAGGCTGCCGGACAGATGGACCGCGTCCGCGCCTCCCGCCACCGTCCGGGCCTTGCTCTCGATCTTCTTGGCGGGGAGCTTGCCCACGCCGTTCGTTCCCGCGTCGGGGTCCGCCTTCTCCCCTTCGCCGCCGCACGCGGTGAGCGCGGCCAGTCCCGCGCACATCACCGCGACGAGAGCCGTGTTCCGGATGCGCACGTCCGCTCTGCCTCCTGATGCCGGTCCGGTGCAGTACGGCAGCGTACCGGTGCCGTACGGATGCGTGCGCGGGGCTCCGGGGACCGCTCGTCCGGCGGCGGGGCAGAACGGGGCAGGCTAGCCTGAACCCGGTGATTGCGCTCGAATGCGGAGCGGAAGGAGGCGCATGACATGCCGGCAGGCGCCTCGCGGATCTATGTCTCGCATCTGGCGGGCGTCGCCGTCTTCGATCCGAACGGCGACCAGGTCGGGCGGGTCCGCGACCTGGTGGCGATGCTGCGGCTGGCCGGGCGGCCGCCGCGGGTCCTCGGGCTGGTCGTCGAAGTGGTCACCCGCCGCCGCATCTTCCTGCCCATGACGCGGGTGACCGGCGTGGAGTCGGGCCAGGTCATCACCACCGGCGTGGTCAACATGCGGCGCTTCGAGCAGCGCCCCACCGAGACGCTGGTCCTCGGCGAACTGCTGGACCGCACGGTGCGGATCGTGGAGACCGGCGAGGAGGTCACGGTCCTGGACGTGGCGATGGGCCAGCTGCCCGCGCGCCGCGAATGGGAGATCGCCAAGGTCTTCGTGCGCCGCGGCAAGAGCGGTGCGCTGCGCCGCCGCGGCGAGACGCTGACCGTGGACTGGTCGGCCGTCACCGGATTCTCGCTGGAGGAGCACGGGCAGGGCGCGGAGAACCTGCTGGCCACCTTCGAGCAGCTGCGCCCCGCCGACCTCGCCAACGTCCTCCACCACCTCTCCGCCAAGCGGCGCGGCGAGGTCGCCGCGGCGCTGGACGACGAGCGGCTCGCGGACGTCCTGGAGGAGCTGCCGGACGACGACCAGGTGGAGATCCTCGGCAAGCTCAAGGAGGAGCGCGCGGCCGACGTCCTGGAGGCCATGGACCCGGACGACGCGGCCGACCTGCTGTCCGAGCTGCCCGAACGGGACAAGGAACGGCTGCTGACCCTGATGCGGCCCCGGGACGCGGCCGACATGCGGCGGCTGATGTCGTACGAGGAGGGGTCGGCGGGCGGGCTGATGACGACCGAGCCGATCGTGCTGCGGCCGGACGCCACGGTCGCGGACGCCCTCGCGCGGGTGCGCAACCAGGACCTGACCCCGGCGCTCGCCGCCCAGGTGTATGTGTGCCGCCCGCCCGACGAGACGCCCACCGGGCGCTATCTGGGCACCATCCACTTCCAACGGCTGCTGCGCGACCCGCCGTTCACCCTCGTCGGCGCGGCCGTGGACACCGATCTGCGGCCGCTGCGCCCGGAGACCCCGCTGCCGGTGGTCGCGGGTCATCTGGCGACGTACAACCTGCTGGCGGCGCCGGTCGTGGACGAGGGCGGGTCGCTGCTGGGCGCGGTGACCGTGGACGACGTCCTCGACCATCTGCTGCCCCCCGACTGGCGGGAGCGCGAACTGTACGGCGGCGTGAACGTCCCGGAGGTGGGCGGTGGACGGTGACGGGGGCCGTCTCGACCGGCCCAAGGAGCCCCGCCGCAGCCCGCTGCCGCGCTGGGACCCGGAGGCGTTCGGCAGGGCGTCGGAGCTGATCGCCCGCTTCCTGGGCACCGGCCGCTTCATCGCCTGGATGACGGTCTTCGTCGTCGCCTGGCTGGCCTGGAACACCCTGGCCCCGGACCCGCTGCGGTTCGACCCGTTCCCGTTCATCTTCCTGACGCTGATGCTGTCGCTCCAGGCCTCGTACTCGGCACCGCTGATCCTGCTCGCCCAGTACCGGCAGGCCGACCGCGACCGCGTCAACCTCGAACAGGACCGGGCGCGGGACGAGCGGTCCATCGCCGACACCGAGTTCCTGACCCGGGAGATCGCGTCGCTGCGGACCGGGCTCGGCGAGGTCGCGACGCGGGACTGGATCCGCTCCGAGTTCGAGGCACTGGTCCGGGAACTGGACGAGCGGCGGCCCGCGCCCTCACCCGCTCCGCCGCGCGCCCCCTCGCGTGAGGAACGCGACCACTGACGGGCTTACCGGCGCGTACCCCCGGCGCCGTACCATCTCCATATGGCTACCGACACTGTCCCGGGACCGAGCGAAGACGCGGTGCGCGCCGCGCTCGCCACGGTCAACGACCCGGAGATCCACAAGCCGATCACCGACCTCGGCATGGTCAAATCCGTCGAGATCGCGTCGGACGGCACGGTCGCGGTGGAGGTCTACCTCACGGTCGCCGGCTGTCCGATGCGGGAGACGATCACGAGCCGGGTGCGGGACGCGGTCGGCCAGGTCGGCGGGGTGACGGGCGTCACCGTCGAGCTGGATGTGATGAGCGACGAGCAGCGGCGTGAGCTGGCGACCTCGCTGCGCGGCGGCCAGGCCGAGCGCGAGGTGCCCTTCGCCCAGCCCGGCTCGCTGACCCGGGTGTACGCGGTGGCCTCCGGCAAGGGCGGCGTCGGCAAGTCGTCGGTGACGGTCAACCTGGCCGCCGCGATGGCCGACGACGGGCTCAAGGTCGGTGTCGTCGACGCCGACATCTACGGCCACTCGGTGCCGCGCATGCTGGGCGCCGAAGGCCGCCCGACCCAGGTCGAGGACATGATCATGCCGCCGTCGGCGAACGGCGTGAAGGTGATCTCGATCGGGATGTTCACCCCGGGCAACGCTCCGGTGGTGTGGCGCGGACCGATGCTGCACCGCGCCCTCCAGCAGTTCCTGGCCGACGTCTACTGGGGCGACCTCGACGTCCTGCTGCTGGACCTGCCCCCGGGCACCGGTGACATCGCGATCTCCGTCGCCCAGCTGGTGCCGGGCGCCGAGATCCTGGTCGTGACGACGCCGCAGCAGGCCGCCGCCGAGGTGGCCGAGCGGGCGGGCTCGATCGCCGTCCAGACCCATCAGAAGATCGTCGGCGTGGTGGAGAACATGTCCGGGCTGCCCTGCCCGCACTGCGACGAGATGGTCGACGTCTTCGGCACCGGCGGCGGGCAGAGCGTCGCCGAGGGGCTGTCCCGGACCACCGGAACGACGGTGCCGGTGCTGGGCGCCATCCCGATCGACGTACGGCTGCGCGAGGGCGGCGACGAGGGCAAGCCGGTCGTGCTGTCCGACCCCGACTCCCCCGCGGGCAGCGCGCTGCGGGCGATCGCGGGCAAGATCGGCGGACGGCAGCGGGGCCTCGCGGGCATGTCGCTGGGCGTCACGCCGCGCAACAAGTTCTGAGCCGCCGCACCAGACCCCACAGACGTGCGCGGGGGCGGCCTCATCCGTGAGGCCGCCCCCGCGCACGTGTACCGGCGCTACGCGTCGTAGCCGGTGATGTCCTTGATCACTGAGAAGCCCAGGCCGTAGGCGCTCATCCCGCGCCCGTACGCCCCGATGTGCACGCTCTCGCCCGCCGACCCGGCCAGCACCCAGCCGTACTCCGACTCGCGGTAGTGGAAGTCGGTCGGCACGCCGTCCACCGGCAGCGACAGCGAGGACCACTCGTCGCCGTCCAGGGCGTCCGCCAGCTCCCAGGCGATCGCGGTCTGCTGGTCCAGCCAGTCCTGGCGCAGCCCCCGCTCCATCCGGGTAGGCCAGGTGCATGACAGCAGGCCCGAACCGGCGAGCCAGGCGGCCGAGGAGACCGAGGTGGCCTCCAGCTTGCCGGTGCCGTCCGCGCTGTCCCGTACGGGGCGTCCGCCGACGGTCACCACCGCCGTGAAGCGCTGCTGGTCCATATCGGTCTCGACGCGCAGCGACGGCTCCTCGCCGTGCCCGGTCGAGCCGTATTCCACCCGCCCGTCGGCGGCCGCACCCACCTGCATGAGCCAGCGCGGCCCGGTGAACGCCTCGTCAAGGCCGTACCAGGGGAAGGCGGCCATCAGGTAGCCGTCGACGCTCCGCCGCGCCTCAGCGGGCATCCCCTGCGCCGCACCGTTCACCCCATGCACCCCTAGCCGACTCGTCGTGCCCATGTGCGCGGAGCCTCCTCGTTGCCCTTCGTCGTGGGCGGCCCGCCCCCCTTCGGGCGACCTCACCCCGGACAAAGGGAGGATAGCCATACGGGTCAACCAGCCCGGGCATACGGGGGGATCAAGTGGCGTCGGAGTCGAAAGGCGGACGGTCCTCGCGAGGCTGAGCATCACGCTTGCGCAGCAGGTCAGGGGTGCCGGAATCGTCCTTGGAGAGGGACAGCGGGGCGGCGCCGGAGCCCCCTGAAGAGCCGTGTGCGACGTCACTCTCCCGGCCGTTCACGGAGTCGGCGACCTCGGCCATCTCCTTGCGGAGGTCGAAGCCGTTCTGGATCTCCTTGAGGCCCAGCTCATCGGAGTCCAGCACATGCTTGCGCACAAACGTCTTGGGGTTCAGGTCCTCGAACTCGAAGTCCTTGAACTCGGGGCCCAGCTCGGTACGGATGTCCTCCTTGGCGCTGTCGGAGAACTCCCGGATCTTGCGGATGAACTGCGAAACATCCCGGATGACCTTCGGAAGCTTGTCCGGGCCGAAGATGAGCACCGCAAGGACAACGAGCGCGACAAGCTCGAGGGCCCCTATGTCGTTGAACACCCTGCAGCTCCTAGAGACGTCTGAGGCCGGAAATCAGGCCACACCACACCGTACCTGGCGGTGGGGGCGCCCCGGGAGACGCCCGGACCAACATCGGGCGTCAGCCATCGCTGCTCGCGGAGCCCAGCGTCAGCTCCACGGTGCGCTCGTCGCCGTCCCGCTTGAGGGTCAGCTCCAGCCGGTCGCCGGGGCGGTGACTGCGGATCTTGACGATCAGCTCCTGGCCGCTGTGCACCCGGACGCCGTCCACCTCCGTGATCACATCACCGGCCTCGATCCCCGCCTTGTCGCCCGGCCCGCCCGGGGTGACCGGCGGCCCGGAGGCGCCCTTGCTGTTCACCCGGGCACCGTCGCCCGTGTACTCCATGTTGAGCGTGACGCCGATCACGGGGTGGGTGGCCTTGCCGGTGTTGATCAGCTCCTCGGCGACCCGCTTGCCCTGGTTGATCGGGATCGCGAAGCCCAGGCCGATGGAGCCGCCCTGGCCGCCCAGCTCGGCGCCGTCGTCGGCGGCCCGGATGGCGCTGTTGATCCCGATGACCCGCGCCTTGCCGTCGACCAGCGGGCCGCCGGAGTTGCCCGGGTTGATCGGGGCGTCGGTCTGCAGCGCGTCCACATAGGAGATGTCGCTGCCGTCCTCCTTCTCGCCGCCCGCGGTGATGGGGCGCTCCTTGGCGCTGATGATCCCGGAGGTGACCGTGCCCGCCAGGTCGAACGGGGCGCCGATCGCCACCACCGGGTCGCCGACCTGGACGGAGTCGGAGTTGCCCAGCGGCAGCGGGCTCAGCCCGGAGACGCCCTCGACCCGGATGACCGCCAAGTCGTACCCGGCGTCCCGGCCGACCAGCTTGGCGCGGGCGGACTGACCGCCGTTGAAGGTCACCGATATGGCGCCGTCGGCGCCCGCGGGGGCCACGACGTGGTTGTTGGTGAGGATGTGGCCCTGCTTGTCCAGGACGAACCCGGTGCCGGTGCCCTCCTCGGAGCTGCCGCTGACATGGATGGTCACCACGCCCGGCAGGGCTTTGGAGGCGATGCCCGCGACGCTGCCCGGGGCCCGGGTGCCCTTCTCCAGCGGGGCCTGCGGAAGCTTCACATCGATGCCCCCTGAGGCCCGGTCCCGCTCGACGTACGCGCCGATCCCGCCGCCCAGGCACCCCGCGATCAGCGCGATCAGCAGGACGGCGACGAAGGCGCGGCGACGGGAGACCACCTTGCGCTCGGCGGGCGCCGGGGGCGGCACGGTCCAGGGGTCGTAGCTCTGCCACTGGTGCGGCGGGGGCGGCGGTGCGCCCGGGTTCCCGGGCGGCAGCGGGGTGCCGTGCGCCGGGGTCATCGCCCCGGGCTGGGCGACGCCGGGCTGGGCGGCCGCTGGCTGGGCGATGCCGGACTGGGGAGCGGCGGGGTGCGGGGCGGGCTGCGGGACCGCTCCGGGCGGCAGATGCGTGCCGTGGGCCGGTGTCGTGCCCGGGTGCTGTACGGGCGGGGCCGGGGCCCAGGGGCCGGGGCCGCCGTAGGGCGGGGTGCTGTACGGATCGGGATCGTGGAGCGGGCGCGCGGTGCCCGCACGGGCCCCGTCCGCCGCCTCGCGGCCGTCGTCGACGCCGGATGGCCGTTCGGCCTCCGGCCCGGACGGCACCGCCCGCTCGGCCGCCGCCTCCGGCGCCTGCGCCGACTGCCCGCTCGCCGTCTCCGCTCCGGGCTCCGCCGCCTCGTCCGTCGGCCGGTCGCCGGGTCGTGCGACCGGACGGCTCCACCACTTCGGCTTGGGCCCGGGGGCCTTCCGCTCGTCCATGATCTCCCCACAGTTCCCGCGACAAGGCGCCCACCGCGCCGCCCGGGTCATACGTCACCGCGACTCTTCGAGGCTCGCTGCGCCTCCGGGGCGCCTCAGCCTCCCCGGCCTTCGCCGGGGGTGCCCGGAAGCGATTCAATCAGTCCACCCGGCCCCGCGTGCGCGGAACGAGCGGAACGACCGGACGTGTGAGCGATATTGCGCGGAATCGCCGGGGTCGGAACCTAGGTCGGAACTAGGGAGGGGGCGCGCTGAGGCCCAGGTAGGGGGAGACGCCGGGGGCGGGCTGGACCAGGCCCTCCGGCTGGGTCGGGGCGGGCGCGGCCGGGGCGGAGGTCGGGGCCCGCAGCAGCTCCGTGACCGACAGGACCGGCTGTATCAGCGGGTTCACCGCGGCATCCGAGGGCCCGCCCAGCACCGGGTGGCTCGACGTAGCGCTCGGGGACGGCAGCCGGGCGGGCCGCGTCTCGGCAGTGGTGAGCAGCCCCACGTCACGGGCGGTGCCCCCGCGCGTGCCCGTGCCGACGGATTCGGCGTCGACCGGGGTGACCGCGGCGTCCGAGCCGTCCGGCCGGGGGCCGGGGTCGACCGCCGCCTCCAGCGGCAGGGTGGCGCCGAGCGCGAAGGCGGCCAGGGACACCGCGCCCGCGGCCGCGAAGGCGAAGCGGCGGCGCGGCGCGGGGCGCTCGACCTCATGGATCCGGAAGCCGCGCTCCCGGCGCACCGAAGCCGCGGCGACCGGGTCCACCGGGGTCACCGGTGCCACCGCGGGCAGGTAGGCGAACGCCTGCTCCCGTCTGCGCTCCGACGTCCGTACGTCCGGTACGTCGCCCCGTACGTCCCGCGCGCCGCCGCGCAGGCCGAGGACGCCCGGGTCCGCGAAGGGGGAACCGCTGCCCATACCGTCGTCATCGCCGCCGATGGCCGGGAGGCCCTGCAGCCGGGCCAGGAAGCCCTCGGACGGCGCCGGGGGCGCCGTCTCGGCGAATACGCTCTTCAGCCGCCGCTGCGCGTCGGCCTCCGCCTTGCACTTACAGCACGTCGCCAGGTGTGCGAGCACGCGCTCACGCGCGTCATGCCCGAGTTCACCGTCGACCAGAGCCGCAAGGCGGTCGCCGAGATGCTGCTCGGCGGGGGACGGACCGCCTGATCGGGTCACGCGATCCCGACCTCCCCGCTCAGCCGCGGTCCGGAGACCCGCGGCACGACCGCGGCGACCTCGCGCTGCTGCTCGGCGCGCGCGCCCGCCGGGGCGCGGTGCTGCAGCGCCTTGCGCAGATGCGAACGGCCACGGTGGATCCGGCTGCGCACGGTGCCGAGCTTGACACCGAGCGTCGCGGCGATCTCCTCGTACGACAGGCCCTCGATGTCGCAGAGCACGACGGCCGCGCGGAACTCCGGCGCGAGGGTGTCGAGCGCCTGCTGTACATCGGCGTCGAAGTGGGTGTCGTTGAAGTGCTGCTGGGGAGAGGGCTCGCGGCTGGGGAGCCGCTCGGCCGCGTCCTCGGCGAGGGCGTCGAAGCGGATGCGCTGACGACGGCGGACCATGTCGAGGAAGAGATTGGTGGTGATGCGGTGCAGCCAGCCCTCGAAGGTGCCCGGGGTGTACGTCGACAGCGAGCGGAAGACGCGGACGAACACCTCCTGGGTGAGGTCCTCGGCGTCGTGCTGGTTACCGGTGAGGCGGTAGGCGAGGCGGTAGACCCGAGCGCTGTGCGTGCTGACGATCTCCTCCCAGGTGGGAGGCGTCCACGCCGGGGTGTCCCCGTCCGCACCGAACGACGCGGTAGTGGCAAAAGTCGCGGTGGTGGAGTTGGCGGAACGGGAACGGTCAGCGGTGTCGGTCACGGATTTCGGCTCGCCCGCTGACCTGCGAAAGCGCCTCAGCACTCTCCGGTCACCGGCCGTAGCCGCACCTCCCCTGTCGGCTCTGGTGGTGTCCAGTAGAGCCCCTACCATATCCACCTCGCCCGTTAGCTCCGGATAAGTATTTTTGACCTGCATTTGGCCGTGATCCATACGGTCCCCCCTTCTCTCCTCAACGCCTGGTCCCATCTGCGGGTTCCCGTGCGCAGCGGATACAGTCACCGTTGCGCCAACTACGGGGACAGGAGAGGGTCATTACCGGCAACCGGCAGACGAGCTGGGCGTTCGCCGACGCGTTCGTCGCCGAGGACGAAGCCCTTCACTGGGCCCGTGACCGGGCCCGGGAGGCAGGGCTGCGCTCGGTGTCCGCGGGCACCGGCGCCGCGCTGCGCCTGCTCGCCGCCGCCGCCGATGCCAAGGCCGTCGCCGAGATCGGCACCGGGACCGGCGTCTCCGGCATCCATCTGCTGCACGGCATGCGCCCCGACGGCGTGCTGACCACCGTCGACACCGAGCCCGAGATGCAGCAGTTCGCCAAGCAGGCGTTCCGGGCGGCCGGGTTCGCCGGCAACCGGGCGCGCTTCATCCCCGGCCGCGCCCTGGACGTCCTCCCCCGCCTCGCCGACGGCGGCTACGACCTGGTGTTCTGCGACGGTGACCGGCTGGAGTGCCTGGACTACCTGGAGGAAGCGCTGCGACTGCTGCGCCCGGGCGGTCTGGTCTGCTTCGAGGGAGTCTTCGCCAACGGGCGGACCGTGGACTCCGCCGCCCAGCCCGCCGAGGTGCTGCGGCTGCGTGAGCTGCTGCGCACCGTACGGGAGTCCACCGTGCTGCAGTCCTCGCTGCTGCCTGTCGGGGACGGCCTGCTGTGCGCGGTCAACCGCGGCGGCTGAACAGGCCGCGGCGGCCGAGGCCGTACCACCCACGAAGCGTCCGGGCATAGCACCGCCCCGGCGTCCGGTACCTCATACCGGACGCCGGGGCGGGGCTCGGGTGATGGTGGGGCCGGTGGCTCAGCCGACAACCTTCTTCAGTGCATCGCCGAGCGCGTCGGCCTCGTCGGGTGTCAGCTCCACGACGAGCCGACCGCCGCCTTCGAGCGGAACGCGCATGACGATGCCCCGCCCCTCCTTGGTCACCTCGAGCGGGCCGTCGCCCGTCCGCGGCTTCATGGCCGCCATGCTCGTTCCCCTTCCTGAAACCAGCTCATCGCAGCCGACAACCCAGGCGTCACCGGCATCGAACACGTTGCTTCTCATTCATTATCCCGCATGCCATGACCCGATGACCAACATCGGTCGGCAACCCCCGTACAGGACGCTCCCCCAAAACCACTCAATTCGGGGAGGCGATCGCGATAGCGTACGCCCGCCGCGACCGAACACCTGCCCACTGGGAGGGCCGTTTATGACCGACACCGTGCTCTACGACCTGGCCGACGGCCTCGCGACGATCACGCTGAATCGTCCCGACGCCATGAACGCGCTCAACATCGACACCAAGGTGGCGCTGCGCGACGCGCTGCTGCAGGCCGCCGAGGATCCGGCGGTCCGGGCCGTCCTGCTCACCGCCACCGGGCGCGCGTTCTGCGTCGGGCAGGACCTCAAGGAGCACATCGGGCTGCTGGCCGCCGACCGCGAGGCGCAGGCCCGGGGGGAACAGAGCGAGGGGTCGACGATGACCACCGTCTCGCTGCACTACAACCCGATCGTGACCACGATCGCCGGAATGCCGAAGCCGGTGGTCGCGGCGGTGAACGGGGTCGCGGCCGGGGCCGGGGCCGGGTTCGCCTTCGCCGCCGACTACCGGATCGTGGCCGACACCGCCTCGTTCAACACCTCGTTCGCGGGCGTCGCGCTCACCGCCGACTCCGGCGTCTCCTGGACCCTGCAGCGGCTGATCGGCCACGGCCGGGCCGCCGACCTGCTGCTCTTCCCCCGCGGTGTCAGCGCGGCGGAGGCGCTGGAGCTGGGCATCGCCAACCGGGTCGTGCCCGCCGCGGAGCTGCCCGCCGAGGCGGCGGCGGTCGCCCGCAGGCTGGCGGAGGGGCCGACCGCGGCCTACGCGGCCATCAAGGAATCGCTCGCCTACGCGGCCGGGCACAGCCTCACCGACTCCTTGACCAAGGAGGACGAGCTGCAGCGCCGGGCGGGCGCCTCGGAGGACCACCGCACGGCCGTGGACGCCTTCGTCCAGAAGCAGCCGCCGCGGTTCACCGGCCGCTGACCAGCGGCTCCCGCCCGGACCGGAAGCGGGCCGGGCGGGCCGGGCCGCCGGACCGTCCGGGTCAGGCCGGGTCGGGCCGCGTGCGGACGGGGCTCAGACGCTGCCGCGGACGTGGCAGTCGGCCAGGTGGTCGTTGACCAGACCGCACGCCTGCATCAGGGCGTAGGCCGTGGTGGGTCCGACGAAGCGGAAGCCGCGCTTCTTCAGCTCTCGGCTGAGCGCCGTGGACTCCGGGGTGATCGCCGGGACGTCAGCGAAGGTGTGCGGGACCGGGCGGGTGGCGGGGTCGGGGGCGTAGGACCAGATCAGCTCCTCCAGCTCGCCCGGGGCCAGCTCCGCCGCGGCCCGCGCGTTCCCGACCGTGGCCGCGATCTTGGCCCGGTTGCGGATGATGCCGGGATCGGCGAGCAGCCGCTGCTCATCGGCCTCGGTGAACTCCGCGACCGCCTTGATCCGGAAATCGGCGAAGGCGGACCGGAATCCCTCCCGGCGGCGCAGGATCGTCAGCCAGGACAGCCCGGACTGGAACGCCTCCAGGCAGATCCGCTCGTACAGCGCGTCATCGCCGCGGACCGGGCGGCCCCACTCGGTGTCGTGGTAGACGCGGTAGTCCGCCATGGTCTCGGACTCCAGCCCCCAGGGGCAGCGCGCCAGGCCGTCCGCTCCGACGACCGCGCCCTGGGCGCTCATGCTCCGCTCCCGTCGAAGTCGGCCCGGTAGTTCGGCGGGTAGTCCGGTGGATAGTCCGCCGGGGCCCCGGCCGCCTTGCCGTCCCCGAACGCCGGGGTCCGCGCGCCCTCCAGGGCATCCTCCAGCTCGGCGATCCGGGCGTCCCGCTCGGCCAGCTCGGCGCCGAGCCGGCCCAGCACATCGTCCACGTCCGCCATCCGGTAGCCGCGCAGGGTCATCGGCAGCCGCAGCGCCTCGACGTCCTCCCGGTCCAGCGGCCGGTCGGCGGGGAGCGGGTCGTCCAGCCGGTCGGGCGGCGCCTCGGACAGCTGGCCGCCGTCGCCGCCGCCGACGACGGCGAGGGTGACGGCACCGACCACGACGACCAGCGTGATCAGCAAGAACAGGAACACGGTGATCGTTCTCCTCGGCTTGAGCGGCTCGGCCATGACGTCACGAGTGACGTCGGCCCCGTCAACTGTCTGACCCGATCGTGCCATGCCCCACTGACAGTTATCGTCGCTGCCGGACACCTGAGAGGAAGTACGCATGCTGCGGCTGGGCCGACGCGAGTTCGACGAGAACGAGCGAGTGATCATGGCGATCGTCAACCGGACACCGGACTCGTTCTACGACCAGGGTGCGACCTTCCGCGACGAGCCCGCGCTCACCCGCGTCGAGCAGGCCGTCGCGGACGGCGCCGCGATCATCGACATCGGCGGGGTGAAGGCCGGTCCCGGGGACGAGGTGAGCGCCGCCGAGGAGGCCCGGCGCACGGTCGGCTTCGTGGCCGAGGTGCGGCGGCGCCATCCGGACGTGGTGATCAGCGTGGACACCTGGCGGCACGAGGTCGGCGAGGCGGTCTGCGAGGCCGGCGCTGACGTGCTCAACGACGCCTGGGGCGGGGTCGACCCCAAGCTGGCCGAGGTCGCCGCCCGGTACGGCGCCGGGCTGGTCTGTACGCACGCGGGCGGGGCCGAACCGCGCACCCGGCCGCACCGGATCGGCTACGACGACGTGGTGGCGGACGTCCTGCGGGTCACCGTCGGGCTCGCGGAGCGCGCGGCCGGGCTGGGCGTCCGGCGCGACGCGATCATGATCGACCCGGGCCATGACTTCGGGAAGAACACCCGCCACTCGCTGGAGGCCACCCGGCGGCTCGGGGAGCTGAGGGACACCGGCTGGCCGGTGCTGGTCTCGCTGTCCAACAAGGACTTCGTGGGCGAGACGCTGGACCGCCCGGTCAAGGAGCGGGTGATCGGCACGCTCGCCACGACCGCGGTCTCCGCCTGGCTGGGCGCCCAGGTCTACCGGGTGCACGAGGTGGCCGAAACCCGTCAGGTGCTGGACATGGTGTCGTCCATCGCGGGCCACCGGCCCCCGGCGGTCGCCCGCCGGGGACTGGCGTAGGGCACGCGGCCCGGGGGCGGTCAGGCGCCGGACTCCTTGGTGACCAGGTCGACCACCTCGTCGATGTCGTCGGTGAGGTGGAACAGCTCCAGGTCCTGCTGGGACGCCTTGCCCTGGGCGATCAGCGTGTTCTCCAGCCAGTCGACCAGGCCGCCCCAGTAGGAGCTGCCGAAGAGGACGATCGGGAACCGGGTCACCTTCTTCGTCTGCACCAGGGTCAGCGCCTCGAAGCACTCGTCGAGGGTGCCCAGGCCACCGGGCAGAACGACGAATCCTTGCGCATACTTCACGAACATCGTCTTCCGCACGAAGAAGTAGCGGAAGTTCACACCGATGTCGACGTACGGATTCAGCCCCTGCTCGTACGGCAGCTCGATACCGAGGCCGACGGAGACGCCGCCCGCCTCGACCGCGCCGCGGTTGGCGGCCTCCATCGCGCCGGGGCCGCCCCCGGTGATCACCCCGAACCCGGCCTCGGCCAGGGCCCGCCCGATCTTCACCCCGGCCTCGTACTCCGGTGATCCCTCGGGCGTACGGGCGGAGCCGAACACGCTGACCGCCCGGCCGAGTTCGGCCAGGGTGCCGAAACCCTCCACGAACTCCGACTGGATGCGCATCACCCGGAACGGGTCCTCGTGCACCCAGTGGGTGGCGCCCTGGCTGTCCAGCAGCCGCTGATCGGTCGTACCGGGCCGCATCTGGTGGCGACGGCGCACGACCGGGCCCAGACGCTGCTCGTGCAGCGCTCGCTCTTCCTCGGCGTTGCCCATCTGTGTGCTCCCTTCGCCAAGATCTGCCAAAGATCTGTCGTTCAGCGTAGGCCCACCGGGCGGCGAAAGGCCGAAATCCACGCCACGCTCATCTGTTCTCTGATCTGCCTCTTAAGATCTGCGGCGAAGCGGACGGCCGCGTTCGGCCCGGCCAGGCGGGGGCTCAGGCGGTCAGCCAGTCCCGCAGCCGCTCCTCGGCCTCCAGGATCAGCGCGGTGTCCACGTGCTCCTCGCGGGTGTGGGCCAGCTTGGGGTCGCCGGGGCCGTAATTGACCGCGGGCACGCCGAGCGACGAGAAGCGGGCGACATCGGTCCAGCCGAACTTGGGGGCCGCCTCGCCGCCGATCGCCGCCACGAAGGCCGCGGCCGACGGGTGGGACAGCCCGGGCAGGGCGCCGGGCGCGGAGTCGGTGAGGGTCACCTCGAAGCCGTCGAAGACCTCGCGGACATGGGCGAGCGCTTCCGCCTCCGAACGGTCCGGCGCGAAGCGGAAGTTCACGGTCACGGCGCAGGCGTCGGGGATGACGTTGCCCGCGATGCCGCCCTCGATCCCCACCGCGTTCAGCCCCTCGCGGTAGGTGAGCCCGTCGATGTCCGCGTGCCGCGGCTCGTACGCGGCCAGCCGGTCGAGGATCGGGGCGGCCTTGTGGATGGCGTTCTCGCCGAGCCAGCTGCGCGCGGAGTGGGAACGGTGCCCGCTCGTGGTCACCCGTACCCGCAGCGTGCCCTGGCAGCCGCCCTCGACCTTGCCCTCGGTGCCCTCCAGCAGCACGGCGAAGTCGGCGGCCAGCCACTCGGGGTGGTGCTCGGCCAGCCGCTTCAGCCCGTTCAGCTCGGCGGCGACCTCCTCGTGGTCGTAGAAGACGAAGGTGAGGTCGCGGTTGGGCTCGGGCACGGTCGCCGCGACGCGCAGCTGAACGGCGACGCCGGACTTCATGTCGGAGGTGCCGCAGCCCCACAGCGTGCCGTCCTCGTCCAGCCGGGACGGCACGTTGTCGGCGATCGGCACGGTGTCGAGGTGCCCGGCCAGTACGACCCGTTCGGCACGCCCCAGCTGCGTACGGGCGACGACGGCGTCCCCGTCCCGGTCGACGGTCAGATGCGGCAGGGCGCGCAACGCCTGCTCGACGGCGTCGGCGAGCGCCTTCTCGTCGCCGCTGACCGAGGGGAAGTCGACGAGCCGGGCGGTGAGCCGGGCCGCGTCCAGGGACAGGTCGAGTGCTGGGTGTGCCATACCCGTGACCCTAACCCGCGCCCCCGGCCCGCCCGCCCCGGCGGCCGGGCCCCGGCGGACCGGCCCCCGCGCCCGGGCGCGTGGCCTTCCCCACCCCCGCCCCTGTGCGGCACCGGGCCCCGGGGCACCCAGTAACGTGGGCGGTGTGCCCCGGTCCGTCTTCTTCAGCCGTCCCCGCCTGCTCCGCGCCGCCGTCGCGTGTGCCGTATTGCTGGGGCTTGCCGCTTATGTCACGGCGCATCTGCTGACGGGCGGTAGCGGTCCGCCGCGCTGCGTCGCGCGGGCGGAGGGCGGCGATGTGCCGCTCGACCCCGAACAGGCCGTGAACGCCGCGACGATCGAGGCCGTGGCCGCCTCCCGCGGACTGCCGGAACGGGCCGTCACCATCGCGCTGGCCACCGCGCTGCAGGAGTCCGGGCTGCGCAACATCACCCACGGCGACCGGGATTCGCTCGGGCTGTTCCAGCAACGCCCGTCGCAGGGCTGGGGAACGGCGCGGCAGATCCAGGATCCGGTGTACGCGGCCGGGAAGTTCTACGACTTCCTGGTGAAGGTGCCCGGCTACTCGCGGCTGCCGCTCACGGTGGCCGCGCAGCGGGTGCAGTACAGCGGCTTCCCACAGGCGTACGCGAAGCACGAGACGGAGGCCGTGGTGCTGACCGCCACCCTCACCGGGCGTTCGGCGGCCGCCTTCAGCTGCCCCGGGCCGCCGGACGACGGGAAGGCGGGCGACCCGGCGCGCGTCCAGGCGGCGCTGAAGCGGGAGTTCGGGGCGGACGCCCGGTCGCGGCTGGACGTGGCGGGCCAGGGCGGCGGCAGGCACGCCGGGTCCGCCCGGGAGGTGCTGGTTCCGGTGGGGGGCGACTCGGCCCGGGGCGGCCGGACGGAGCGCGGCTGGGAGCTGGCCTATTGGGCGGTGGCTCACTCGGACGAGTTGCGCATCGAACGGGTCTCTTACGGCAAACACATATGGAACGCCCGGAATTCAGGGGACGGCTGGCACACGTCCGACAAGAGTTCCGGGTCGGATATACGACTTTCCCTTATGCGATAGCGCGATAGATCGCCGCAGCTCAGCGCCGTTGACGGGGCGTTGGGCAATCTTCGCGGGCGCGCGTTATGCGCCTCAACGGATAATGCGACGCATTATCAATTCTTTACCTTGGCGCACCGCAACCTTCGCGCGGCTCACGCGATATTCACTGCGTCCGATCGCTGGACACGTAACGCTCCATGTCCCCCCGTCAAAGGAGAATCATGTCCCTCCCTCTCACGCGTCGGATCGCTCGGGCCGCGCTGCTGGTCGCAGCGAGTGCGACTCCCGTGGTCGGTGCCGCCGACGCCGCGAGTGCGGCGGATCCGGCCCTGCCGCACACCCCCAAGCTGGGCGGACTGAGCGCACTGGACCCCTCCTCCGTCGGCGATCTGGCCGACATCGCCTCGCAGCAGGCCGGGCGGACCGTCAAGGACATTCTCCCGGCCAAGGCCGCCCCGGCGCAGACCGCTCCGGAGAAGGCCGCGGCCGCCAAGCCCGCCACGGCGGCGAAGCCCGCACCGGCGCAGAAGGCCGCGACGGCGGGCAAGTCCGCCCAGGCCAAGGGCGCTCACGCCAAGGGGAAGGGCAAGAGCGGCGCTCACGCCAAGGGCAAGGGCAAGGCGTCGTTGACCAAGGGCCTGGCCAAGAGCAAGGGCGCCCACGCCAAGGGTGCCCACGCCGCCAGGCGTCCCGCCCCGGCTCCGGTCCCGGCCCCCGCTCCGGCCCCCGTCGCCGCTCCGGCCCCGGTTCCGGCTCCGGCCCCGGCGCCTCAGCAGGTCGCGCCCAGCGCCCCGCAACAGGCCGACGAACTGCCGATCAAGAGCCTCCCCATCAAGGGCCTGCCGCTGCTCGGCTGAGTGGTCGGTCAGCCACCATCAGCGGGTGCCCCCGGCCGACCGGCCGGGGGCACCCGAGCGCTGCTAGGGGGCCGTCAGGCAGCCAGGCGGCGGACCGCCGCCGCCACCCGCTCGTCCGTCGCGGTGAACGCGACGCGGACGTATGCCCCGCCCGCCGGGCCGTAGAACTCGCCGGGGGCCACCAGGATGCCCAGCTCGGCCAGTGCGCCGACGGTGTCCCAGCACGGCTCGTCGCGCGTCGCCCACAGGTACAGCGACGCCTCGCTGTGCTCGACGCGGAAGCCGCACCCCTCCAGCGCGCCCCGCAGCGCGGCCCGCCGCGCCGCGTAGCGCTCGCGCTGCTCCGTGACGTGCTTGTCGTCGCCGAGCGCGGCCACCGTGGCGGCCTGCACCGGCGCGGGCACGATCATCCCGCCGTGCTTGCGGATCTTCAGCAGCTCGCCGAGCACGCCCTCGTCACCGGCGAGGAAGGCCGCGCGGTAGCCCGCCAGGTTGGACCGCTTGGACAGCGAGTGGACCGCGACCAGCCCGTCGAAGCGCCCGCCGGAGATCTCCGGGTGCAGGACGGACACGGGGTCCGCCTCCCAGCCCAGCTCCAGGTAGCACTCGTCGCTGACCAGCAGCACCCCGTGCGCCCTCGCCCACGCGACCGCGGCCCGCAGCTCGTCCTTGGAGAGCACCCGGCCGGTGGGGTTGGACGGGGAGTTCAGCCACAGCAGCTTGAGCCCCGCCGGGTCCAGGTCCTCGACGGCGTCGTACGGCACCGGCTCGGCGCCCGCGAGCCGCGCGCCCACCTCGTACGTCGGGTAGGCGAGCCGCGGGAAGGCGACCTTGTCGCCGGGGCCGAGACCGAGCTGCGTCGGCAGCGAGGCCACCAGCTCCTTCGAGCCGATCACCGGCAGCACCTGGGTGTGGGTGACCCGCTCCGCGCCCAGCCGCCGCTCGACCCAGCCGGTCAGCGCGTCCCGCAGCGCGGGGGTGCCCCAGACGGTCGGATAGCCGGGGCTGTCCGCGGCATCGGCCAGCGCGGTGCGGATCAGCTCGGGGACCGGGTCGACGGGGGTGCCCACCGAGAGGTCGACGATGCCGTCCGGATGGGCGGCGGCGGTCGCCTTGTACGGTTCGAGCCGGTCCCAGGGGAAGACCGGGAGGCGGGCGGAGACGGGTGGCACGGGGTGGCTCACTTTCTTCGAAACAGCCCGGGGCGTACGGGATGTCCCGCCGCGCCCCGGGAATCCCGGTGGGAGACCGGGAACAGCCCGGTCCCGCAGGCCACATGCCCTACGGGACCGAAGGCCGCGCCGGGTCTCATGACCCGGGCAGGGTCACTCGTCGTGCTCCTGCGGCGGAAGCGCGGCGATGAACGGGTGGTCACGCTCGATCAGGCCGAGCTTGCTCGCACCGCCGGGCGAACCGAGCTCGTCGAAGAACTCGACGTTCGCCTTGTAGTAGTCCTTCCACTCTTCCGGAGTGTCGTCCTCGTAGAAGATCGCCTCGACCGGGCACACCGGCTCACAGGCCCCACAGTCGACGCATTCGTCCGGGTGGATGTACAAGGACCGCTGGCCCTCGTAGATACAGTCGACGGGGCACTCCTCGATGCACGCCTTGTCCTTCAGGTCGACACAAGGCTGCGCGATGACGTAGGTCACGCTGTCGTTCCTCCTCTTAGGGCTGTATCGCGCGGGAGCGCGGCGTCGTCGATGCCCGCACCTAGTATCTCCGTTCCGGGGCACCAGACGCACATGAGGGGTTGGCAGAGCAGTGGATTTCACCACCGGCGGACGGCTTGAGGTTCGCATCACCCCCGGTGACGTGCGCAAACGGGTGTCTGTGAGGCTCCTGACGGGCGACCGACGCGGCCCCGAGAGGTTCACCGACGTGGTCGGGGTTCTCACATCGTGGACCGAGGGTGTGCTGCACATCACCCGCCGGACTGGGGAGTCCATCAGAATCGAGGAGTCGTCGCTGGTCGCGGGCAAGGTCGTGCCCGCCGCACCGGCCCGCCGCCGGGGCCCGGCGGCGAACGCGCGCGAGCTGGACCGGGTCGCCGCCCGCGGCTGGCCGCCGGTGACCAGCGAGCGGCTGGGCGAGTGGGAGCTGCGCGCGTCCGGCGGGTTCACCCGCCGCGCCAACTCCGTCCTGCCGCTCGGCGACCCCGGCTGCGGCCTCGACGAGGCGCTGCGCCGGGTGACCGGCTGGTACGCCGAGCGCGGGCTGCCCGCGTACGTCCAGGTCAGCACCGGCGCCGAGGGTACCCAGGAGCCGCTGGCCGCGGAGCTGGAGACGCGCGGCTGGACCCGGGAGGTCTCCGCGCAGGTGCGCATCGCGGCGCTGGCCCCGATCGCCGACCAGGACGCCGACGTCTCGGCCGTGACGCTCTCCCGGGAGATCGGCGACGCCTGGCTGGCCCGCTACCAGCGCTCCGCCCGGCCCTCCCCCGAGGCGCTGGCGGTGCTCTCCGGCGGCCCGTCGGTGTGGTTCGCGACGATAGGTGGCGAGGCGGGAGAGGCCCCGGCCGCCATCGGGCGCTGTGTAGTGGACGGCCGCTGGGCCGGGTTCGCGGCGGTGGAGACCGCGCCGGAGCGGCGCCGGGAGGGCCTGGCCCGGGCCGTGATGACCGCGCTGGCCCGCACGGCGCTGGACGACGGCGCCTCGGCCGCGTACCTCCAGGTAGAGACGGACAACAGCGCCGCCCACGCCTTCTACGACGGCCTGGGGTTCACCCTCCACCACACCTACCACCACTGGCGCGCGCCCGGCGCCGACAGCGCATGACCGAGACACCACGCCGCAGATTCGCCGACGCGGCCCGCGAGGAGCGCCCCGACCTGGCCCTGCTGTGCCTGCTGATGGGCATGGAGGCCGACGACGCGCTGGACGAGGCCGGGATCGACGAGGCGCAGATCGAACTCGACCGGCTGGCCGGTGAGGTGCCGTTCTCCCCCGGCACGCCCGCCGCCTGGGCCGACGCGCTGGCCCGGGTGCTCGGCGAGCGGTACGGCTTCCGGGGCGAAGCGGCCGACTACCGGCGGCTGGACTCCTCGCTGCTGCACCAGGTGCTGCGGCGCCGCCGCGGGCTGCCGATCCTGCTGTCGCTGGTGTGGATGGAGGTCGCGCGGCGCGCGGGCGCTCCGGTGTACGGTGTCGCGCTGCCGGGCCACTTCGTGGTCGGCTTCGGCGATCCGTACGGGGACCATGTGCTGGCCGACCCGTTCGACGGCGGCCGGAGGCTGTCCGGCCAGGACGCGGCGCTGCTGGTGTCGGGCGTCACCGGCGCGCCGCCGGAGCCGTCGGTGCTGGGCCCGGCCGATCCGCTGGACATCATGCTGCGCATCCTCAACAACGTCCGCGCCTGGGCGGCCGCCCGCCCCGAGCGCACCGATGTCCAGCTGTGGGCGGTCGAGCTGGCGCTGCTGCTGCCCAGCCATCCCGCCCGGCTGCGCTACGAGCGGGCGCGGCTGCTGGTCGAGCGCGGTGACTTCCTCACCGGGGCGCGGGAGCTGGAGGAGTACGCGGAGGTGGTGGGCGTGATGGAGCCGGAGGCGGCGGAGGCGGTACGGCGTCAGGCGCACGCGGCGCGGGCGCGGCTCAACTGACCGCGGGCCCCCTCACAGCCAGCCCTTGTCGCGGGCGATGCGGACCGCCTCGGCCCGGTTGCGGGCGGCGGTCTTCTGGATGGCCGTGGAGAGGTAGTTGCGGACGGTGCCCTGCGACAGGTTCAGCGCCCGGGCCAGCTCGGCGTTGGTCGAGCCGTCCGCGGAGGCGCCCAGCACCTCGCGTTCCCGCGCGGTCAGCGGGCTGGCCCCGTCCACCAGCGCCGCCGCGGCCAGGGTCGGGTCGATGACCCGCTCGCCGCGCAGCACCCGCCGTATCGCGTCGGCGAGCTGGGCGGCGGGGGCGTCCTTGACCAGGAACGCGTCGGCGCCGGATTCCATCGCGCGGCGCAGATAGCCGGGGCGGCCGAAGGTCGTCAGGATCACGATCCGCACCTCGGGCGCCGCCTGGTGCAGCGCGGCGGCGGCCTCGATTCCGGTCGCGCCCGGCATCTCGATGTCCAGCAGCGCGACGTCGGGCCGGTGAGCGCGGGCCGCGTCCACGACCTCGTCGCCGCGGGCCACCTGGGCGACGACCTCGATCTCGTCCTCCAGCCCGAGCAGCGCGGCCAGCGCCTCCCGCACCATGGACTGGTCCTCGGCGAGCAATACCCGGATCATCCGGGCAGCGTATCCGGCGGCGGCCGGTTCAGGGCTCGGTCGGGAGGCCGGCGGGGGTGGTGCGGGAGAGGGGGGCCAGGGCGCGGAGGGTGAAGCCGTGCGGGTCGCCCGGGCCGGTCTCCAGGCGGCCGTCGGCGAGCTGGAGCCGCTCGGCCAGGCCGGTCAGCCCGTTGCCGTGCGGGCCGGTCGTGCCGCGGCCGTCGTCGGTGACGGTCAGGCACAGGTCGTCGCCCACTTCGGTGAGGGTCACCGTGCAGCGGCGCGCCCCGCTGTGCCGGACCACGTTGGTGACGGCCTCGCGCAGCGCCCAGGCCAGGGCGCCCTCCTGGTCGGGCGGGAGGTCCGGGTGGTGGACGCCCGCCCGGTGCAGGTCGGCGGTGATGCCCGCGGCGGCGAGCGCGGTACGGGCCCCGGCCAGCTCGGCCTCCAGGGTGGGGCGGCGGAAGCCGCTCACCGCCTCCCGTACGTCGACCAGGGCCTGGCGGCTGACCCGTTCGATGTCGGCGACCTGCTGCGCGGCCTGTTCGGGCTTGCCGGGCAGCATCCGGCCCGCCAGCTCGCTCTTGAGCGTGATCAGCGAGAGCGAGTGCCCCAGCAGGTCGTGCAGGTCGCGGGCGAGCCGCAGCCGCTCCTCGTTGGCGGCGAGCTGGGCGACGGTGGCGCGGGCCTCCCGCAGCGCCCGGGTCGTACGGACCATCTGCCGCACCGCGCTCATCGCGAAGCCGCCGAGCAGGGACGGGATGACGAGGGC
The DNA here is from genome assembly GCF_055591805.1 of Streptomyces sp. NPDC041200. NCBI lineage: Bacteria > Bacillati > Actinomycetota > Actinomycetes > Kitasatosporales > Streptomycetaceae > Streptomyces > Streptomyces sp. NPDC041200. Next base: position 424,957 of record NZ_JBVIZF010000001.1, on the reverse strand, counting down.
GGACATCAGGTCGTGCGAGCCGCGGACCAGCAGCCCGGCGCCCACCATGGCGACGGTGTTCAGCGGGATCGCCCAACGGGCGAGCCGCGTCGGCAGTACCGCGCCGAAGGCGACGGAGACGTAGACGGCGAGCACCAGCCAGGCGTCGCCCAGGGTGATGGTGAGGACGGCGGCGAGGACGCAGATCGTGACCAGCGCCCACTGGACGGCGCCCCGGGTCAGGGCGCGGCCGGTGTGCCGGAAGACCAGCACCAGATAGACGCTGACGAAGACCAGCAGGCCGAGCGCGCCGAACACGGTGGCGGGGGCGGTGTGGTGGCCGTCCGCGAGGTCGCTCACCGGCGCGCCCATGTAGGCCATCCAGATCCCGATCCACAGCAGCTTGATCAGGGCCTGCCGCCGGTTGTCGGGGCTCTGGCCGATGGCCGGAGTGTCCGTCTCCTCGTCGTAGGCCGCCGCGTCGCGCCACCAGGTCGGCCGGGTCATGCTGTGCGGGTGTCCTTGCGGTACAGCCATGCCGCGGCGCCCGCGAAGAGGACCAGATAGGCGGCGAGCAGGACCACGTCCCTGGCGTGCGGGGCGTTGCCCAGCTCGATCGCCTGGCCGAGCGCGGCGTAGGCGTTGGTGGGCAACCAGTCGCCGATGGTCTGCAGCCACTGCGGGTAGGAGGTGGTCGGCATCCACAGGCCGCCGAGGATCGACAGACCGAAGTAGATGATCATCGTCAGGGGCCGCACCGCGTCGCCGGTGGCGAGGTAGCCGATGGCCACGCCCAGGGCGGCGAAGACCAGCGAGCCCGCCCAGATCGCGCCGGTCAGCGCGATCCACTCCCAGGCGGCGTCCAGCCGGACGCCCTTGACGGCGGCGGCCACGATGAAGACGATCACGATCGACGGGAGGGTGGTGACCGCGGCCGAGGCGATCTTGGCCACCACATAGCCGCGTCCGGGCAGCGCGGTCAGCCGCAGCTGACGCACCCAGCCGCCCTCGCGCTCCTTGGCGATCTGCTCGCTCTTGACCATGAGGACGGCGGTCAGCGCGCCGAAGGAGGCCATCGAGACCATGTAGTAGAGCGGCAACGACAGGCCGGTGCCCGGTATGCGGTCGTTCTTGTCCGCGCTGCCCGCGATCATCAGGAAGAGCACGGACGGGTAAACGACCGTGAAGAACATGAACTTACGGTTGCGCAGTGCGCGGACGATCTCCAGCTTGACCAGGGTCGTCATCGTCACGCCTCCTCGGGCGTCGTGGCAGACGTCGTGGCAGATGTCGTGGCGGCGTCGGTGATGGCGAGGAACGCCTGCTCCAGGCCGAGCCCGGCGACCTCCAGGCCGCGCGGGTAGAGCCCGAGCCGGTAGACCGCGTGCACGGTCACGTCGGCGTCGGTGGACCGCGTCCGTACCGTACGCCCTGATATGTCGAGGCCGGTCAGGGCGGGGAGGGCGCGCAGCGCGGCCTCGTCGGGCGGGCCGTCCAGGGTGAAGGAGATCCGGCGGGCCCCGGCCATCGCCTTGATCTCGGCGGACGAGCCATCCGCAAGCACCCGGCCGCGGTGCAGCACGATCACCCGGTCGGCGATCTCGTCGGCCTCTTCGAGGTAGTGGGTGGCGAACAGGATGGTGCGGCCCTGCCGGGCCTGCTCGCGCATCGTGCCCCAGAAGGTCTGCCGGGACGAGACGTCCATCCCGGTCGTCGGCTCGTCCAGCACGATCAGGTCGGAGGCGCCCGCGGTGGCGAACGCGAAGCGCACCCGCTGCTCCTGGCCGCCGGAGAGCTTGTTCACCTTGCGGTCGGCGATCCCGGCGATGCCCGCCCGCTCCAGGACCTCGTCGACCGGGTGGCCGTGGGGGTGCAGATCGCAGGCGAGCCGCACCAGTTCGCGGACCGTCACCTCCTGCATGAGGCAGCCGCTCTGCAGCATCGCGCCGATGTGGCCGCGGGCGATGGCCTGCCGCGGGGTGGTGCCGAAGACCTCGACCCGGCCGCTGTCGGGGGTGCGCAGGCCGAGCAGCAGATCGAGGGTGGAGGACTTGCCCGCGCCGTTGGGTCCCAGCAGGGCGACGGTCTCGCCGGGGTGGAGGTGGAGGTCGAGATCGGCCACGGCGCGCACGGTGCCGTAGCTCTTGCTGACGCCGGTGAAGCTGACCACCGGCGGGGCGGCCGCGGTGCGGGCCCGGACGCCGGTGGCGGAGGGTGCGGTGGTCGCTGTCATGGCCCCAAGCCTCGCCGAGCGGGCCCGGCCGGCGGCAGTGTCGATGGTCGTGACCTGGGGATGACAGATGTCATGGCTACGCGCCACGGCCCCCGCCCGGGATGCCGGGGCGGGGGCCGTGAGGGGCCGGTGGACGCCTCTGGTCGGGCGAGGCGTCGATGACCGCTAGTTGGGCGCGGTGTCGATGACCGCGATCCGCTCGGCGGGCGTCTTGCCCAGCAGCGCGGTCCGCATGGCGATCGCCACTTCCTGCGGGGTGACGGCCTTCTTGGTGCCGTCGGCGCGCTCGATCAGCACCCCGTCGAAGGTCTGGCCGTACAGCCTCTTGATCGCGGCGAGATCGAAGTGCGGCTGGAGCTTGCCGTCGACCGGGCGCATCGAGAGGATCTGCGGCAGCGAGCGGTCCGGACCGAACTGGATGGTGTGCGCGTCATCCGTCTTGACCGTGATCAGGCCGGACATCGCGGGCTCGGCGAAGGACTTCAGCTTCGCGTCCACCTCGGCCTTGCTGACCGTCGGCCGCTTGGCGACGACCGGCAGGTCGACCGGCTTGTCCTTGCCGGTCTCGGCCCGCTCCCGGTACGCCTCGGAGACGGAGCTGACCGCCTCGTCGATGTCCAGGCCCTGGCCCTCCCTGCCGTAGACGGGGGTGACCTTGCCGGGCTTGAAGGTGATCGTGCCCTCGCGCGCCGTGCCCGAGTTGCCCGCGAGCCGCCCGAGCGCGTCCCGGAGCTTCTCCTCGTCGACCGTCACGGTGGGCTCGGCCTCGTGGGTGCTGCCGAAGAGCGAGCCGATGACCGTCATCGGGTTGTAGTCGCGGCCCGCGACGTCCCGCACGGTGGCCTCGGTGTCCAGGGCCAGCCCCGCGACGGACGGCTTGATCTCCTTCTGGTCGCCGTCGACGGTCACCTTCAGCGGGGCGTTGATGCGGCCGCCGAGCGCGGTGTCCAGCTTGTCGGTGGCCACCTGTTTGGAGGAGCCGCCGATGTCGACGCCGAGGACGGTGGTGCCGTTGGGCACGTCCGCGTGGTTCATCGCCAGGCCCGCCACGTACGCGACACCGGCCGCGGTCACCACCAGGGCGCCCAGCATGACCAGCTTGGAGCGGCCCTTCTTCTTCGGCTTGCCCGCCTTGCCCGCCGCGGGCGCCTTCGGCGCCGGGCTGCTCGGCGGGGCGCTGTCCCCGGTGGGCGGGGTGGGCGGCTTGGCCGCGGCGTCGGCGGGCGGGACCACCGGCACTCCGCTGACCAGGGTGTCGCTGGAGACCTGGTCCGGCCCGCTGGGCGAGGTGAACTCCGGGTCACGGAAGAGCGACGGCGAGGGCTCCGCGCCGGGCCCGCCGAGCGGACCGGCCGGGCCGGGCTGCACGGTCGGGCTCGCGCCCGTGGTGGCACCCAGGCTGCCGGTCAGCGGCGAGCCGCCGGGCGGGGTCGGGGGCTGCCCGGCCGCGCCGTTCAGCGGGCCGACGCCCGAGCTGTCGGACAGCCCCGGGCCGGTCGGCGTGCCGGGGCCGGGCGGGGCCAGCAGGTCCTCGTCCCGCGCCGGGGCGCCCGGCATCCGCATATCGCCGGTGACCGGGCCGGTCGTCGGGCCGCTGGGCTCCGGCGCCCCGGGGAGGCCGCCGGTGCCCGGGGTGTCCGTGAAGTACGGCAGATCGGCCTGCGTTCCGCCGCCCAGGGTCGGCGCGGGGAACTGCTGGGTGGTCTCCGGCGCCGGGGGCAGCGGGGTGCTCTGGGTGGTCGAGGAGCCCTTGGGGCGGCGGGGCGGCGCGAACCAGTCGCTGGTCTTCTCGCCGTCGCCCTTGCCGCCCTTGCCGGTCTTCTCGCGGCTCTCGCGGTCCTTGGCGCCGTCCGCGCGGCCCTCCGCGGCCGCCGCGCCCAGCTCCGGGGAACGGACGGCTTCGGGCCGGGGCGTGGCCCCGGTGTCCTCCCCGTCGTCCTCACCGGAGCGGGGGGCGGGCACGCTCTCCCCGTCGACGGTCTTGCGCATGACGACCGGCGGAATGGGCCGCGAACCCGGGATGTTGATCCGGATGCGGGTCGTCAGAGTGGTTTCGGTCTTCGGATCCTCCGGCTTGGCCGCGGTATGCGCCTCACCGTCACCGACGCCGCCCTGGAGGGCCTCCGGCGACGGGGACAGGCGGGATCCGTACGGCGGGGTGCCCGACGGATAGGCGGCACCGCCGCTACCCCCCCGGGCCCCGGAGGACGAACTGTCAGATTCACGGCTCAAAGCAGGTTCTCCCAGTTAGCTCCGCCGCCCGTCAGACCTCGCGCGGGCGGCTCGGCGGCGCGCACCACCATACTGGGCGCCGCGTTCGCGTACTTGACGGCCGCCCCAAGACCGCACCGGGTGGCTCCCTTGTGCGTCGGCGGAGGAGTGTACGAGGGCCCGGGAACATCGCGCCGGGCCCCGGGGACGTCACGCCGTAAACGTCACGTCACTTACCAAGTCGGACCGCCAGCGCGCCCGGTTGCGACACCACCGGCAGGGTGGCACACATCACACCGATGAACATGCCGCCCAGCAGGAACACATACGACCCCAGGCCCGCGCCGAAGAGGAAGTCCCCTTCCGGACGGGCGCTGGTGAGCAGCAGGACCACCAGCGTCCACGCCCCGGCGGGCAATCCGCCGCCCAGCCGACGGTCGGTCGCCTTGACGCCGCCGTAGCAGACGGCCGCGACGCCGAGCAGCGCGAGCAGCAACCCGCCCGGGAACCAGAGCCCTTGGACCAGCGCCCCCGCGATGCCGGTCAGCGCTCCGAGGGCGGCGAGCAGCGCGTATCCCCCGAGCCTCGCGGCCGTCATGCCGTCACCCCCGCGAACAGGTCGTCCTCGCGCTCCGCTCCCGGCTCGCCCTTGACGAGCCGGTAGTACTCGCGGACGAACAGCGGCTGCCCCAGGTCGTTGGAGAGCGCGAAGAAGGGCGCGTCGACCGCGATCTGGGTGGCGTGGGCGCGCATCGCGGCCGTCTTGGCGTCGGCGTACGCGGTGCCGTCGATCACCGCCGAGACCTCCGCGTCGTCCACCACGCCCGGTACGTCGTCGGCGGTGGCGACGCCGGGGAAGGGGGACTCCTCGCCCGCCGCCCGCAGCCTGGCGAAGCCCTCCTCCAGGGCCGAGCGCGGCACACAGTTCCAGTAGACCTTCGCGATCTCGTGCGGATCGCCCAGGTCCAGGCGGTAGGCCGGCTCGGCGGCCAGCTCCGCCGCGCGCATGGCGACGCGGTGTGCCTGGATGTGGTCGGGGTGTCCGTACCCCCCGTCGGTGTCGTACGCCACCAGGACCTGCGGCCGGACCTCGCGGATCACGGCCACCAGGTGGCAGGCCGCCTCGTCGACGCCGGCCTGCCAGAAGCAGTCGGGGCGGTCGTTCTGCGGGGCGCCCATCATGCCCGAGTCGCGATATCTGCCCGGACCGCCCAGGAAGCGGTGGTCCTGGACGCCCAACACCTCCATGGCCGCGGCGAGTTCACCGATCCGGTGGGTGCCGAGGGCATCGTCGCGGTCGGCGGCGAGGTGGGCCAGGGCTGCCGGAATGACCTCGCCTTCTTCACCGAGGGTGCAGGTCACCAGGGTGACGTGGGCACCCTCGGCCGCGTACTTGGCCATGGTCGCGCCGTTGTTGATCGACTCGTCATCCGGATGCGCGTGCACCAGGAGCAGACGACGGGCGGGAAGAACGGTCATGAGCACAGCCTACGATTCGCCCACCGGTGCCCGCGGACCGCGGGCCCGGACCCCCTGGGCCGTCGCCCGTGCGCTGTCAGCGGCTCACAGCTTCACGTCACCGATCATGTTCGCCACGTTGGTGGTGAGGTCGTCGATGGTCGGGGCGACCGACGAACTGGCGAGGTAGAAGCCGAGCAGCACACAGATGAGCGCGTGCGCGGTTTTCAGCCCGGCTTTATTGACGAGCATGACGACGATGATCAGCAGCAGCACAGACAACGAGATCGAGAGCGCCACAGCGACTCACCTCCAGGAACACGCGCTCGGACAGACAACATATTGATGCCACACGGGGCCTACCCACTATGCGCAATCGATCATAACTATCGGCGCGTGCGCACGAGTCGGTGCACGGGAGCATGACAGGGGCGCATGCCTGATCGCACGAACTGGCGCTTGGCCAGGGAGACTTTCCGCTGGTTATCCGCCATCTCACCCACTGAGAAGCTGGCTTGTTCTGGCCGCTGGACGGCCGGACCGTGCCCCTGGCAAGAGGCACCCCGACCGCCCTTCCCCCGCGGTCCGTACGCCCCGACGCGTGTACCGGTCAGTACGCCCCTCGCGATCTTCAGGACCCGTACGCTCGCCCTATGACCGGACAGCTCTCCTTCCCTCGGCAGCACGCCCGCACCCAGCGCTTCACGCTCGGAGCGCCGCGGGCCTTCACCGTGGCCCCCGACGACTCCCGCGTGGTCTTCCTCCGGTCCCGCGGCGGCACCGACCGGGCGGGCCTGCTGTGGGTGTACGACGTCGCCGGGAAGCGGGAGTACCCGGCCGCCGATCCGGTGGCCCTGCTCGGCGGCGCTGACGAGGAACTGTCCGCCGAGGAGCGGGCGCGCCGCGAGCGCAGCCGCGAGGGGTCGGCCGGGGTGGTCGGCTACGCGGTGGACCAGGCCGTCGAGACGGCGGCCTTCGCCCTCTCCGGGCGGCTGTTCGTCTCCGATCTGATCGGCGGCGAGGCCCGCGAGATGCCCGTTCCGGGCCCCGTCGTGGACCCGCGCCCCTCCCCCGACGGCCGCCATGTCGCCTATGTGGCGGGCGGTGCGCTGCGCGTCACGGGCACCGGCGGCGAGGGCGACCGGGCGCTCGCCGAACCGGAGGCGGACACCATCACTTACGGTCTCGCCGAGTTCATCGCGGCCGAGGAGATGGACCGCACCCGCGGCTTCTGGTGGTCCCCGGACAGCGACGCCCTGCTGGTCGCCCGGGCCGACGACGCCCCCGTACGCCGCTGGTGGATCGCCGACCCCGCGCATCCGGGCCAGGCACCCACCGAGGTCGCCTACCCGGCCGCCGGGACCGCCGACGCCGAGGTGCGGCTCGTCCTGCTGGGCCTGGACGGCTCCCGTACGGAGGTCGAGTGGGACCGGCAGCGCTACCCCTACCTCGCCCGGGTGCACTGGTCGGCCTACGGTCCGCCGCTGCTCCTCGTCCAGGCCCGGGACCAGCGCAGCCAGCTCTATCTGGCCGTGGAACCGGAGACCGGACGGACCCGCACCGTGCACGTCGACGAGGACGCGGTATGGCTGGATCTTTTCCCCGGCGTGCCCGTCTGGACCCCCGACGGGCGGCTCGTCCGGATCGCGGAAGAGGGCGGTGCCCGGGCCCTGATGGTCGGCGACCGCAAGCTCACCTCCGGCGCCCTCCACGTGCGCGCGGTCCTCTCGGTCGGCGAGGACGACGTGCTGTTCTCCGCCTCGCCCGGCGCCGAGGCCGCGCTGCCCGAGCGGCCCGGCGAGATCGACGTCTACCGCGCCTGGTTCCGCGGCAGCGGCGACCAGGGCGGCTGGGAGCCGGTCGGCAAGCGGCCCTTCCCCGCCGTGCACTCTGCCACGCGCGGCGACCGGCTCATCGCGCTCGCCTACGCCGGGACGGACCGGCCGGGCGCCCGGGCGGAGCTGCTGCGGGCCGCCGACCACGGCGCCGCGCAGACGGTCGCCGAGATCGCCTCGTACGCCGAGACGCCCGTCATCACCGCACGCCCGCAGCTCACCTTCGCGGGCAAGAACGACATCCCCTGCGCGGTACTCCTGCCGACCGGGTACACCGAGGGCGACGGGCCGCTGCCGGTGCTGATGGACCCGTACGGCGGGCCGCACGGCCAGCGCGTGGTCGCCACCCACAACGCGTACGTCACCTCGCAGTGGTTCGCCGACCAGGGCTTCGCGGTGATCGTCGCCGACGGGCGCGGCACCCCCGGCCGCTCCCCCGCCTGGGAGAAGGCCGTCCGTGACGACCTCGCGGCCGTCACCCTGGAGGACCAGGTCGAGGCGCTCACCGCGCTCGCCGGGCGGTATCCGCTGGACCTCGGCCGGGTCGCCATCCGCGGCTGGTCCTACGGCGGCTACCTCGCCGCGCTCGCCGCGCTGCGCCGCCCCGATGTCTTCCACGCGGCGGTGGTGGGCGCGCCGGTCATCGACTGGCGGCTGTACGACACCCACTACACGGAGCGCTATCTGGGCCACCCCGACGAGCAGCCCGCGGTGTACGCGGCGAACTCGCTGGTGACGGACGAGGGGCTGTCCGGCGTGGCGGAGGGCCCGGCCCGCCCGATGATGATCATCCACGGCCTGGCGGACGACAACGTGGTCGTCGCCCACTCGCTGCGCCTCTCCTCGGCCCTGCTGGCCGCGGGCCGCCCCCACGAGGTGCTGCCGCTGTCCGGGGTGACGCACATGACCCCGCAGGAGCAGGTGGCCGAGAACCTGCTCCTGCTCCAGGTCGACTTCCTGAAGCGGTCGCTCGGGCTGAGCTGACGCACCGGCCCGGCGCCGCCGGGCTCACCAGCCCGGCGGCGGGGACGACGGAGGCGGCGGGGCCGTGGGCGGGGCGCTCGGCGGCGGCGGTGCGTAGCCCGGCGGAGCGGCGGGGGGCGGTGCGTAACCGCCGTACGCACCCGAGCCGTACGCACCCGAGCCGTACCCGCCCGTCCCGTACGCGCCCGTCCCGTACGCCGGGGCCGGGATGTCCGGCTCGCCGCGCCGGGCCAGCGCGAGCAGCACCACCAGCCCCACGACCAGCTCGAAGAACGCCGTCAGCACCGACAGCACCCCGACCGTCGGCAGATCGTCGACGTGCTCGATGTACTCCATCTTGCTGTAGAGCGATATCTCGCTCACCCCGCCCGCCAGCACCAGCGCCGCGGCCACCATCCCCAGCGGCCGCGCGAGCGGCACCCGCCCGAGCGCGGCCACGGCGGCCGCCAGACAGAGCGCGACGAGGGCCCAGACCTCCCAGGCGGCGGGCGGCGAGAGCAGCGTGACCAGGGTGTGCTTGCCGGTCAGCTGGTACTTGTAGATGTCCCAGTCCGCCTTCTGCGCCCAGTAGATCTGCCAGGCGCTTAAGGCGGCCCCCGCCGCCCCCAGCAGCAGCGCCCCCGTCACCGCGGCTCCCGGCCCCGGCCGCCCGGGCGGCTGGTCGGCGGGCAGGGCGCCCGGCGCGCCGGGATGCGCGTCGGCGGGCCGCCGGGCCGTGGCGACGGTGGCCAGCAGCAGCGCCCCGAGCACCACCCCGGCCCACGCGCTCAGGTTGGCCCGGGTCTTGAGGTCGTCGGGGATGCCCTGCATCCAGTCCGCGTTCAGGTTCCACAGGCTGGGCAGCCGCAGCACCAGCGTCACGGCCGCGACCGCGCCGAGCGCCCCCGCGGCGGCCGGTGAGCGCAGCGCGGCGATCCCGGCGGCGACGCACAGGACGAGCAGGACCAGATCGAAGAGGGAGGAGCCGAAGAGGCTCCCGGAGGCCCGGAACGGCATTCCGGACCATGTCCACCACAGATGGCTCGCCTTGTCCGCCTTGTCCAGGTCCCGCACGATCCATGCCAGCGAGATCATGCCGAGCACCGCGCAGACGAGTGCGCCGAAAACACGCGCTCCGCGTGTGAGTATCCGTCCCTGCCCCATAGCCGTAGGTTTCCCCCACCTCGCACCCCGGGCAACCGTCGCGACGCGAAGAAGTGCGCGGATCGTGACCAACCGGATGACGCGGCGGGTAACCGGCCGAGGCGACATGGGCGCCCCAGCCGGTCTACGGCACCCGCACGGCCGTACGCAGTTCAGTCTGGCGCGTCCGTATATCGGTGTGACGTCAGTCGAGTTGCCTGTGCGTTAACGCGATTCCTCCCTAGTGATCACGCTTTGTCATCACTTCGTGATCACTGTCAAGCACGTCCGGACCTCGATCTGCCAAATGTTCGCTCAAGACTCCGAAGCCGGGCACATCCACTCTCGCCCGCCCCTTGACCCGGCTGTGAATCCGTTGCGAAAGTCCGCTCAACCCGCCGTGCTCAACCCGCCACAACGCGGGTAGATACACCGAGTTGACGGTTTGTGCGACGCGGCGGATCACCATGGGGGGCGCTACGCGATGACGAGTCCATCCCAGCTCGCCGTGGCCGGGAAGACCGCCCCGGCCACGGAGGGCGGACAGCCGACCGGCTTATCGCCGCGCCAGCTGATGTGGCGGCGCTTCAAGCGCGACCGCACGGGCGTGATCTCCGCCTTCATCGTGCTGTTCTTCTTCGCCGTCGCCGTGCTGGCCCCGGTGATCTCCGCGCTGTACGGAAAGGACCCGTACACGACGTACGGTCTCGACCGCCCGGAGCTGCTGGATCCGCTCACCGGCTATCCGATGAAGCCCAACGGCGGCATCGACGGCGAGTTCTGGTTCGGCATCGAGCCCAAGCTCGGCCGGGACGTGCTGACGCAGCTGGTGTACGGCATCCGTACCTCGCTGCTGATCGGGCTGGCAGCGACGGTACTGTCCACGCTCACCGGCATCGTCATCGGCGTCGTCGCGGGCTATCTGGGCGGGCGCACGGACTACTTCCTGGGGCGGCTGATCGATCTGCTGCTGTCCTTCCCGCAGCAGCTGTTCTTCGTCGCCTTCATGCCGGTGGTCACCGCGCTGTTCGTCAGCCCGCAGAAGGAGACCCCCACCTATTTCCGGGTGACGGCCCTGGTCGCCGTGTTGTGGCTGCTGGGCTGGATGCAGCTGGCCCGGCTGCTGCGCGGTCAGGTGCTGTCGCTGCGGGAGCGGGAGTTCGTCGAGGCCGCCAAGGTGACGGGGGCCTCGCCGTGGCGGATCGTCCGCAAGGAGCTGCTGCCCAATCTCGGCACGCCGATCCTGGTGCAGTCCACCCTGATGCTGCCCAACTTCGTGACGACGGAGGCGGCCCTGTCGTTCCTCGGCGTCGGGGTGGTCGAGCCGACGCCCGACTGGGGCCGGATGTTCGCCAAGGGCGCCAACTTCTACGAGGGCGACATCACCTACATGTTCTTCCCCGGCATCGCCATGGTGATCTTCGTCGTCGCCTTCAACCTGCTCGGGGACTCGGTCCGGGACGCCATGGACCCGAAGACCACGCGTTGAACAGCACCACCCTTCCGTCCGACGAGGTCCAGCGAGGCAGGTGCATCTACCACCATGACGTTGAACAGCAGGCGCAGAGCACGCGGCTACACCGTCGCCCTCGCCGTGGGCGCGCTGGCGCTCTCGGCGTGCAGCAGCGGGGGCGGCTCGGCCCCCAAGGAGTCCAAGGAGCCGGAGATGAAGGCCCAGGGGATCACCCTGGGCAGCGCCGCCGACTCCAACGGGCCCGCCAAGGAGCTGCCGGGCGCCAAGAAGGGCGGCACGGTGTCGGTCCTCCAGCGCGACGCCTTCGAGCACCTGGACCCGGGCCAGATCTATGTCAGCGACGAGCTGATCATGCAGACCCTCTACAACCGGACGCTGACCAACTACCGGATCGACGACAAGACCGGGAAGGTCACGCTGGTCGGCGATCTGGCCACCGACACCGGCAAGTCCTCGGACGGCGGCCGGACGTGGACGTACACGCTCAAGGACGGGCTGAAGTTCGAGGACGGCTCGCCGATCACCTCCAAGGACGTCCGGCACGCCGTCGAGCGGCTCTACGCCCCGTATCAGACCAACGGCCCGACGTATCTGCAGCAGTGGCTCTCGGGCGAGGGCCAGAAGTACCGCAAGGCGCTGCCGGACGGCCCGTACAAGGGCAAGCACCTGCCGAAGACGGTGCTGGACACACCGGACGAGAAGACCGTCGTCTTCCACTTCGACCAGCCGCGCGCCGAGGTGCCGTTCGCCGTGGCCATGCCCAACATCGGTGCGGTGCCGCCGGGCAAGGACACCAAGGAGAAGTACGACAAGGCGCCGGTGGCCAGCGGCCCGTACAAGATCAAGAACTTTAAGGCGGGCAAGGGCATCCAGTTCGTCAAGAACGAGCACTGGGACCCCAAGACCGATCCGATACGCCATCAGTATGTGAACGCCTTCGATGTCTCCTTCGGTCATCAGTGGGTGGATTCCACCCGCCGTCTGGTGGCCGACAAGGGCGCCGACAAGAACGGCATGACCTGGACCAACGCGGTCGACCCCTCGCAGATATCGGCGGTCCTCAAGAACAAGGACGCGATGGCCCGGTCGATGACCGAGACCCAGCCGTATGTGGACGTCGTCTCGATCAATACGGACCGGGTCAAGAACAAGAAGGTGCGCGAGGCGATCGCCTGGGCGTTCCCCAGCGGTCAGTATCTCCAGCAGTTCGGCGGCCCCAAGGGCGGTGAGATCGCGGGCGGTCTGGTCGGCCCGACGCTCAAGGGCTACAACCCGTCGTTCGACCCGTTCCAGAAGAAGAAGTACCCCGGCGGCAACGCCAAGAAGGCCAAGGAGCTGCTGAAGGAGGCGGGCGAGGAGGGCTACGAGCTGGTCTACGCGTACGGCAACGGCGACACCCACCAGGACGCCTCGGTCGTCGTCCAGCAGGCCCTGGAGCGGGCCGGGTTCACGGTCCAGAAGAAGGAGATCGACCAGACCACCTACTACACCCAGATCGGGAAGGTGGACAACACGTACGACCTCTACCGGTCCTCCTGGTCCGCCGACTGGCCCTCCGCCTCGACCGTTGTTCCTCCGGTGTACGGCGGAGAGAACGTCTACAACGGCTCGGCGAACTACAGCCATCTGAAGGTCCCGGCGGTCGACGGAGAGATCAGCCGGATCGGCAAGGTCGGCAACCTGGGCCAGGCCACCACGGAGTGGATGAAGCTCAGCGAGAAGGTCCTCACCGACCAGGTGCCCGCGGTCCCGACCTTCTACAACCGGCTGTTCACCCTCTGGGGCTCCGGCATCGGCGGGGTGAAGTGGAACGCGGTCTACGGGGCCGTGGACCCGACCGCCGTCTTCGTCAAATAGCGGCGGACGCTCCCCAGTCGCCGTCAGGGCCCGGCCGCGGCGCGGCCGGGCCCGCACCTACCGGAAGATCTCCGACGCCATGCTGAGATTCCTCGCCCGCCGGTCCCTCGGCGCGATCGTGATCCTGCTGCTGATCAGCGCGATCACCTTCTTCCTCTTCTTCGCCCTGCCCGCCGAGCCCGCCCGGCTCGCCTGCGGCAAGAGCTGCGACCCCACCTCGCTCGCGATCATCAACAAGAACCTCGGCCTGGACCAGCCGGTCCCGGTGCAGTACGTGAAGTTCATGGCCGGGATCGTCGCCGGGCGGGACTTCGCGGTCGGGCACTGCGACGCCCCCTGCTTCGGCTACTCCTTCGTCAGCCAGGAGCCGGTGTGGGGCACCATCGTCGACCGCTTCCCCACCACCCTCTCGCTCGCCCTGGGCGGCGCCGCGGTGTTCCTGGTCTGCGGGATCGGCATCGGGATGGTCGCGGCCTGGCGGCGCGGCACCTGGATCGACAAGTTCGTCAGCTCGCTGTCGCTGCTGGGCGCGTCCCTGCAGATCTACTTCGTCGGCGTGCTGTGCCTGGCCTGGTTCGTCAGCGGCCTGGGGATCATGGAGCAGCCCGCCTACCACCCCTTCACCGACAATCCGGCGAAGTGGTTCAGCGGGATGCTGCTGCCCTGGCTGGTGCTCTCGCTGATCTTCATGGCCAACTACAGCCGGATGACCCGCTCCCAGATGGTCGAGCAGCTCCAGGAGGACCACGTCCGCACGGCCCGGGCCAAGGGACTGTCCAGCCGGACGGTCTTCTTCCGGTACGCCTGGCGCGGTGCCATCGCCCCCATCGTCACCATCTTCGGCATCGACCTCGGCTCCCTCTTCGGCGGGGCGATGGTCACCGAGTACACCTTCACCCTGCACGGCATCGGGCGGCTCGCCGTGGAATCCGTCCAGCTGACCGATCTGCCGATGCTGATGGGCGTGATGCTGGTCAGCGCGGCGGCCATCGTGGTGTTCACCATCCTGGTCGACGCCGCCTACGCCGTCATCGATCCGCGCGTACGCCTCGCCTAGAAGGACGCCTGCCGTGACCACTTCCGCCAAGACCGACGGCCCCTTCCTGTCCGTACGCGACCTGCACGTCCGCTTCGCCACCGAGGACGGCACCGTCAAGGCCGTGGACGGGCTCTCCTTCGACCTCGAACGCGGCCGGACGCTCGGCATCGTCGGCGAGTCCGGCTCCGGCAAGTCCGTCACCAACCTCACCGTGCTCGGCCTCCACGACCCGCGCACCACCACGGTCACGGGCGAGATCCACCTCGACGGGCAGAAGCTGACCGGCGCCCCCGAGCGCACCCTGGAGCGGCTGCGCGGCAACACGATGGCGATGATCTTCCAGGATCCGCTGACCGCCCTCTCGCCGTACTACACGGTCGGCCGCCAGATCGCCGAGCCGTACCGCAAGCACACCGGCGCCTCCAAGCGGGACGCCCGGCTGCGCGCCATCGAGATGCTGGAGAAGGTCGGCATCCCCAACGCGCGGCTGCGGGTGGACGACTATCCGCACCAGTTCTCCGGCGGGATGCGGCAGCGCGCCATGATCGCCATGGCGCTGGTCTGCGACCCCGATCTTCTGATCGCCGACGAGCCGACCACCGCCCTCGACGTCACCGTGCAGGCCCAGATCCTGGACCTCCTCAAGGAACTCCAGCAGGAGTTCGGCTCCGCGATCATCCTGATCACCCACGATCTGGGCGTGGTCGCCAACACCGCCGACGACCTGCTGGTGATGTACGCGGGCCGGGCCGTCGAACGCGGTACGGTCCGCGAGGTGCTGCGGGCGCCCCAGCACCCGTACACCTGGGGGCTGCTGGGCTCCATGCCCCGGCTGTCCTCCGCCGTCGACGAACCGCTCAGTCCCATCCCCGGCACCCCGCCGAGCCTCCTCGCCCCGCCGCCCGGCTGCCCCTTCCACCCCCGTTGCGGATACGTGGCGCAGGTGGACGATGACCGGTGCCGGGGCGAACGGCCCGCGCTCCCGGACGGCCGGGGCGCCGCCTGCCACCTGGGCACCGAGCGGAAGCAGTCCCTCTTCACCGAGCAGATCAAGCCCCGGCTGGGCTAAGGAGCCGCACCCATGACCATCGCGTCGGGGAAACCCGAACCCCTCCTGGTCGCAGAGAAGCTGACCAAGCACTTCCCGATCATGGGCGGCTTCCCCTTCCGGCGGAAGGTGGGCGCCGTCCAGGCCGTCGACGGCATCGACCTGACCGTGCACGCGGGCGAGAGCTTCGGGCTGGTCGGCGAGTCCGGCTGCGGCAAGTCCACCACCGGGCGGCTGCTGACCCGGCTGCTGGAGCCCACCGCCGGGCGGATCGCCTACCGGGGCCAGGACATCACCCACGCCTCCCGCACCCAACTCGCCCCGGTCCGCTCCGAGATCCAGATGATCTTCCAGGATCCGTACTCCTCGCTGAACCCCCGGCAGACCGTCGGCACCATCATCTCCGGGCCCATGGAGATCAACGGCATCCGCCCGCCCGGCGGCCGCGAGGCCCGGGTCCGGGAGCTGCTGGAGACCGTCGGCCTCAACCCCGAGCACTACAACCGCTTCCCGCACGAGTTCTCCGGCGGCCAGCGCCAGCGCATCGGGGTTGCCCGCGCGCTCGCCCTGGAACCCCGGCTGATCGTCGCCGACGAACCCGTCTCCGCCCTCGACGTCTCGATCCAGGCCCAGGTCGTCAACCTGCTCCAGCAACTCCAGCGCGAGCTGGGCATCGCGTTCCTCTTCATCGCCCATGACCTCGCCGTCGTACGGCACTTCTCGCAGCGCGTCGCGGTCATGTACCTGGGGAAGATCGTCGAGGTCGGCGACCGCGACTCCATCTACCGCCGCCCCCGCCACCCGTACACCCACGCCCTGCTGTCCGCCGTCCCGGACGCGGCCGTGGTGATGGCCGACGACGACGCCCCCGTGAACCGCCGCGAGCGCATCCGCCTCGCCGGGGACGTCCCCTCCCCCATCGCCCCGCCCTCCGGCTGCCGCTTCCGCACCCGCTGCTGGAAGGCCCAGGACCTGTGCGCCCGTGAGGAACCGCCCCTGCTGCGCATCGAGGGCAACCGCGAGGGCCACCTCTCCGCCTGCCACTTCCCCGAGGCCCCCACCACCGAGGCCCGCGACGAGGACATCGTCCTCGACCCGGCGCTGACCGCCGCCGAACGGGCACCCAAGGCCTGAGCCGCCCCCGAGCTCGTCAGGCAGCGGCCTCGCCGGGGACGTCAGGGCCGTTGGCGCTGAGCCGGCGCGGCTATGTGAGATCCGCGAGGAGCGCGTCAAGAGCACTGGTCAGGGCCTCGGAGTTGGCCGTGTCGAACCACGTGGTGCGGATGCGTTCGTTGTTTCCGTTCGGGGTCTCGTGGTTGGCCGCGAGCTGGTGCAGGGAGCGCGTCTCGTCGCTTAGGGCGCGGCCGACCCCCTGGAAGAGGCTGCGAACGTAGCGGTCCGCATCGTCGGAGGCGATGCCGCGGCCGGTCGCCCAGGACGTGAGTGTGGCGAGGTACCAGTAGTGGGCGGTCAGCGTTCCCGTGAGCGCCGAGAAGACGTTGAAGGCCGCCTCGTCCGCGACCGGGAGCACCCCGCCCAAGTAGGTGAAGAGGGAATCCACCACCGGGTGCGCCGGATACGTGACCGTGACGGAGCGGCGTTCACGTATGGAGGGCAGAGGGATGGCCCGTACCAGTGGGGCGTCGGTGGCCAGTGTTCGGCGCAGGTCGTCGTTGCCGACGCCCGCCATCACGTTGACCACGATCTTGCCGTCGTCCACCCGCAAGCCGGCGAGTGCTTCATGCCGGTCCTGGCGGCGTACGGCGATGATCACCATCTCGGCACGGTCCACCACCTCCTGGTTGTCGTCGCAGACCCGCACGCCCTCGTAGCGCCCGGACAGCTCCGCGGCTGTACGGGCTCCCCGCGGCGAGAGGTAGATCTCCGGCGACTCCTCGATGCCGTCGCACAGGCCGTCCACGATGGCGCGACCGATCTCGCCGACGCCTATGATCCCGATGCGTTGCACTGCGTCTCCTTGTCGTCCGATCAGCATTCCCGCACTGACGCGCGCTCATTGGCTCCCGTGGCGGGCGGCCCGGCCCCGGATCCCTTCGAACACGGTGTCGAGCATCCGGTCGAACTCCCCCACAGCCCCGAAGTCGTCCAGCAGAGGCGCGAGGGCAGCCATCGTCGGGTGCGTCCCGGCATCGAACGCGGGCACGGGACCGGGCCCGTCGGGCCCGCCCCTCGTGCGCGCCACCAGGTGTCCGTTGAGGAAGCCGAACAGCACCATCGGCGCGTCCGCGACCACCTGATCGGGCAGCCCGGCCTCGCGCATCGCGGTGACGAGGCGTTCCAGGGCGGTGAGCGCCACCGGCGACGTCTGGGCGCGTGTGACGAGCAGCGGGAACACCCGCGGGTGCCGGTAGGCCATGTCCCGGTAGGCGTGCGCCGTGCCGCGGGCGACCTCTTCCCAGCCGACTGACGCGCCGTCGGCCTCTGCCGCCACCTCGGCGAGCACGGCCTCGGACACCGCGTCCAGCAGCCCCGCCTTGCCCTTGATGTGGTGGTAGATCGACATCGGGTCGACCCCTAGCTCCTCCGCGAGCCGCCGGACCCCGAAGCGCTCCAAGCCGTCCCGGTCGATCAGTGCGACGGCGGCGGCGGCGATGCGCTCGCGGTCGAGCCCCGCCGAGGTGCCCCGTGTACGCCTGGCCACGTCCAACTCCCTCCTCTTGCCAAATCTACACCGTAGAAATTACCGTGCGGAAGGAAATCTACGGTGTAGATTTCAGAAGGAGGGCTTCATGACCGCAACCACCAGCCGCGCGCCGTTGATGCACATCGGACCCACCGCCGCGATGTACGTCGGACTGGCGCTCACCGTCCTCACCACGCTCGCGCCGCTGATCGACATCGCCACCGTCGACACGCTGTCCGACCACGTCCGCGACGCCTATCCACAGTGGGGTCCGCGGTCGGTGTCGGCCGACCGCACCGCGATCGCGGGTTACCTCGTAGCCACGGGCGTCCTGAGGTCCGCCCTGTGGCTGCTGACGATCCGGGCGGTCGCCGTCGGCAAACGCTGGGCCCGAGCCGCCACCACCACCGCCTTCGCCATCGGCGCTCTCCTGGCGCTGACCAACCTCAGCCTGGGCGGAGAGCGCTACGACGTCATCGTGCCGTACCCGTACGGGGTGTTGACGCTGCTGCCCTGCCTCGCCGGGCTCGTCACCGTGGTGTCGCTTTGGCGGCAAGGGCGCCCCACACCGCGCCCGTGAGCGCCCCTGCCCCTCACAGGCCGTCAACCACCCTCACGGAGGAGACCATGAACGAGTCCACTGGTACGGAGCAGCAGCCTGCGGGCGGCCCTCTGCGGCGGCATGCCGTGGGCGACGAGCCCGACTGGATGGCGATGACGACCGAGGAGCTGGTCGCCTACCGCGAGGCGGAGAACCGCCGGCGGTCGTCCCCGGTTGTGCACGCGATCACCGGGACGCCGGATCCGGACGCCGCGATCGAATGGCGGCAGGTGGCGTTACCCGGCCACGACCTCCCGGTCCGCGTGTACCGGCCGACGTCAGGGCCGAGCGATGCACCGGCCGCGGGCCTCCCGCTCGTCCTCCATGTGCACGGAGGGGGGTTCGTCGGTACCGCGCCGCAGTGCGACTGGGCCAACAGCCACATCGCGGCCCGGCTGCCCGCCGCCGTCGTCTCGGTCGAGCACCGCCTGCTCGCCCCGGACAGTCCGCTGTCGGACGCCGTCGACGACGGCTGGGATGCGCTCCGGCACGTGGTGGAGCATGCCGAGCGCTGGGGCGTCGACCCGGCGCGGGCGGCTGTCTTCGGCGAGAGCTGCGGCGCGTTGGTCAATGCCCTGGTGGCGCTCCGGGCCCGTGGGGACGGCCTGCGACTGCAAGCGCAGGTGCTGGTCAACCCCGCTGTCGACGCGACCGGCACGATGCTCGACTACCGGTCGGTCTCCCACCATGCCGACAGCCCGACCCTCACCCTGCCGCAGCTCCGGTTGTTTCGCCGACTCGCCGTCCCGCCAGGCATGGATCCCCGCGCGGTGTCGCCGCTGTATGCCGAGGACGTCTCCGGGCTGGCCCCAGCACTGGTCCAGGTGCCGACCGAGGACCCGCTGGCCGACCACGGCCGCCGCTACGCCGAACGGCTGCGGGTGGCCGGGACGCCCGTGCGGCTCACCGAATACCCCGGAGCCGGGCACGCGTTTCTCACCATGTCGCGCCTGGTACCGCAGGCCGAGGCCGCGCGGGCGGAGATCGTCGATTTCCTGCGAGCGGCCCTCGCTGGGTGAGAACTCGACGCCCGCGCGCCCGGCGGGACCGGAGGGTCCGCCGGGCGCGGGGGCGCGGGGGCGCGGGGGCGCGGGGCTTACGAGTGTTCGTCGCCGTCAGTCCCGGACTTACCTTGCTGGGTGCAACAGACGCCTAACGCGCTGCGGGGGCGCTCCGTGGCACCGAGTCGCACCAGATCAGCCGGGCCGAGACGTCCGCCTCCCGGCTGAACCACCAGGCCGCCCGCTCGGGCGACTTGAGGCTGAGGCGGCGCGTGCCCTCGACGCTGGTGACGTCCGTATGCCCATCGGGATGGGCCAGGCCCCACGCGGCGATCTCCCCGTCGCGCTCGCCGGATTCCGTGTCGTACTCCTGGACCACGGCGAACAGCCGGGGTGCGAAGTCGTTGACCATCGCGTGGAGTTCTTTGTCATAGGAGAAGGACATGCCGAACCTCCATGGTGCTGTCACGCTGCGCTACGTGCTCCACTACAGACGGTAAGGCAAATGCATTTACCGGCGCAACCATTTGCCTGAAGTCTGAGGGTGTGCCAGGACGTGACAGGGTGGGGCCGCAGACTCAGTAGCGCCTGAGAGAAGGACTTGATGCCGCCGAGAAGTAACCCCACAGCACGCCAGGAGCGTCTGGGAGTTGAGCTGCGCAAGCTACGCGAGGCCGCTGGCCTGTCCGCTCGCGAAGCCGGTGAGGCCCTGGGAGGCAGCCAGCCTCAGATCAGCAACATCGAGTCAGGTCGCTACGGTGTCAGCGAGGACCGCGTGCGCAGGCTCGCCGAACTCTACGCGTGCGAGGACACGGTGCTCGTCGAGGCGCTGTGCACCATGGCGGACGAGGTACGCGGCAAGAAGGGCTGGTGGGAGGAGTACCGGGGAACCCTCCCGGACGGATTCCTCGACCTGGCCGAATTGGAGCACCACGCCACGCGCTTGTGCGCCTACCAGATCTCGCACATTCCCGGCGTCTTTCAGACCGAGGCCCACATCCGGGCCCTCTTCGCCCACGCCGCCACCCCTTTGCCTCCGGATGATCTCGACGCACGCGTCGCCCACCGATTGCGCCGTGGCGCCGTCATCGATCCGGGTTCAGCCACCGAATTCGAGGCCATCATTCACGAAGCAGCCCTCCGCATGCGTTTCGGAGGACGCGCGGTCGCTCGCGCGCAGCTGGAACACATCCTCGATCTGTCGGAACGCGACAACGTCACCGTGCGAGTGACCACCTTCGAGGCCGACGGGTTCGCCGGTTCCGGCAACGCGATGATGTACGCGGGAGGCGCCGTTCCACAGCTTGATACGGTCCAGTTCGACTCAGTCCACGGCAGCGTCTTCCTGGACGCGCGGGAACAGCTGGAGCGATATCGCTTCATCCTCGACCGCATGAGGGCGACTTCTCTCCCCGAGAATGAAACACGAACCTTCATCCGCCGCCTCGCGCACGAACTCTGAAAGGCAGGACAGTGTCCACACCACTCACGTGGCAGAAGTCCACCTTCTCCGGACCGGACGACGGGAACGCCTGCGTCGAACTCGCGACATCCCCGGCCGGAATACATCTCCGCGAGAGCGACGACCCCGGCGAACTGCTCACCACCACCCCCGGCCGACTGGGGGCGTTCCTGCGCGCCGCCAAGGCCGGGGAGTTCGACCACCTCGCGCCGTAGCCACGCGCGGGGGCCTCGCGCCGTTTGACGATGGACCGTCACGGGCATCTGCCTGACGGTCCGTCTCCCATGGAGCGGGGGCGCCATGACGCCTGGCAGAGGTTGGCCGCACTGGGTCGGGTGGCTGGCGTGGCTGCTGCCCCTCGGGCTGGTCGTCGGCATGGTCGCATGGACAGACGACCTGGTCGAAGCCGCGTTGCGTTCCGCGGCGGGCCCCTTGATCGATAAGTTCGTACCGGACCCCATGGAGACGCACGATTCGCGACCCATGGCCGAGTCGAGCCCGAGCGGCGAGGGGCCGCTGGTCGCGGTGGACGTCACGCCCCACGTCGACAGCGGTTGCGGCACGGGCGGTGGGTGGGTCTTCCCCACGCCGACGGCCCGGCTGGCCGACTACGTACCAGGGGAGCGACCCAGCCGGGACGGGACGACCTGGGACCGGGACCCGTACGCCTTCGGGGGCGCGGCACCGAACACCCTCAGGCTCGGCCTCAGGGTGTCGGGGCAAGAAGGCCGCACCATCGTCCTCAAGGACTTCACCGTGCATGTCGTCAAGCGTGCCAAGCCGATGACGGGTACGGTGCTCGACCCTCGGTTGGTCCTCCAGAGGTGCGGTGGAGGCGGCGAACCCCCCACCCCCCGCTGGTACGGGAAGAAGGACCTCGACGCCTCCCCGCCCCGCTGGGTCCCGGGCACCGAGCGCCCCATGACCTTCCCGCACAAGGTGACGTCCGCCGCTCCCGTCACGCTCGAAATCGATGTATCGACACGGCACTGCGCGTGCACCTGGACCGGCCGACTCACCTGGTCGGACGGCGCCGTCTCCGGCACCACGACGATCACGGACCGGGGACGCCCCTTCCGCACCACCCCGGCCGACGGACTGCCCGTCTACGGGTGGGACGGCGAGGCATGGCGTGCCGGAAAACCTTGACGCGTCGGGAATCCCCGACGGCTTCGACCTCGACTCCCCGCTCGGCCGGACCGCGCTCGACGGCATGGGCAACGGCTGGCCCGGCATCCTCCGGGGCATCGAACGGGCCCTGACCTCGGCAGACCGCTAGACGCCCCACATAGTCTGTTCCCGTGCCAGCCTCCCGCCTGCGTCGTGTCGCCGTCCTCGTGCTCGACGGTGCGAAACCGCTCGATGTCGGCATCCCCGCGCAGGTTTTCACGACCCGCGCGAGCATGCCGTACGAGGTGCGGGTGTGCGGCGCGAAGCCCGGGCTCGTGACCGGGGCCGACGGCCTGTCGTACCACGTCGCCCAGGGGCTCGACGCGCTCCCGTGGGCCGACATCGTCTTCATCCCCGGCTACCGGTTCCCGGACCGCGACGACCCGCCGCGGACCGTCATCGACGCGCTGATCGCCGCCCACGTTCGGGGCGCACGGCTCGCCGCCATCTCGACGGGTGCCTTCGCACTCGCCGCCACGGGCCTGCTCGACGGCAAGCGCGCCACGACGCACTGGCATTACACGCGGGCGCTCGCGGCGAAGCACCCCCTCGTCTCGGTGGACGAGAACGTTCTGTTCGTCGATGAAGGCAGCGTGCTGACGTCGGCGGGCGCCGCCTCGGGCATCGACCTGTGCCTGCACATTCTGCGGGGCGACCTCGGAGTGGCCGCGTCGAATCACGCGGCCCGGCGCCTGGTCGCGGCTCCCTATCGCAGCGGCGGTCAGGCGCAGTACGTGCCGCGCAGCGTGCCCGAACCGCTGGGCGAACGGTTCGCCGCCACCCGGGAGTGGGCGCTGCACCGGCTCGGGGAGCCCCTCAGCCTCGAAACCCTCGCCCAGCACGCTGCCGTCTCGGCGCGCACCTTCTCGCGGCGCTTCGCCGAGGACACCGGGTACACCCCGATGCAGTGGGTCATGCGCGCCCGCGTCGACCTCGCCCGTGAGCTGCTGGAGCGTTCCGAACGCAGCATCGAGCAGATCGCGAACGACGTCGGGCTCGGCACCGGCTCGAATCTGCGGATGCACTTCCAGCGCATCCTCGGGACCACACCGAGCGAGTACCGGCGCACGTTCACGCTGGGCGAATAGCCCCGTGGCGCGATCCTTGTGAACTGTGGCGCCCGCGCCACGGCCGCCACGGGATCCCGCACGCGAGGCTGGTGACGAACCC
Source organism: Streptomyces sp. NPDC041200 (assembly GCF_055591805.1). Taxonomy (NCBI): domain Bacteria; kingdom Bacillati; phylum Actinomycetota; class Actinomycetes; order Kitasatosporales; family Streptomycetaceae; genus Streptomyces; species Streptomyces sp. NPDC041200. Next base: position 401,669 of record NZ_JBVIZF010000001.1, on the reverse strand, counting down.
AGACGAGCCGCAGAGACACCAAGGGGTATTCATGACTCGTGTCGCCATCAACGGATTCGGCCGCATCGGGCGCAACGTGCTGCGTGCCCTGCTCGAACGCGACACCGACCTCGAGGTCGTCGCCGTCAACGACCTCACCGAGCCCGCCACCCTCGCCCGGCTCCTCGCCTACGACTCCACGGCCGGCCGGCTCGGCCGCCCGGTGACCGTCGACGGCGACACCCTCGTCGTCGACGGCCGTCGCATCAAGGTGCTCGCCGAGCGCGACCCGGCGCGGCTGCCCTGGGCCGAACTCGGCGTCGACGTCGCGCTGGAGTCCACCGGCCGCTTCACCTCGGCCAAGGCCGCCCGCGCCCACCTCGACGCGGGCGCGAAGAAGGTGCTCGTCAGCGCGCCGTCAGATGGCGCCGACGTCACGCTCGCCTACGGGGTCAACACCGACGCGTACGACCCCGAGCTGCACACGATCGTCTCGAACGCCTCCTGCACCACCAACGCGCTCGCGCCGCTGGCCGCGGTGCTCGACGAACTGGCCGGTATCGAACACGGCTTCATGACGACGGTGCACGCCTACACGCAGGAGCAGAACCTGCAGGACGGCCCGCACCGTGACGCCCGCCGCGCCCGCGCCGCCGGTGTCAACATCGTGCCGACCACGACGGGTGCCGCGAAGGCGATCGGCCTCGTACTGCCGGGCCTGGACGGCAAGTTGTCCGGCGACTCCATCCGCGTGCCGGTTCCGGTGGGCTCGATCGTCGAGCTCAACACGACCGTCGCCCGCGACGTGACGCGCGACGACGTGCTGGCGGCCTACCGCACCGCGGCGGAGGGGAGCCTCGCGGGCGTCCTGGAGTACTCGGACGACCCGCTCGTATCGTCCGACATCACGGGCAATCCGGCCTCGGCGATCTTCGACTCGGCCCTCACCCGCGTGGACGGCCGCCACATCAAGGTGGTCGCCTGGTACGACAACGAGTGGGGCTTCTCGAACCGAGTGATCGACACGCTCGAACTCCTCGCCGCCCGCTGACGGGCCTCAGCTGAAACGCGCGAAGACGTGGGTGCGGCCCACGGTGGTGAAGCCGCGGCGGGCGTACCACTGGCGCGGCCAGTCCTCGGCGTCGGCCACCAGGAACCGCAGGGCGCACCCCACGTCCGACGCGCGCTGGAGGGCGCCGGACAGCACGGCGTCGGCGTATCCGTGGCGGCGCGCGTGCTCGGCGGTGGCCACCTCCTCGATCTGGGCGACGCCCTCGGCGGGCTCCAGGTAGAGGTCCGCCCAGGAGGCGACCTCGCCGCCCTCGTCGTGCACGGCCACGAACCGCACGTCCTCCGCGCCGTTCCGCCGGGCGGCCCGACGCCCCACCATCTGACGGATCGTCTCCTCGTCGGCGTCGGGCATCCACAACCGCTGCTGGTTCGCCAGCGCCCGCCACAGCGGCCCGTACGGATCGGGCCCGAGGTCCAGCTCATCGACCTTCCCGCGCCCGGCCACCGGTTCCGGCACCGGTCCGGTGTGGGTCATCACCAGCTCGACGTCGTGCTCGTACCCCGCCAGGGTCATCGAGGGCGCGCACGCGAGCCCGAGCCGGTCGTCGTAGACGGTGACCCGCCGGTGCGCCAGCCCCGCCATGGCCGCGTCGGCGGCCTCGGGGAGCGCGGCGGGGTCGAGGGGCCCGTCGATGTGGATCTGGTTGTGCTCGTGTGAGTGCGCGTACCGCTCGTCCAGTACCAGGAACCCACCCGGCACCGGCCTGACCTCGGCGGACTGGCGGCGGGCGAAGAGCAGCCGGAAGTCGATGGCACGCTGAAGATCGTTCTGCGGCATGGGGCGATCGTAGATGGGGGCAGCTCTCTTTTCCTCACCTCCGCCGGATGAGTGCTCGGGCCACGCGGGGAGCGAGCGCCGGCACCTTGGCTATACGGGCAGTCACTCGTGGGCCGGGGAGGCGGACATCTCATACCACGGATCTCGGGAACCTACCGATACCCGCCGTCCCAGGAGGAGGTGAGCGCCTGGTCGCTGGGGGATGAGGGTCCGGGCGCGGGCCAAGCTGAAACGCGGCTCTCCGCAAGCGGACCGCACGCGACTCAGCCGTCGTCGTTCCGCTCGCCAGATCCCGAGCCGTCTTCGAATGACAGCCGGGACCTGAGCGCAGCGGCCACGAATGATGCGACTGTCGGCCGGCGGTCCTGCTCATTCCAGGCGAGCACGAGGCGGCTGGGCGGCGCGTCGGTCACCGGGACGCAGACCAGACCGGCCGGAGCCGGTTCGACCAGTGAGCGGGGGAGCATGCCGATCATCCTGCTCACCGTGATCATGTGGAGCAGCTGGGTGACGTCGGCGACCTCGGGGCCGGTGCCGTCGCCCCCGGGTATTCCTTTCCAGCGTGGCAGCGTCTCACCCTCCAGATCGGACCTGCGCACCGAAGTGTGCCCGGCCAGCCGGTGCTCGGACGGGAGGATGACCACGCGGTCCTCGACGTGCAGCGTCTCGTGGGCCAGGCCGTCGAGATCGTCCAACGGCGCATAGAGCAGGCCGACGTCGGCCCGGCCGTCGCGCAGGAAGTCGGTGCGGTCGGCGGGGCCGCTGAACAGGATGTCCACCTGGCGGGCGTCAGGCTGGTGGGCGTACGCGGCCAGGATCCCGGACAGCAGGCCGGCGTCGCCGCCGGGCTTGAGCACGAGCCGCAGGTGAGCCTGAGTGTCGCCGGCACGCCGGGCGTTCCGGACGGCGGCGCTGACCGCGTTGAGCGCGTGCCGGCCGTGTTCCTGCAACGCCTGCCCGGCCGGGGTCAGCTCGACGTGCCGGCTGGAGCGGATGAACAGCGAGACGCCGAGCCGGGTCTCGATCCTTCGGATCGCCTTCGAGAGCGCCGGCTGGGCGATCGAGAGCCGGGCGGCGGCCCGGCCGAAGTGCAGCTCGTCAGCGAGGCCGAGGAAGTACTCCAGCTCGCGGGTCTCCAGTTCGATCATGCCTGTAGGTTATCGCCGAATATCGAACAGATCTTGGACACCGGCGGCGTACGCCGCCAAGAATTGACGCATGGTCAACCACACAACGATCGTTTCCTTCGATCAGCCGCCGCCCGATACCGAGCTCGACCAATATCTCGCAGCCATCGAACGGGCCATGCTCGACACCGGTCTCGTGCAGCAGGAGCCGCTGGCATGAGCGACGCTTCCCGAAAGGTGGGACTGGTCACCGGCGCCGGCAGCGGGATCGGCCGCGCGGCGGCCCTGCAGTTCGCCCGGAGCGGCGCCGCGGTCGCCGTACTCGACATCGACGGAAGCACGGCGGCCGAGTCCGTGCAGATGATCAGGGCGGACGGCGGGGAAGCACTGGCCGTCACCGTCGACATCGCCGACGAACGCTCCGTGCGGGCGGCCGTCGAGCACACGGTCACGGCGTACGGCGGCCTCGACTTCGCCGTGAACAACGCCGGCATGGCCTCGCACCACCGGCGGCTCGACCAGATGACCCTGGACGAGTTCGAGCGCGTGGCCCGCGTCAACCTGGCCGGGACCTTCCTGTGCATGAAGTACGAGCTGCCCCTGCTCAGAGGCGGCGGCGCGATCGTCAACATCGCCTCCAACGGCGGCCTGTACGCGATCCCGCACGCCCCCGCCTATGTGGCCGCCAAGCACGGCATCGTCGGGCTCACCAAGGCCGCCGCGGTCGATTACGCGCCGGACGGCATCCGGGTCAACGCCGTCTGCCCCGGTCCGACCCGCACTCCGGGGTTCGAGAAGGTGGCGGTCGGCACCGACATGATCGCGATGCAGGAGGCGATCACGCCGCTCGGCCGGCTGGCCACGCCGGAGGAGGCCGCGGCGGCAGCGGTCTGGCTCTGCTCGGACGCCGCCTCTTACGTCACCGGGATCGCGATGTCGGTCGACGGCGGGCGGCGGGCATAAGGGGCATCGCGGCGAGGGGCGCGTGGCCACCGAGGCGTTCCGCCCGGGGTCCAGATCGGCCGGAGGCGGGACCGTCCCCGGCGGGCACGTGACCCGATCACTCATTTCATCCACAGTTGTTCAGTCAGAGAACGGACCATCATGCGCATCGCAGTACTCGGCGCGTCAGGCCGGGTCGGCCGCCTGCTCGTCGACCAGGCACTTGAGCGGGGACACCAGGTCGTGGCCCTCGTCCGCACCCCGGATCGGGTCACCGTGCCCACGTCGCGACAGGTCGACGTCCGGCAGGCGGATGTCTTCTCCCCTCAGACCTTCCCCGGCCTGGATGACGTCGAGGCGGCCGTCTCGGCCATCGGTATCGGCAAGGACGACGGTCCGGGGGCGCTGGTCGCCGGGGCCAGGCTGCTCGCCGCGGCACACATCCGTACCGTGTGGCTCGGTGCACTGGGGTCGGGCCCGTCGGAACGCGCGGGCGGCCTGATCTACCGGGCGGTGATGCGGATGGCCGTCGGCGCGGAACTGGCCGAGAAGGCCGAGGCCGACCAGGTCGCCCTGGACGTCGGCGCCACGGTGTTCCATGCCCCGGACCTCAAGGACGGGCCCCTGAGCACCGGACGCCGCCTCGTGCCGCTCGCCGACCTACGGCGCCCTCTGCTGCCGCCCAGAATCTCCCGCGCCACGGTAGCCGCGCTCATGCTGGACGAGGCGCAGAAGGGCGACCACGGGGGCGAAATAGTCGTACCACTTGGCTGATCGACGGAGCCGCCTGAAGGAGCCGCAGACGGCCGCGAACCGAGACGGCCCCTACGCGCGCTCCTCCGCGAAGTGGCACGCCGACGGGTGCGCGGCCCCGCCCGTCAGACCCGTCGGCACCGCCAGCACCGGCACCTCCGCCGCGCAGCGGGCCTCGGCCTTCCAGCAGCGGGTGCGGAAGCGGCAGCCGGTGGGCGGGTCGGCCGGGGAGGGGACGTCGCCGGTCAGCAGGATGCGCCGGTGGGCGCGGGCCTCGGGGTCGGGGACCGGGACGGCGGACAGCAGGGCCTGGGTGTACGGATGCGTCGGGTGGTCGTAGATCTCGGTGCCGGTGCCGGTCTCCGCGAAGCGGCCCAGGTACATCACGGCGACCCGGTCGCTGATGTGCCGGACCACCGACAGGTCGTGGGCGATGAAGACGTAGGCGAGGCCGAATTCGTCCTGGAGGCGTTCCATCAGGTTGACCACCTGGGCCTGCACGGACACGTCCAGCGCCGAGACCGGCTCGTCGCAGATGATGATCTCCGGGTTGAGCGCGAGGCCGCGGGCGATGCCGATGCGCTGGCGCTGGCCGCCGGAGAACTGGTGCGGATAGCGGTTGATGTGCTCGGGGTTGAGGCCGACGACGTCCAGCAGGTCCTGGACCGCGCGGCGGCGGTCGCCCCGGGGCGCGACCTCGGGGTGGATCTCGTACGGCTCCCCCACGATGTCCCCGACCGTCATCCGGGGGTTGAGCGAGGTGTACGGGTCCTGGAAGACCATCTGGATGTTGCGGTGGATGGCCCGCAGGGCGCGGCCGGACAGCCGCGCGATGTCCTCGCCCCGGTAGCGGATCGAACCGGCGGTCGGCCGCTCCAGGCCGACCAGCAGCCGGGCGAGGGTGGACTTGCCGCATCCGGACTCGCCGACGACGCCGAGCGTCTCGCCGCGCCGCAGGTCGAAGGAGACCGTGTCGACCGCCCGGACCGCGCCGGTCCGCCGCTTGAGCAGGACGCCCCGGGTCAGCGGGTAGAGCTTGGCGAGGCCGCGTACCTCCAGGACGGGCGGGGCCAGGTCAGCCGAGGGGGCCGACGGTACCGGCGGTGCCGAGGGGGTCGAGGGGGTCGAGGCCATGCAGCTCCTCCTTCCAGAAGTGGCAGGCGCTGGCCCGCCCTTGGGCCCCGGCATCCGTCGCCCCGTCAGCGGCCACCTCGTACAGCGGCGGCCGGTCGGTGCGGCAGAGGTCGCGGGCGCGCGGGCAGCGGGGGTGGAACGGGCAGCCCGCGGGGAGCGCGAGCGGGCTGGGCGGCAGCCCCTTGATCGCGTACAGCTCGCCGCCCCGCTGGTCCACGCGCGGGATGGAGTCGAGCAGGCCGCGGGTGTACGGGTGGGCGGGGCGCCGGTACAGGTCGCGCACCGGCGCGGTCTCCACGATCCGGCCCGCGTACATCACGGCGATGGTGTCGGCGACGTCCGCGACCACGCCCAGGTCATGGGTGATGAGGATGAGCCCCATGGCGTACTCGCGGCGCAGCTCCGCCAGCAGATCCATGACCTGGGCCTGGACGGTGACGTCGAGCGCGGTGGTCGGCTCGTCGGCGATGATCAGCTCCGGCTCCAGCGCGATCGCCATGGCGATCATGATGCGCTGGCGCATGCCGCCCGAGAACTGGTGCGGATAGTCCCCGGCCCGCGCCGCCGCGGCCGGGATGCGGACCCGGTCCATCAGCTCGACGGCCCGCGCCCGGGCGTCCCCGCGCGACATGCCGCGGTGCACCTGGTACATCTCGGCGAGCTGGGCGCCCACCGGGAGCACCGGGTTGAGGGCGGACAGCGCGTCCTGGAAGATCATCGACATCTTGGCGCCGCGGATCCGGCGGCGCTCCTCACGGCCCAGGGTCAGCAGGTCGCGGCCCTGGAAGAAGACCTTGCCGCCGGTGACGAAGGCGGGCGGGGTGTCGAGGATGCCCATGATCGCCTGGGCGGTCACGGACTTCCCCGACCCCGACTCGCCCAGCACGGCCAGCGTCCGCCCCGCGTCGACGGCGTAGCTCACCCCGCCCACCGCCTCGGCGACACCGTCCCGGGTGCGGAAGGCGACGCGCAGGTCCCGTACGTCCAGCAGCCGGGTCATGGCTAGCGCAGCTTCGGGTCGAGGGCGTCGCGCACCGCGTCGCCGAGCATGATGAACGCGAGCACGGTGATGCTGAGCGCCGCCGCGGGCCACAGCAGCATGTGCGGGGCGTTGCGGATCTGGGTGGACGCGGACGAGATGTCGATGCCCCAGGAGACGGTGGGCGGTTTCAGCCCGACGCCGAGGAAGGACAGGGTCGCCTCCAGCGCGATGTACGTGCCGAGCGCGATGGTCGCGACGACGATCACGGGGGCGACGGCGTTGGGCGCGATGTGCCGCAGCAGCATCCGGCCGTTGCCCGCGCCGAGGGTGCGCGCCGCGAGCACGTAGTCCTGCTGCTTGACGGTGACGACCGCGCCGCGGGCGATACGGGAGATCTGCGGCCAGCCCAGCAGCACGATGAAGCCGACCACCGGCCACACCGAACCGCTGGTGACCACCGACAGGAAGACCAGCCCGCCGAGCAGGATCGGGATGCCGAAGAAGACATCGGCGATCCGCGAGAGCAGCCCGTCCCACCAGCCGCCGAAGAATCCGGCGAGGCCGCCCAGCACGCTGCCGAGCAGGGCCGCGCCGGCGGTCGCGCAGATGCCGACGGTGATGGAGGCGCGGGCGCCGTAGACGGTGCGGGTGTAGACGTCCCGGCCCTGGAGGTCGAAGCCGAAGGGGTGGCCGGGCGCCGGGCCGTCCTGCGCCTTGGCCAGGTTGCCCTGGTACGGGTTGCCGTCCGCGATCAGCTGCGGCCACACCGCGATGGTGACGAGGAAGAGGATGACCAGCGCGGAGACGACGAAGACGGGGTTGCGGCGCAGATCGTGCCAGGCGTCGGACCACAGCCCGCGGGAGCCGGTGGCGGGGCCTTCGGCGGCGGGGCGCGCGGCGGCCCGCCACCGCAGGCGCGGGAGGGGACGGCGGCGCCACGGACGGCCGCGCGGCCCGCTCTCCAGGGTCGCGGTGCCGGTGGCGGCGAGGTCCGGCTGGCTGGACGGTGCGTCGGATCGCGCCTCGAAGGGCTCACGGGGCTCAAAGGGCTCAGGCATACCGGATCCTCGGGTCGAGCACGGCGTAGAGGAGGTCGACGAGCAGGTTGGCGAGCAGGAAGACGATCACCAGGATGGTGACGAAGCCGACCACGGTCGGCGAGTTCTGGCGCAGGATGCCCTGGTAGAGCTGGTAGCCCACGCCGTGGATGTTGAAGATCCGCTCGGTGACGATGGCCCCGCCCATGAGCGCGCCGATATCGGTGCCGATGAAGGTCACCACCGGGATCAGCGAGGTGCGCAGCAGATGCCGGACGACGATCCGGCGGCGCGGCAGCCCCTTGGCGACGGCGGTGCGGACGTAGTCGGCGCGGGCGTTCTCGACGAGCGAGGTGCGGGTCAGGCGGGTCGTGTACGCGAGGGACACCAGCCCCAGCACCACCCCGGGCAGCAGCAGTTCGGTGAACGGTGCCTCGGGGGCGACGGACGGCCGGGCCCAGCCCCACCGCACGCCGAACACGTACTGCAGCACGGTGCCGCTGACGAACGTCGGAATGGACACCACGAGCAGGGTGAGCAGCAGCACCGAGGTGTCCAGGCCCCGGCCGCGGCGCAATCCGCTGAGCACGCCGAGGGTGACGCCGAGCGCCATCTCGAAGACGACCGCGACGATGGTGAGCCGCAGGGTGACGGGGAAGGCCCCGGCCATCAGCTCGGTGACGGGCTGTCCGTTGAAGGCGGTGCCGAACTGACCGCCGAAGACCTGCCCCATGTAGTGGACGTACTGGCTCCACAGCGGTTCGTCGAGGTAGAGATCCTTGCGGATGCGGGCCGCGGTGGCCGGGTCGGGCGCCTTGTCGCCGAAGAGGGCGGCGACCGGGTCGCCGAGCGCGTAGACCATGAAGAAGATCAGGAACGTGGCGCCGAGGAAGACCGGGATCATCTGCAGCAGCCGCCGCAGCACATAGCGGCCCATGGCTCAGCCGACCCTGATCTGGTGGTAGACGGGGACGCTGAACTGGTTCAGCGTCACCTCGCGCAGCCGGGGCGCGTAGCCCGCGCTGCCGTTCTGGTACCAGAGCGGAATGGCGGGCATCTGCCGGGCGAGGATCTTCTCGGCGTTCTGGAAGGCGGTGATGGACGACCCGTCGGCGGACGCCGCGTTGGCCTGGTTCACCAGCCGGTCGAAGCCGGTGTCGCTCCAGTGGCCGTCGTTGGAGGAGGCGTCCGTGTAGTACAGCGGCTGCAGGAAGTTCTGGATCAGCGGATAGTCCATCTGCCAGCCCGCCCGGAAGGGGCCGGTCATCCGCTTCCCGGCCATCTTGTTGCGGTAGTCGGCGAAGGTGCCGACCGGCTTGCCGACGCACGCCCGGTCGCTGCGCAGCGCGGTGTTGACGCTGTTGCAGACGGCGTCGACCCAGTCCTTGTGGGAGCCGGTGTCGGCGTTGTACGTGATCGTCATCCGGCCGCCGGGCAGCCCGCCGCCCGCCGCGATCAGCTTCCGCGCCCGGTCCGGGTCGTAACTGCAGGCGTCCCCGCACAGCCCCGGCTGGTAGCCGCCCTGGCGGCGCAGCACCGGCGAGGTCCAGTCGGTGGCGGGGGTGCGGGTGCCCCGGAAGATCCGATCGGTGATCTGCGCGCGGTTGATCGCCATGGAGATGCCGCGGCGCAGCTTCGCCCGGGCGGGCCCGCTCCAGGCCTTGTCGTACATCGGGAAGGTGAGGGTCTGGATGATCCCGGCGGGCTGGTTGATGTAGCGGTTGCCGAGATCGGAGCGGACGAACTTCAGCTGCTGGGCCGGGACGTCGTCCACCAGATCGAGGTTGCCCGCCTGGAGATCGGTGTAGGCGGTGTTGCTGTCGGTGTAGACGCGGAGGTCGACCCCTTTGTTACGGGCCTTGTCGGGCCCCCGGTAACCGCCCCAGGCGCGCAGCTTCATGACCGCGCCCTTGTCGTACGACCGCACCTGGTAGGGGCCGTTGCCGACGGGCTTCTTCAGCCAGGCCTCGTGGTCCTCGAAGAAGGCCCGGGGCAGCGGCGCGTAGGCGTTGTAGCCGAGCGTCTTGGGCCAGGAGGAGAACTTCTGGGTGAGCCGGACGGTGAAGGTCCGCTCCCCCGTCACCCGCAGCCCGGAGAGGGTACGGGCGGTGGGGCGGCCGGTGGTGGGGTGGACCTTGTCGTACCCCTCGATGTACTCGAAGAAGTAGGCGTTGCGCTGCTTGTTGTCGAGCAGGGCGCCGTAATTCCAGGCGTCAGTGAAGGACTTGGCGGTGACCTTCTCGCCGTTGCCGAACCGCCGGTCCTTCTTGATGGTGACGGTGTAGGTGCGCTGGTCGTCGGTGGTGATCCGCTCGGCGAGCGCGTCCTTGGCCTCACCGGTCGCCGGGTCGTACCGCTTGAGCCCCCGGAAGATCATGTCGAGGACCTTGCCGCCCTGGACATCGTTGGTGTTGGCGGGCTCCAGCGGGTTCGGCGGATCGCCCCAGGAGGAGCGGACGATGCCCTCGGACGAACCGGAGCCACCGCCGCAGCCCGCGACAGCCGGGACGGCGGCGACGCAGAGGGCGCACAGGACGCACCGCACCCGCACGCACCGCGTCCGCATGACGTGCTGGGCTCCGCGCATGGCGCCTCCCGAGGACCCGGTCCAAGATCCGCCTTAGGTCCTGTCCGGCGGATCTTCGTGGATCAGGCCGCGGCGTCTGGTGCCGTGCATCGCGAGGCGGAGGATCGTCCTCGTACTGGGCGTACTCGGACGACTCCGACAACGCAGCGAGGTGCGGTACCAGGCGTCGCGGCCCCGCGAAGATCCGCCGGACAGGGCCTATGTCCTCATCACACCCCAGGGCCGGGAGACCCGCACGCCGGTGACCGCTGTCCGTGGCAGCGGCCCGGCAGCGCCCGGAAACGGCATCGGGAATGCCATTGGTAAAGCGCGAGCCGAGCGGTACGTCCCGCGCTCGGCAAGCGCTTTCTACAACACTGTGACGCATCATCTCCCATGTTTCAAGCACCTGTTCGGGAATTTAAATCGATTCAATCCGACCCCTTGACCGCCCCCAGAGCAAGCGGTTTAGCTGCGCCTCGACCGTGTCCGAGACTCCGAGGGGGTCCGCCCCATGGCCGACACCGCGCCGAGAGCCCGCCGCCGAGCGCGGCTCCGCAGCCAGCGCACCCTGCTGCTGCTCTCCGCGCCCGCCGTCGTCTACTTCCTGGTCTTCCACTACGCCGCCCTGGCCGGCAACGTCATCGCCTTCAAGGACTACGTGCCGTACCAGGGCGTCTGGGAGAGCCCCTGGATCGGCTTCGGACACTTCAGCGCGATGTTCTCCGACGACGCCTTCTGGCGGGCGGCCTGGAACACGGTGGCCATCGCGGGCCTCCAGATCGTGTTCTTCTTCCCGCTGCCGATCGCGCTCGCGATGCTGCTGCACAGCCTCGCGCGAGGCTCGGTCCGCACGGTTGTGCAGAGCGTCGTCTATCTGCCGCACTTCATCTCGTGGGTGATCGTGGTCGCCCTCTTCCAGCAGATCCTGGGCTCCACCGGCATGCTCAACGGGATGCTCGGTGACGCGGGTCTGCACACCGTCGACGTCATGGCCGACCCCGACTCGTTCAAGCCGCTGATGGTCGCGGAGATCATCTGGAAGGACTGCGGCTGGGGCACGATCATCTTCCTCGCCGCCCTCAGCCAGGTGAGCGAGCAGCTGTACGAGGCCGCCGCCATGGACGGCGCGGGCCCCTGGCGCCGCTTCTGGCACGTGACCCTGCCGGCCCTGCGCCCCATCGTCATCCTGCTGCTGATCATGCGGCTGGGCGACATCCTCACCGTCGGCTTCGAACAGATCCTGCTCCAGCGGGACGCGGTCGGACCGGAGGCGGGCGAGGTGCTCGACACCTTCGTCTACTGGCAGGGCGTGATGGGCGCCGACTGGGGCTACGCGGCGGCGGCCGGACTCTTCAAGGGCGTCATCGGCGCTCTGCTGGTCTACGCGGCCAACAAGATCGCGCACAGCATGGGCGAACAGGGGGTCTACAAGTGAGCACGAGCGCGGCACCGCGTACGACCACCACCGCCATGGCCGCGGGCCCGGCGGCGATCGAGGCCGACGGGAGCGAGGACGCCCGCCCGGCCTGGATGGAGCGGCCGAAGCTGCCGACCCGTATCGGCAAGGGCTTCGCCCTGGTGGTGATCTGCCTGCTGGTCACCGTCCCGTTCCTGGTGGTGCTCTCCACCAGCCTCGCCTCGCCGGAAGAGGTCACCGAGAACGGCGGCTGGGTGCTGTTCCCGACCGAGCCGACCCTCCGTGCGTACGCGGAGATCCTGTCGGGCGGGACGGTCACCCGCGCCCTGCTGGTCAGCGTGGGGGTGACCATCGGCGGCACCCTAGTCAGCCTGGTGACCACGGTCGCGCTGGCCTACGCCCTGAGCCGGCCGCACTTCTCGCTCCGCAGGCCGCTGCTGCTGATGGTGCTGTTCACCTTCCTCTTCCCGCCCGCCATGCTGCCCAGCTATCTGATCGTCAAGAACCTCGGACTGCTGGACAGCTACTGGGCGCTCGTCCTGCCCGTCGCGGTCAACGTCTTCAACCTGGTCGTCCTGCGCGGCTTCTTCCAGGGTCTGCCGGAGGAGCTGTACGACGCGGCGCGGATCGACGGCGCGGGCGAGCTGCGGACCCTGGTCCAGGTGGTGCTGCCGCTGTCCAAGGCGGTGATCGCCGTGGTCGGCCTGTTCTACGCGGTCGGCTACTGGAACAGCTTCTTCCATGCGGTCCTGTATCTCGACGACTCCACGAAGTGGCCGCTCCAGGCCGTGCTCCAGACCGTCATCACCAAGGGCCAGGCGCTGGGCGGCAACGCGGGATCGATCGGCGACGTGGCGTCGACGTCCCCGCAGACCCTCCAGATGGCGACCGTCGTGATCGCCACCGTCCCGATCCTGATCGTCTACCCGTTCGTGCAGCGCTACTTCACCAAGGGCGTGCTGACCGGTGCCATCAAGAGCTGAGGAGGCTGCCATGACATCCCCGACCCGTCGCGGCGTACTGGGCGCGGCAGCCGCTCTCACCCTGGGCGCCCCGGCCCTGGTCGGCTGCGCCACCAAGGAGGCGGTGAGCGCGAGCAACGTCGGTGTGGACCGGGTGCCATGGCCCGACCACGTCCCGGCGAAGGTCCCCGAACCGGATCTGCCCGCCGACCCCGAGGGCGTCGACCCGGCCTACTTCAGCTACCCCTCCGAGCTGGTGACCTCCGTCCCCGAGCGGCCCGGCAACGGCGAGACGGTCACGGTCCTGGTGGAGACGTACGAGCAGCCACCGGCCCCGGTCGGCGAGAACAGGTTCTGGCAGGCGATCAACAAGGCCCTCGGCGTCGATCTGAGGCTCCGCATGGTCCCCACCGCCAACCTCCAGGCGAAGCTCGCCACCCTCATGGCCAGCGGGGACATGCCCGATGCCGTGATGTGCCGCGACACGATCCCCAGGATCGCCGACTACGCCACGGCCGTCGCCCAGGACCTGTCCGGCCACCTCTCGGGAGACGCCGTCCGGGAGTACCCCAACCTGGCCAACCTCCCCGGCTACGCCTGGCGGAACGTCGGGCTGATGGCGGGCCGGATCCGGGGCGTCCCGATCATCCGCCCGCGCACGTACACCGTGATGATGGCCAACCGCGAGCAGTTCACCACGGCGATGGGCGGCCCCTACGAGCACTGGACCGCCGACCAGTACCTGGACGCCCTCGAGCGGCTCGCCGGCCACCGCACCTGGGGCCTCGGCCACATCGGCACGTTCCTCTTCGGCCTCCGCTCGTTCTCCGCCTGGCACGGTGCCCCCAACCAGTGGCGGCGCACGGCGGACGGCACCTTCGTGAAGGCCGAGGCCGCGCCGGAGTTCCGTGAGGCCGTGGCGTTCGCCCGGAAGGTGTACCGGAGCGGGGCGGTGTACCCCGGCGGCACCACGGTCATGAACCCGCAGATCGAGGCGCTGTTCCAGAACGAGTCCATCCGCTCCTACGAGGACACCTACAACGCCTACCCGAAGCGCGTCACGGACGTGAAGAAGTTCACCGTGGACCTGCTCCGCGCCCCCACCGGCCTGGGCAGCGGTCCCGTGGCCCACTTCCACCCGGGCACCTACGGCTACACGATCCTCAAGAAGGCGTCCCCGGACCGTATCCGCCTCATCCTGCGCATCATGAACTTCCTGGCCGCGCCCTTCGGCACCAGGGAGTTCGAGCTGACCAACTACGGTGTGGAAGGCATCCACTTCACCCGGACCCCGGACGGCGACCTCGAACTGACCGACCTCGCGGGCCGGGAGAACCCCGGCGTCGTGCCGATCAAGTACATCACCTGTCCGCCGACCGTCAGCTACTTCCCCGGCAACCCCGGCGCCGCCCGACGCGCCCACGCCTACCAGACCGCCCAGCTCCCCATCGCCCTCTCCCGGCCCGACTCGGGGCTGATCAGCCGCACCGGCGTCAAGAAGACCCAGAACCTCTCGCTGATCTTCAATGACGCCACCAACGCCATCGCCCAGGGCCAGAAGCCGGTCTCGGCCTGGGACGGCGCGGTCGCCCGCTGGCGCCGGGAGGGCGGAGACGTGATCGCGGAGGAGTTGCAAGCCGAGTACGAGGCGGTGCACGGCCGCTGAGGCGGGGCCGTCGTCGGACACCCCTGCCCGGGCCCGTCCGCCTGAACCACCACGAGGGCCCGCCCGGACCGCGGCGCTGCGGTCCGGGCGGGCCCTCGTCACGTCATGCGCCCGCGGGGGCGTTACGCGTGCACCACGTCCTTCTCCTCCGCGAAGTGGCACGCCGACTCGTGCGCCGCGAGCGAGTCCGTACCGGCGAAGCGCTCGGGGATGGCGAGCAGCGGCACCTCCTTCGCGCACTTGTCCTCGGCCTTCCAGCAGCGGGTGCGGAAGCGGCAACCGGAGGGCGGGTTGGCCGGGGAGGGGACGTCTCCGGAGAGGATGATGCGCTCCCGGCCCTCCCGCGCCTCCGGGTCGGGGACCGGGACGGCGGACAGCAGGGCCTGGGTGTACGGATGCGTCGGGTGGTCGTAGATCTCGGCGTCGGTGCCGATCTCGGCCATCTTGCCCAGGTACATCACGCCGACCCGGTCGGAGATGTGCCGGACGATGGACAGGTCGTGGGCGATGAAGATGTAGGACAGGTTGAACTCGTCCTGGAGCTTCTCCATCAGGTTGATGACCTGCGCCTGCACCGACACGTCCAGCGCCGAGACCGGCTCGTCGCAGATGATGATCTCCGGGTTGAGCGCGAGGCCGCGGGCGATGCCGATGCGCTGGCGCTGGCCGCCGGAGAACTGGTGCGGATAGCGGTTGAGGTACTCGGGGTTGAGGCCGACGACGTCCAGCAGCTCCTGGACCTTGCGCCGCCGGTCACCCTTGGGCGCGGCCTCGGGGTGGATCTCGTACGGCTCGCCGATGATGTCGCCCACCGTCATGCGGGGGTTGAGCGAGGTGTACGGGTCCTGGAAGACCATCTGGATGTTGCGACGGACGGCGCGCAGGGCGCGGCCGGACAGCCGGGTGATGTCCTGGCCCTTGTAGAACACCTCGCCCGCGGTGGCGGTCTCCAGGGTCATCAGCAGCTTGGCGACGGTGGACTTGCCACAGCCGGACTCGCCGACGATGCCGAGCGTCTCGCCCTGGTAGAGGTCGAAGGAGATGCCGTCGACCGCCTTGACTGCGCCGACCTGCTTCTTGAAGAGGATGCCCTGGGTCAGCGGGAAGTGCTTGACCAGGTTGCGCACCTGGAGGATCGGCTCGCCCCGGTCGACCTGCGCGTCGAGCGCCGCGACCGCCTCGTCCTCGGTGGCGGCGTCGACCGTCTCCACCTCGGTGACGTTGGGGGTGGCGTCGGCCGGAGCCGCGGGTTCCATGGCCTTGTCGTTCTTCTCCGTCTCAGCCATGGATCGTCTCCTTCCAGAAGTGGCACGCGCTGCCGCGGCCCGGCAGCGCGGTGCCGTCCTGCTCGGTCACCGCGGCCAGCGCCGGGACCTCGGTGGTGCAGATGTCCTGGACCTTCGGGCAGCGCGGGTTGAAGGCGCAACCGCTCGGGATCTTGAGCAGGTTGGGCGGCAGCCCCTTGATCGCGTACAGCTCCTGGCCCTTGTGGTCCAGCCGCGGGATCGAGTCGAGCAGTCCCTTGGTGTACGGGTGGGCCGGGCGCTTGTACAGCTCGTGCACGGGGGCGGTCTCCACGATCCGGCCCGCGTACATCACCGCGATCTTGTCGGCGACGTCCGCGACCACGCCCAGGTCATGGGTGATCAGGATCAGTCCCATGTTGTACTCGCGCTGAAGCTCCGCGAGCAGCTCCATCACCTGGGCCTGGACGGTCACGTCGAGCGCGGTGGTCGGCTCGTCGGCGATGATCAGGTCCGGCTCCAGGGCCAGCGCCATGGCGATCATGATGCGCTGGCGCATACCGCCGGAGAACTGGTGCGGATAGTCGCCCACCCGCTCCTTGGCGGCGGGGATGCGCACCCGCTCCATCAGCTCGATGGCCTTGGTCTTGGCGTCCTTCTTGGACAGCCCCTGGTGGACCCGGAACATCTCGCCGAGCTGGTAGCCGACGGAGAGCACCGGGTTCAGCGCGGAGAGCGCGTCCTGGAAGATCATGGCGATCCTGCGGCCACGGATCTTGCGGCGCTCCTCCGGAGCCATGGTGAGCATGTCCTCGCCACGGAACAGGATCTGGCCCTGCGGGATCTTGCCGGGCGGCATGTCCAGGATGCCCATGATGGCCTGCGCGGTCACGGACTTGCCCGAGCCGGACTCGCCCAGCACGGCCAGCGTCTCGCCCGCGCTCACGGAGTAACTGACGCCGTTGACGGCCTTGGCGACGCCGTCCCGGGTGTGGAACTCCACGTGCAGATCACGGACTTCCAGCAGCGGGCCGCCGTCTGCGTCCTGGTCGCGCGCGGAGGGCTCCGCGCCGGTCTTCTCGATGGTGGTCACGTACGCCTCCCTCAGCGCAGCTTGGGGTCGAAGGCGTCGCGCACCGCGTCGCCGAGCAGGATGAACGACAGCACGGTCAGGCTCAGGAAGGTGGCCGGTACGAGCAGGACGTGCGGGGCGTCCCGCAGCACGTTCTGCGCGTCCGAGATGTCCACACCCCACGAGACGGTCGACTGAAGGCCGATACCAAGGTACGACAGCGTGGCCTCGGCGGAGACGAAGCCTCCGAGCGCGATGGTGGCCACGACGATCACCGGGGCGAGCGCGTTGGGCAGGATGTGCCGGAGCAGGATGCGGGTGGTGCCCGCGCCCAGCGCCCGGGCCGCCGTCACGAAGTCGGCCTGCTTCTGGGTGATGACCGCGCCGCGCATCACGCGGGCGAGCGGCATCCAGCCGAAGGTGGCGAGGGCGAGCACCACGGTCCAGATGGTGCGGTGGGTGAACGCCTGGAGCAGCACCATGCCGCCGAGCAGCAGCGGGATGCCGAAGAAGATGTCGGTGAGCCGGGAGAGCAGGGTGTCGAGCCAGCCGCCGAAGTACCCCGCGAACATGCCCACCAGACCGCCGACGAGGGTGACCCCGAGGGTCACGCAGACGCCGATGATGACCGAGGCGCGGGCGCCGTAGATCGTCCGGGCGTAGACGCTCTGGCCCTGGCCGTTGTAGCCGAACCAGTCCGGCTGGAAGAAGTGTCCCCACTCCGGCTTGCCCAGGTAGTGGTTGCGCAGATCGGCGTGGCCCGGATCGGTGCCGGTGAACAGGCTGGGCAGGGCCGCCATCACCAGGAAGAGCACCAGCAGCACGGCGGAGACCCAGAAGATGGGGTTGCGGCGCAGTTCGCGCCAGGCGTCCTGCCCCAGGCTGCGTGCCTTGGTGACCTCGCCGCCGCCCGGCAGGGGCGCGGCGGCGGCCGCCGTTACGGGGCTGCCCTCGGGGGCCAGGGTTTTCTCAGGCATAGCGGATCCTCGGGTCCAGGACTGCGTACAACAGGTCGACGACCAGGCTGCTCACCAGGTAGACGAGGACCAGTACGGTCACGATGCCGACGACGGTGGGACCCTCACTGGTCTGGATCGCCCGGAAGAGGGTGTTGCCGACGCCCTGGATGTTGAAGATGCCCTCGGTGACGATCGCGCCGCCCATCAGGGTGCCGAGGTCGGTGCCGAGGAACGTGACGACAGGGATGAGCGAGTTGCGCATCAGGTGGACGCCGATGATCCGGCGCCGTGGCAGGCCCTTGGCGAGCGCGGTGCGCATGTAGTCGGCGCGCAGGTTCTCCACCACGGTGGTCCGGGTCAGCCGGGACACATACGCGAGCGAGAGGGCACCCAGCACCAGGGCCGGTGCCAGCAGCTGCTGGATGTCCATGGAGTCCTGGACGGTCGGGGTGATGACCTTCCATTTGAGGCCGAACAGGAACACGGTGACGAAGCCGATCACGAACACCGGGATCGAGGTCACGATCAGGGTGAACACCAGCACGAACCGGTCCAGGAACTTGCCGCGCATCAGGCCGGTCACCACACCGAGGGTGACGCCGATGACCAGTTCGATACTGAAGGCGAGCAGCGCGAGCCGGATGGTGACCGGGAAGGCGTCGGCCATCAGATCCGCGACCGGACGGCCGGTGAAGCTCTGCCCGAAGTCGCCTCTGAACAGCCCGGTGATGTAGTCCCAGTACTGGGTCAGCAGCGGCTTGTCCAGGCCGAATTGATGGCGCAGTCGCTCGACCGTGGCGGGGTCGGATGCCCGCTGGCCGAAGAGCGCCTTGACGGGATCGCCGGGCAGCGAATACACCATCAGAAAGATGAGCAGTGTGGTCCCGATGAAGACCGGGATCATCTGGAGCAGTCGCCTCGCGACGTATCGCCCCATGGGTGTCCTCCTGTCGCCGACGCGCCCGGCGACCGCCCGTCGTCAAGGACGGGCGGTCACCGGGAGTGCGTCACAGCCTCTCGACTACTTCTTGACCTCGACGTCGGTCCAGATCGCCTGCCGGAACGTGTCGAACTTGACGTTCTGCACGTTCTTCGAGTGACCGCCGTTGGTGTGGTCGAAGAAGAGCGGGATGGAGGGCATGGTGTCCTTGAGCTTCGCCTCGGCCTTCGCGTAGAGCTTGTTGGACTCCTCGATGGTCTTGGCCGAGTCGGCCTCCTCCATCAGCTTGTCGAGCTTCTTGTCGCTGAAGCCGGAGTCGTTCGCGCCGGCACCGGTGCGGTACTGCTCCGCGATGAAGTTGGAGATGTTCGGGAAGTCCTGGACCCAGGCCATCCGGAACGCGCTGTTCATCTTCTTTTCGGTGATCTCGGTGCGCAGCTGCTGGAACGTCGCGCGCGGCTCGGCCTCACAGGGGACGCCGGCGTTCTGCTTGATGTCGTTGCAGACCGCCTCGGCCCATTCCTTGTTACCGCCGTCGGCGTTGTAGGCGATGGTCATCTTGTTGCCGGGGACGCCGCCACCGGCCTTGATGAGCTGCTTCGCCTTCTTCGGGTCGAACTTGCAGAACTCACCGCAGGCGTTGGGCTGGTAGCCCTCGACGACCTTCGGGGTCCAGCCGTCGGCCGGGTCCTTCGAGCCCTTCAGGGCGGTCTTGGTGATGGTCTCGCGGTCGATCGCCATGGACAGACCCTGCCGGACCTTGGCCTTCTCCGGCTTCGCCCATTCCTTGTCGTACATCGGGAAGGCGATGGTGGTGTTGCCGCCGAACATCTGGTCCGCCGAGCGGTCACCGAGGTCGGTCTTGTAGACGTTGATCGACGACGGCGGGACCTGGTACATCACGTCCAGCTTGTCGGAGACCAGGTCGTTGTAGGCGCTCTCGTCCTTGTTGTAGAACTTGAAGACGATGCCGCCGTTCTTGGGCTTGTCCACGCCCTGGTACCCGGCGTACTTCTTCACCTTGAACTGGACCTTGTGCTCCCACTTGCCGTCGACCTCGTAGGGGCCGTTGCCGATGGGGGCCTCACCGAACTTCTTCGGGTCCTTGTAGAAGGCCTTGGGAAGCGGGAAGAAGGCGTCGTAGAAGAGCCGGTCCTTGAAGGTGGAGACCGGGTGCGACAGCTCGATGGTGAACTCGTTGTCGTTCACCACCTTGAGGCCCGACATCTTCTCGGCCTTCGGGTCACCCTTCTCCGGGTGGACCTCGTCGTAGCCCTTGATGTCGGCGAACCAAGAGGAGTTGAGCTGGGCGTTCTTGGCGTTGGCGCCGAAGTTCCAGGCGTCCACGAAGGAGCTGGCCGTGACCGGCTCGCCGTTGTGGAACTTCCAGCCCTTCTTGAGCTTCACCGTGAACTTCTGGTTGTCCGGCGAATCGACGCTCTCGGCAACCTGGTTGCGCAGCTTGCCCTTGACGTCGTAGTCGACCAAGCCGCGGAAGAGGTTCTTCAGGATGTACCCGCCGCCGACCTCGTTGGTGTTGGTCGGGATCAACGGGTTCTGCGGCTCGACGTCTTGATAGGTGTACACACCGTTCGGGTCGACGGCCGCGTTCTCGTCGTCGCCCTTGTCACCGCCGCCGCCACAAGCGGTCGCGCCCAGTGCCACGACCGCGGCCATCGCGACCCACTTGGCGCTCTTGGCACCACGCATGGGTTTGCCTCCTCCGGAGTCCTCTGCTGCTACGAGAGGGGTGTCCGGAGACACGCTGACACCCCTGACAGCGAAAGGGACCGGACCCCCCAGATGTGCTCGAAGGCCCGCACTCCCCACAGCGCGCGACCCGTTGACCCGAGCTCAATGGACCCCATGATTGAGCACGCCAGCCCCGTAAACCACACCTTATGGGTCTCGCTTTGGTCACATCATCTACGCGCGGAGCTTCGGAATCCGGACAAATCTGTCACAGACAGACACGCGCGAAACGGACTGTTAACACATCATGCGGAGCCTCGACACCGATAATCGGACACCGCTCGCCGGATATCCCCTTGACGGGCGCTCTTCTGAAACGTCGACAGCCCGGGCCCCGCGAGAGAAGCGGAAGGCCCGGGCTGCCGGGGCGTACGGAGGCGGAAAACTAGCGCTTGGCGCGCGAGGCGGCGCGGCCGCGCTCCTTCTGGTCCAGGACGACCTTGCGGATGCGGACCGTCTCCGGGGTCACCTCGACGCACTCGTCGTCGCGGCAGAACTCCAGGGACTGCTCCAGCGAGAGCAGCCGCGGCGGCACCAGGGACTCGGTCACGTCCGCGGTCGAGGACCGCATGTTGGTGAGCTTCTTCTCCTTGGTGATGTTCACGTCCATGTCGTCGGCGCGCGAGTTCTCGCCGACGATCATGCCCTCGTACACCTCGGTGCCCGGCGAGGTGAAGAGCACGCCGCGCTCCTGGAGGTTGGTCATCGCGAACGCGGTCACCGCGCCCGAGCGGTCCGCCACCAGGGAGCCGCTGTTACGGGTGCGCAGCTCGCCGAACCACGGCTCGTGGCCCTCGAAGATGGAGTGCGCGATACCGGTGCCGCGGGTCTGGGTCAGGAACTCGGTGCGGAACCCGATCAGGCCACGGGACGGCACGATCCACTCCATGCGGATCCAGCCGGAACCGTGGTTGGTCATGGTCTCCATGCGCCCCTTGCGGGTCGCCATCAGCTGGGTGATGGCCCCGAGGTGCTCCTCGGGGGCGTCGATGGTCAGGCGCTCGATCGGCTCGTGGAGCTTGCCGTCGACCTCCTTGGTGACGACCTCCGGCTTGCCGACGGTCAGCTCGAAGCCCTCCCGGCGCATCGTCTCGACCAGGATCGCCAGCGCCAGCTCACCGCGGCCCTGCACCTCCCAGGCGTCGGGGCGCTCGGTCGGCAGCACGCGCAGCGAGACGTTACCGATCAGCTCCTTCTCCAGCCGGTCCTTGACCAGCCGGGCGGTGACCTTGTGGCCCTTGCCGCCCTTGCCGACCAGCGGCGAGGTGTTGGTGCCGATGGTCATCGAGATGGCGGGCTCGTCGACGGTGATCAGCGGGAGCGCGATCGGGTTCTCGGGGTCGGCCAGGGTCTCGCCGATCATGATTTCCGGGATACCGGCGACCGCGCAGATGTCGCCGGGACCGGCCACCTCGGCGGGCTTGCGGGTGAGCGCCTCGGTCATCATCAGCTCGGTGATGCGGACGTTGGAGATCGTGCCGTCGCGCTTGATCCAGGCGACGGTCTGCCCCTTCTTCAGCTCACCCTGCTCGACGCGGAGCAGCGCGATCCGGCCGAGGAAGTTGTCCGCGTCCAGGTTGGTGACATGGGCCTGGAGCGGGGCGGCCGCTTCGTACTCGGGCGCCGGGACGGTCTCCAGCAGGGTCACGAAGAACGGCCAGAGGCTGTCGCTGTCGGCCGGGACGGTGCCGTCCTCCGGCTTGGTCAGCGAGGCGATGCCGTCGCGGGCGCAGGCGTAGACGATCGGGAACTCGATCTGCTCCTCGGTCGCGTCCAGGTCCAGGAACAGGTCGTACGTCTCGTTGACGACGTCGTCGATCCGGGAGTCCGGGCGGTCCGTCTTGTTGATGCACAGGATGACCGGCAGCTTGGCCTGCAGCGCCTTGCGCAGCACGAAGCGGGTCTGCGGCAGCGGGCCCTCGGAGGCGTCCACCAGCAGCACCACGGCGTCGACCATGGACAGGCCGCGCTCGACCTCGCCACCGAAGTCGGCGTGGCCGGGGGTGTCGATGATGTTGATGGTGACGGGATCACTGCCGTCCGCCGGGTGGTACTTGACGGCGGTGTTCTTCGCGAGAATGGTGATGCCCTTCTCGCGCTCCAGGTCGTTGGAGTCCATGACCCGGTCGTCCACCTGCTGATGCGCGGCGAACGCACCTGCCTGCTTGAGCATGGCGTCGACGAGGGTCGTCTTGCCATGGTCGACGTGAGCGACGATGGCGACGTTACGAATGTCGTGGCGCGTGGGCATACGAGCGCGCTTCTCCCGGTTTCGTGGGTGGCAGCGCGCTCCTTTGTCCGGCGCGCCTTTCCGCCGGGCTGCTTACGCCACGGCCTCACCCCATGGTAAGGGGACGGCGCGGGGACGGATGCCGCCACCCGTCCCCACGCCGTCCCGCACGCTCCCGCGCCTGCCCCCGCACGCCCTCGCGGCTACTTCCGGAAGCCGATGTCCTGGTAGCGGGGGGTGGCGAAGCCGAACGCTCCGGCGTTGCCGACCGTCTTGCGGACCGCGACCAGCTGCGGCGGCTGGTAGAGCGGAATCGACCCGGCGGCCGCCCAGATCCGGGCGTCCGCGCGGCCGACCAGGGCGCGCGAGGCGCCGCCGTCCAGCTCGGAGAGGGCCTGGTCGAAGAGCTGGTCGATCTGGTCCGTACCGACCCGGGTGTAGTTCTGCTCGACCACCAGCGAGCCGTCCGCGGCCGGCTGCGGCTTGGCGTAGATCGGGCGGCCGTCGGTCGCCGGGTAGGCGGAGGCGGGCCAGGAGTAGAGGGCCAGGTCGTACTTGCCGGTGGCGATGTGGTTCTTGAAGAAGTCGTCGCTCTTCACCCGGGTGATCTCGGTACGGACGCCGATCTCCTCCAGCATCCGGCCGATGCGCGTCCCGACGGCGCGCAGCGAGGCGCCGCCGGAGTCGGACGGGAGGACGAAGCGCAGCACCAGCGGCCGCCCCTTCTTCTGCACGGCGGCCGGGCGGGAGCGCCCGGACCGGCCCGCGTCGCCCGCGGCGGGGTCCGCGCCGGAGGGCTTGTCCGCGTTGTCACCGGCCGGGCCCGGCTGCCGCCGCTCGTCGGCCGTCTTGTCGCCCGCCTTGTCCTCCGTCTTGCCGTCGACCGACTTCTGGCGGGCGGCCGGGCCGCCGGGGTGCCAGCCCGCGTCGGCGAGCAGGGACTGCGCGGCCTGGGCGTCCCGGCCGCCGAGGGCGCCGCTGTGGTCCTTGTACCCCTTCTGCTCGGCCATCAGCAGGTGGTTGCCGAGCGGCTCGGCGGGCAGCCCGAAGGGCCCCAGCACCAGCTTGGCGAGCGCCTCGCGGTCGATCGCGCGGGCCACCGCGCGGCGCACCCGCTCATCCGCGAGCGGGCCCTTGGCGCCGTTGATGGCGAGCTGGGTGTACGCCGGGTCCAGCGCCGTGCGCAGGCTGTACCGGCGCAGGGCGACGGTCTCGGACCGCTCGGCCGCCGGGGCGTTCTCGGCCTCCGCCCGGGCGCGCGTGGCGTCCGCGGCGTCCTGGGCGCGGGTCTCCAGTTTCGGCGCGCCCGCCTTGCCGGAGGGGTGCGACTTCGCCCCGGCGGCCCGCTTCCCGGCGGGCGCCGCGGCCTGGACGCGGCGCGCCGTCGACCGGTCGACCTCGGCCATGTCGACGGTCCCGTCGATCAGTGCCTCGGCCCGCTTCCCGGCCGGGACGGCCTCGAAGACCAGCCGGTTCAGCCGGGCCCGGTCGCCCCACCAGCGGGGGTTCCGTACGAGGGTGACCGAGGTGTCCTTCACCTCGCGGACCGTGAACGGGCCGGAGCTGACGGCGAGCCCCTTGCGGGCCCCGGCGTTGAAGACGGCCGGGTTGCTCATCATGCTCTTCGGGTACAGCGGCGTGAACAGCGACCGCCAGTCGGTGTACGGCTTGGCGAAGGTGACCTTGACCTCGTGCTCCTTGTCGCCCGGCTGGATCCTGGCGATGCGGTCGTATCCGGCGTTGCGCGCGGTCCAGTAGGCGTTCTCCGTGCCGCGCAGGGCCTTCCACTGGGCGGCGAAGTCCTCCGCGCCGAGCGCGCGGCCGTCGCTCCACACCGCCTTGGGGTTGAGCTTGTAGACCACGACCTGCTTGGGCTCGCGCGAGACCACCTCGGCGGACTCCAGGTAGTCGCCGTTGAGCTGCGGGCGGCCGCGGGCGTCGAGGGTGTGGAGCGCGGGCAGCACCGCTCCGGCGATCCGCTCGGTGCCGGTGTCGGCGGAGCTCTGGAAGGCGTTGAACGTCGCGGGCCGGGCGTCGAGCGCCCAGCGCAGCGTGCCGCCGGGGGCGGTCTGCGCGCGGGAGGCCGGGGCGATGTCCCGGGCCGCGGGCGACGGCGGGCCGTCGTCGTCGCCGGAGCTGCACCCGGTGAGGACGGGCAGCGGCAGCAGCACTCCCGCGGCGAGCAGCATGGCGCAGCGTCGCTTGTCGATGGACATGGCTCGTGACCTCCGGGGGGTGCCGATATTAAGCGCATTTCGCACATTTTGACGCCTGTCGCATATACTCCTTACTCAAAGCGACGGATCATGGGACAGCACCTCGGGACGGCCATGGAGGGGACAGGATCACCCGACCGGATCAATACGACCGGCGCGCACCCCGGCGCACGGCGGCGTGATCACGCCGGTGACTCCGCCAATCGCGGCAGATCCCTTCCCAACCAGGACTGTGACGCGTAACACTCGCTGTCGCATGAGCGCCGCCAACCGCAACCGCGGAAGTGAGGGCAAGTCATGTCCTTGAACGACGACTTGACGGCCGTCCAACGCTGTCTCGACGATCTGGTCCGTTCCGTCACCCGGCTGGAAGGCCGAGTCGGCACCGGCGGACTGGAGATACGACGGGTCCGCACCGACGCGGACCACCTGCGCGAGAGTCTCGCCCTGCTGTGCGATACGGCCCCCGGCACGGAGCGGCCGCGCCCCGAGATGGTTCCGGTCCCCGACGCGCCCTACGACAGCGCGCTGTGGTCGGACGTCGACGACGAGGGTCTCGGCGCGCGCGACCGCCACGCTCCTTAAACGGGGTCGCCCGGCGCGACGCACCCGGCCCGACGGGTCCGCGCCCGACAGTCCCCCACACCACTCCACCGCGGAGTTTTCCTTGGCCACTGGCACCGACCCCCAAGCCGCCACGCCCTCCGAGCGGGAAGCGGCCACGAGCGGCGTGCGCAGCCCGTCGCGCGCCGCCATCCCCGCCCGCCATCTGCGGACCGACCGCTGGTGGCTGCAGCCCGCGGTCACCGCCGCCGGGCTGTTCGCGTTCATCGTCTACTCGACCTGGCGGGCCTTCGCCGGGGACAACTACTACGCCGAGCCGTACGTCTCCCCGTTCTACTCGCCCTGCATCGCGCAGAACTGCGTCCCCATGAAGGGCGGCGCGAACTGGGAGATCTTCGGTGGGTGGTGGGGCCTGTCCCCCGCCCTGCTGATCCTGATCTTCCCGCTCGGCTTCCGGCTGACCTGCTACTACTACCGCAAGGCGTATTACCGGGGCTTCTGGGCCTCGCCACCGGCCTGCGCGGTCGCCGAACCGCGCGCCAACTACACCGGCGAGACCCGCTTCCCGCTCGTCCTGCAGAACATCCACCGCTACTTCTTCTACTTCGCGGTGATCGTCGCGGGAATCCTCACCTATGACACCGTGCTCGGTTTCCGGGACGAGCACGGCCGGTGGGGTCACATGGGCCTCGGCACCCTGGTGCTGCTCGCCAACATCGCGCTGATCTGGGCGTACACCCTCTCCTGTCATTCCTGTCGGCACATCGTCGGCGGGCGGCTCAAGCACTTCTCCCGGCATCCGGTGCGCTACCGGCTCTGGGGCTGGGTCAGCTCGCTCAACGCACGCCATATGCAGCTGGCCTGGGCGTCGCTGATCAGTGTCGCCGTCGCCGACTTCTATGTGTATCTGCTGGCGAGCGGCGCCTTCGACGACCCCCGGTTCTTCTAGGAGAGGTGCCTTCAACGATGACGCAAGTGGAACGTCAGGCCTGGGACGTGGTCGTGATCGGCGCGGGCGGCGCCGGGCTGCGGGCCGCGATCGAGGCACGCGAACAGGGCATGCGCTGCGCCGTCATCTGCAAGTCGCTGTTCGGCAAGGCCCATACGGTGATGGCCGAGGGCGGCATCGCCGCCAGCATGGGCAACGTCAACGCGGGCGACAACTGGCAGGTGCACTTCCGCGACACCATGCGCGGCGGCAAGTTCCTCAACCACTGGCGGATGGCCGAGCTGCACGCCCAGGAGGCCCCGGACCGGGTCTGGGAGCTGGAGACCTGGGGCGCGCTCTTCGACCGCACCCCGGACGGCAGGATCTCCCAGCGGAACTTCGGCGGCCATGAGTACCCGCGGCTCGCCCACGTCGGCGACCGCACCGGGCTGGAGCTGATCCGCACCCTGCAGCAGAAGATCGTCTCCCTCCAGCAGGAGGACAAGGCCGAGACCGGCGACTACGAGGCGCGGCTCAAGGTCTTCCAGGAGTGCACGGTCACCCGCATCGTCAAGGACGCGGCGGGCGAGCGGGTCGCCGGGGTCTTCGGCTACGAACGGGAGTCCGGCCGCTTCTTCGCGATCGAGGCCCCGGCCGTGGTGCTGGCCACCGGCGGCATCGGCAAGTCCTTCAAGGTGACCTCCAACTCCTGGGAGTACACCGGCGACGGCCACGCGCTGGCCCTGCTCGCCGGGGCCCCGCTGATCAACATGGAGTTCGTGCAGTTCCACCCGACCGGCATGGTCTGGCCGCCCTCGGTCAAGGGGATCCTCGTCACCGAGTCGGTGCGCGGCGACGGCGGGGTGCTGCGCAACAGCGAGGGCAAGCGGTTCATGTTCGACTACATTCCGGACGTCTTCAAGGAGAAGTACGCCCAGTCCGAGGACGAGGGCGACCGCTGGTACGAGGACCCGGACCACAACCGCCGCCCGCCCGAGCTGCTCCCCCGCGACGAGGTGGCCCGCGCCATCAACTCCGAGGTCAAGGCGGGCCGCGGCTCCCCGCACGGCGGCGTCTTCCTCGACGTCTCCACCCGGATGCCCGCCGAGGTGATCAAGCGGCGGCTGCCGTCGATGCACCACCAGTTCAAGGAGCTGGCCGACGTCGACATCACGGCCGAGCCCATGGAGGTCGGTCCGACCTGCCACTACGTGATGGGCGGGGTGGACGTCGACCCGGACACCGCCGCCGCGAACGGCGTCCCCGGCCTCTTCGCCGCGGGCGAGGTCGCGGGCGGTATGCACGGCTCCAACCGGCTCGGCGGCAACTCCCTCTCCGACCTGCTGGTCTTCGGCCGCCGCGCCGGGCTGTACGCGGCCCAGTACGCGCGGGAGAGTGCCGCCGCGGGCGCCCGCCCGGTGCCGGACGACGCCCAGCTGGACCTGGCGGCGGCCGAGGCGCTGCGGCCGTTCAGCGCCGAGGACGGCGAGGCGCCCGGCGAGGGGCTCGGGGGAGCCGCCGGAGAGCAGCCGCCCGTCAGCCCCGCCGAGAATCCGTACACGCTCCACCAGGAGCTGCAGCAGACCATGAACGACCTGGTGGGCATCATCCGGCGGGCCGGTGAGATGGAGGACGCGCTGCACCGGCTGGCGGCGCTGCGGGTGCGGGCGCGGCGGGCCGGGGTCGAGGGCCACCGGCAGTTCAACCCCGGCTGGCACCTGGCCATCGACCTGCGCAACATGCTGCTGGTCAGCGAGTGCGTGGCGCGCGCCGCCCTGGAGCGCACCGAGAGCCGCGGCGGGCACACCCGCGACGACTGTCCCGCGATGGACCGCGAATGGCGCCGGGTCAACCTGGTCTGCCGCCTGGCCGACCCGTCGGCCGGTCTCGCCGCGCCGCCCGACCCCGGGCGCGGGCAGATCCGGCTGGAGAAGCGCGAGACGCCGCCCATCCGGCCCGACCTGCTGAACCTGTTCGAAAAGGACGAGCTGGTGAAGTACCTGACGGACGAGGAGCTGACGCAGTGAGCGCGTACGAGGCCCACTTCCGGGTCTGGCGGGGCGATGTGGACGGCGGCGGTCTGCGGGACTTCCGCGTCGAGGTCAATGAGGGCGAAGTCGTTTTGGACATCGTCCACCGCCTCCAGGCGACCCAGGCACCGGACCTGGCGGTCCGCTGGAACTGCAAGGCGGGCAAGTGCGGTTCGTGCAGCGCCGAGATCAACGGACGGCCCCGGCTGCTGTGCATGACACGGATGTCGGTTTTCAGCCGCGACGAGACGATCACCCTGACCCCGCTGCGGGCCTTCCCGGTCGTCCGCGACCTGGTCACGGACGTCTCGTACAACTACGCCAAGGCCCGGGAGGTGCCGTCCTTCGTCCCGCCGGAGGGGCTGGGGCCGGGTGAGTACCGGATGCAACAGGAGGACGTGGGGCGCTCGCAGGAGTTCCGCAAGTGCATCGAGTGCTTCCTGTGCCAGGACACCTGCCATGTCCTGCGCGACTTCGAGCAGAACAAGGAGGCGTTCGCGGGCCCGCGCTTCCTGATGCGGGTCTCCGAGCTGGACATGCACCCGCTGGACGCGGCGGCCGAGACGGGGATCGACCGCAAGCGGGCGGCCCAGGAGGAGCACGGGCTCGGCTACTGCAACATCACCAAGTGCTGCACGGAGGTCTGCCCCGAGGGGATCAAGATCACCGACAACGCCCTGATCCCGCTCAAGGAGCGGGCCGTGGACCGCAAGTACGACCCCCTGGTCTGGCTGGGCAACAAGATCCGCCGCCGGGAGGGCTGACAGTCCGGTCGTGGGCCCGCGGTGCCGCGGGCCCACGGCTCACCACAGGCTGAGCAGCGCTTCCACCGAGTCCGGGCCCGAGGACTCGCCGTCCGGGAGGGCCAGCTCGAACCAGACCGTCTTGCCGTGCGGGGTGCGGCGGCTGCCCCAGCCCGCGCTGAGCAGGCCGACCAGCTGCAGCCCGCGGCCGCCCTCGTCGGTGTCGCGGGCGCGCCGCCGCCGGGGCTGGACCAGGTTGCCGTCCCAGACCTCGCACACCAGCGTCCGGTCCAGCAGCAGCCGCAGCCGTATCTCGCCCTCGCCGTACCGCAGCGCGTTGGTCACCAGCTCGCTGACCAGCAGCTCGGTGGTGTCGACCAGACCGTCCATCCCCCAGGACTCCAGCTGCTCACGGGCGAGTTCGCGGGCCTTGCCGACCGACTGCGGGTCGCTCGGCAGCTTCCAGTCGCCGACCGAACCGCTCGGCAGACCCTGCACCCGGGCCATGAGCAGGGCGATGTCGTCCTCGCCGTGGTGGGTGTCGAGGCTGCTGAGGACGTGGTCGCAGATGTCCTCCAGCGAGCTGTCGGGGCTGTCCGCGCCCTCGTGGGTGGACAGTGCGGTACGGAGGTCCTGGAGCCCCTCGTCCAGCGCGTGGTCGCGGGACTCGACCAGGCCGTCGGTGTAGAGGGCCAGCAGCGCGCCGTCCGGCAGCTCCACCTCGATCTCCTCGAACGGCTCGCCGCCGACCCCGAGCGGCATCCCCGGCGGCACCTCCATCAGCAGCGCGCCGTCCCCCGGTTCGACCAGGGCGGGCGGCAGATGGCCCGCGTTGGCGAAGGTGCAGCGCCGGGTGACCGGGTCGTAGACGGCGTAGACACAGGTGGCGAGGTAGACCTCGGACAGGTCGGAGGAGCCGTCGGCGGACCGCCCCGCGGCCCGCGCGCTGCTCGGCGAGCCGCCGGGCGCGCCCAGTCCGCGGGCGATCTCGTCCAGCGCGGAGAGCACCTCGGCGGGCTCCAGGTCCAGCAGGGCCAGCGTGCGGACGGCGGTGCGCAGCTCGCCCATCGCGACGGCGGCCCGCAGCCCCCGCCCCATCACGTCGCCGACCACCAGCGCGGTGCGGTGTCCGGGCAGTTCGATGACGTCGAACCAGTCGCCGCCCACCTCGGTGGCCGCGTTGCCCGGCAGATAGCGGCAGGCGATGTCGAGCCCGGCGGCCTCCGGGTCGCCGGGCGGGAGCAGGCTGCGCTGCAGGATCAGCGCGCGCTCGTGTTCTCTGCGGTAGAGCCGGGCGTTGTCGATGGAGACGGCGGCGCGGGCGGCCAGTTCGACCGCGAGCGCCCGGTCCCGCTCGCCGAAGGGTTCGCTGCCCTTCGTACGGGAGAACTGGACGAGCCCGACGACGGTGTCGCGGGCGACCATCGGCACCAGGAGGGTGGACTGCAGCATGGCGCCGAGTTCCATGCCCTCGCCGCTGTCGCGCCCGGTGACGACCCGGACCTGGGCGGTGCGCAGGGCGTGGGCGCACTGCGAGTGGAACGGGTAGCGGTGCACCTCGCCGACCTCGATGGGCTTGGGCAGCTCGCCCTGGCCGCTGTCGTCGGTGCGGTAGACGTCGCCGAAGGCGACCGGGCCGTCCGAGACTGCGCTGGCGAAGGCGACGCGGCGCAGTTCGGCGCTGCCGTCGGCGAGCCCGGGCGGGGTCTCGTCGCCGGACAGCAGCCCCTGGTAGAGGTCGACGGAGGCCAGGTCGCAGAACTGCGGGACGGCCACGTCCAGGAGTTCGCGGGCGGTGGTCTCCAGGTCCAGCGAGGTGCCTATTCGGGCCCCGGCCTCGTTCAGCAGCGCCAGATTGCGGCGTACGCCCGCGGCCTCCTGCTCGGCGCGGCGGCGGCCGGTGACATCGGTGGCGAGCCCGGCGACGCCGATGGGGCGGCCCGACCCGCTGTGCAGCCGGTACAGCGACACCGACCAGCGACGGCGGTCGTGGCTGCCGGGCACGGGTCCCATGAGCGGCATGTCCGTCAAGGACTGTCCGCTGTCCAGGACTTGGCGCAGGGCGGCGGCGAGCCGGTCGGCCTCGCCCCGGGGCAGCAGGTCGTGCGAGGTGGCGCCGCGGTACTCCTCGACCGGGCGGCCGAAAACCTTCGCAAAGCGATCGTTGACCCGGAGCATGCGCAAATCTGTACCGAAGAGAAAGAAACCAAGCGGAGATTGACCGAAAACGGCCTGCGAGGCGGCGAGGTCGGTTTCCAGTCCGCGCAGGGCACCCACGTCGACGGCGATACAGAGCGCGGTGCGCTCCCCGCCCTCGTCCTGGCCCGGCATCACATACACCTCGGCGATGCCGACTCCGCCCGGACCACCGGGATTGCGGTAGGGGACCAGCCCGGTCCACTCCCGGCCGTCGAGGATGTCGGCGACCTTGCGGCGGCCGGTCTCCCGCAGCTCATCCGGTACGAAGGCCTCCACCGGGTCCTGGCCGATGGCCTGGCCCGCCGTCAGCCCCAGCAGTTCGGTGGCGCGTTCACTCCACTGTGCGATACGGCCGTCGGAACCCAGCGAGAAGGAGGCGACACGGATGTAGTCATAGATCGATCCGGGCGAACTGCTCTGCCACACATCGGACATCGATGATATTTGCGACACTGGCGACACTGGCGACACCTGCGAACCAACCGTCCCCTCGGGGGTATCCGCCCCCGCTGGCTTCTCGCTCATGCGCCCGTCCCCTCCGGCTCAGGTGCTCCGACCGGCTACAGATAGCCGAGTATCCAGCACCACGGCCATCCGGAGTACGGTCTTCACGATCACAGCACTATCTCAGCCCGCAATCCGTTTCCGTCCCGGCTTTTGATGAAGCGCTCAAGATCAGCGCTCCCCCTCACTCCTAACCGGGGAGAGGCAGCTCGAACCACACCGTTTTTCCAGTCCGGTCCAGCCGGGTGCCCCAGCGCAGCGCGGCCCGGGCGATCAACTCCAGCCCCCGGCCGCTCTCGTCCTCCGCGGACGCCCTCCGCGCGTGCGGCGGATCGGCCAGCGGGTCGGACACCTCCACCCGCAGCACGGAACGCGGCACACCGGTTTCGCGACGGGCGTACACGCGCAGCCCGATCGGGCCACTCGCGTACCGCAGGGCGTTGGTGACCAGCTCGCTCACCAGCAGCGCCGTCACATCGCCCAGCGCCGACAGACCCCACTCGTCCAGCACCTGCCGGACCAGCCAGCGGGCGTCGCGCACGGCGCCCGGCTCGGCCGGGAAGACCCACTCGGCGAAACCGGGGGTGGGCCCGGCGGCCGTCCCTGCGCTCTCACTCACGCCGATCACTTCCCAGCCACCGCGAGGCACCGCCGGAATGTAGGGATTCAGATGGGTTAATCAGTACATACCCGAATTCCTGCCCCGGGTACCGCCCCAGGCTGCCCCGGCAGGGCCGAAAGAGGTCAAACGGGTTCAGTGGGCGCGCGGATGGAGGTGTTCCGCGGCGCGCAGCCGCCGGACCGCCTCCGCCACCGCGGGCCGGTCCTCATCGAGCCAGTCGACCTCGTCCACCCGTTCGGGGGTGAGCCAGCGCAGCTCGTCGTGGTCCTCCAGCGGACGCGGCTCGCCGGAGCGCAGCGCGGCGGTCCACACCCGCAGGACGTAGCCGGGCTTCAGCGGCCACTCGCCGGGCAGCGGCTCCAGCGGCTCGACCTCGACGCCCAGCTCCTCGCGCAGCTCCCGCACCAGGGCCTGCGGCGGGGTCTCACCGGGCTCGGCCTTGCCGCCGGGCAGCTCCCAGCGCCCGGCCAGCTCGGGTGGCGCGCTGCGCCGCGCGGCCAGCAGCCGCCCCTGGTCGAACACCGCTCCGCCCACCACCACGCGCACCGTCATGCGGGCACTCTAGGCCCTGTGACAGAGAGCCCGGCGGGCCGGATTCTCCCGCCCGGACGAACGGGAGACGCCGGCCCGCCGGCGGCGAGACCTTCTTCGCGGGTTGTACGGGCGGCGTCAGCCCGCCTGCCCGGTCGCGGCGGTCCGCTCGACGACGTAGAGCTGCTCCTGCCCCTGCCCGTCGAGCCGGTCGGCGACCTCCTGGGCCTCCGTGCGCGTGGCGTAGCGGCCGACGCGATAGCGGTTGCCGTTGCCGTCCTGGCGGATGACGAGCCATGGCAGCACAGTGTTGCCGTCACTCATCGCTCCGCCCCCTCCGTTGTGGCGCGCCCGGGCACGCGTCTGGGCGACACCGTTAAGGAAATCCCGTTCCGCATATGCCCGAGCCTACGCCCTACCTTCACGCAGCGGATACGTGTTCTTACAACGCGGCACGCATCCGGCCACGCGCTCAGGAGCGCGTGGAGACCGTCTCCCGGTCCGCCTCGCCGGTCAGGTCCTCGGCCGTGGTCTCGGCCAGCTCGCGCTCGGCCTGCAGCAGGGTCGGATTGCGCCACGCGCTGCGCACGCCCCAGACGTAGAAGCCGAGGGCGATCAGGGCGACGAGCAGGATGTCCCAGCCCTCGGGCACATAGCCGCGGCCGCCGAACTCCTTGCCACCGGCCCACGAGAACGCGGCCATGACCAGCAGGTACGTCACCATCCAGGCGCCGGACCGCAGATGCGGCTTCAGCTCGGCCCACGGCTTGCGCAGCTCGTACCAGGCCCAGATCGGCAGGCCGATCGCCATGATGAAGATGACCTTGCCGGTGAGCGGCCAGCGGGCCCAGTAGAGGACGAGCGAGCCGAAGACCATGGCGATCGGCGCGATGACCGGCATCGCGCGCAGCTTCACCGGGCGCGGCAGGTCCGGGGAGAGCCGCCGCAGCGACATCACGGCGACCGGACCGGTGATGTACGAGATGACCGTGGCCACGGAGACGATCTCGGCCAGCGAGCCCCAGCCGCGGAAGACCGCGAGGAACACGAAGGCGATCACCAGGTTGAGCACCAGCGCCGGGCGCGGAATGCCGGTCTTCGGGTCGACCTTGCCGAAGACGCCGGGCAGGTGGCCGTTCTCCTGGACGCCCTGGACCATGCGGGAGGTGGTGGCCGCGTAGATCATGCCGGTGCCGGACGGGGAGACGAAGGCGTCCGCGTACAGCAGCAGCGCCAGCCAGTTCAGGCCCCAGGCGAGGGAGAGGTCGGCGAGCGGGGAGTCGTACGAGAGCTTGGCCCAGCCGCCCTCCGCGAGGTCGGCCGCCGGGACGGCGGTCAGGAACGCGACCTGCAGCGCTACGTAGATCACCAGCGCGATGAGGATGGAGCTGATGACGGCCTTGGGCAGCGACTTGCCCGGATTGCGGGCCTCGCCCGCCATGTTGAGCGGCGACTGGAAGCCGTTGTACGCCCAGACGATGCCGGAGACGGCGACGGCGGTGAACACCGAGTTCCAGCCGTTCGGCGTGAAGCCGCCGTTGCCGGTGACGTTGCCGGTGTCGAAGTGCGACATCAGCAGGGCACCCGCGGTCAGGGCCGGGACGACGAGCTTGAAGACGGTGATCGCGGTGTTGGTCTTCGCGAAGAGGGTGATCGCGAACCAGTTGAGGAAGAAGTAGAAGACGAGCAGCACGGACGCGAGCGCGACACCGCTGCCGGTCAGCTCCTTCCCGTCGTACAGCCCCTTGGCCCAGCCGAAGTCCCAGCTGCTCATGTACTGGACCGACGCGGTCGCCTCACCGGGGATGACGGAGACGATCGCGATCCAGTTGGCCCAGGCGGCCAGGTATCCGGCCAGTGAGCCGTGCGAGTACTGGCCGTACCGCACCATGCCGCCGGCCTTGGGGAACATCGAACCGAGTTCGGAGTACGTCAGGGCGATGGTCAGGGCGACCGCCGCGCCGATCACCCAGGCGAAGATGGCGGCCGGGCCCGCCAGCGCCGCGGCCCGCGCGGCGCCGAACAGCCAGCCGGAGCCGATGATCGAACCGAGGCCCACCGCGGTGAGGGCCACCGTGCCGAGTGACCGTTTGTAATGCGAGTGGGAACCCTGCTCCGTGCTCAACGCCCCTCACGCTCCTTTCGCCCCCCAGACCTGATGCAAACGCGCGCCATCGTACAAGCGAAATAGGGGCGCGCTTTACGGGCTTGAGGCAGATCTGAGCTGTCGGCGAGTGCGTGTGATCTATGCAACACGTTTATCGGCTTTGCATGAAGCCGCTGGCCAGACGGTACAGACCGGGGCGGGCGGCGACGCTCCCACCAGCGCGGCCATTCAGCTCGGATATCGCCGAATGCGTTCAATTCGACAAGTCGTGGGCCGTGACGGCGAGGCATGGGTTTTGAATAGCGAAGTACGGGGAACAAGGCGCCATCCATGACCAACAAGCTCAAAGCAAGCTCAAGTTGGCCGCGATCCGGAGAAAGACCAGCCGAATAAATTACCGGTCCTTTACCCGTCGCTCGCGCGCACCGCCCCATCACTCGCGCGCGCCACCGGCACCGGCACCGGCAGCAGCACGGGGCCGCTCTGCTTGAGGCCCTTGCGGCAGGCGTCACCGCATTCGGCGTCCAGCGAGCAGCACAGCGAGCAGACCGCCCCGGCCCGCACCGGACAGTCGACGATGTCCGGCAGCTCGTACGCCGTCTCGCACACCGCGCAGGTGTGGGCGGCCGTGATGTCCGGCACGTCCACCCCCGGGCCGTTCACCGGATTCGGCCGGGCCAGGTAGTAGCGCCCGCGGGTGAGCCAGGCCAGCAGCGGGCTCAGCACCAGCGCCAGACCGCACGCGATGAAGGTGGAGAACGCCTCGGCCACCCGCCCGAACACCCCGAAGAAGGCGATGATCGAGACCGTCGAGGCGATCACCATCGCGCCGAACCCCGCCGGGTTCACCGGGTACAGGTACGCGCGCTTGAACTCGATGTACTTCGGGCTCAGCCCCAGCGGCTTGTTGATCACCAGATCGGCGGTGACCGCCGCGATCCAGGCGATGCCGACGTTGGAGTAGAAGCCCAGCAGCTTGTTGAGCGCCGCGAACATGTTCATCTCCATCAGCGCCAGCGCGATGGCGAGGTTGAGGAAGATGTACCAGACCCGGCCGGGGTGGCGGTGGGTCACCCGGGAGAAGAAGTTGGACCAGGAGAGCGAGCCGCTGTAGGCGTTGGTCACATTGATCTTGATCTGGGAGACCACGACGAACAGCGCGGCGGCCGGGAGGGCGACCGAGCCGAGCCAGGGCTTCAGCGCCTCGATCTGCGGGGCGATGGGCTCCAGGGCATGGGTCGTGCCGACCGCGCCGAGCGCCACGAAGGCCAGGAACGCGCCGCCGAGCTGCTTGGCCGCGCCGATCACCACCCAGCCGGGTCCGGCGGCCAGCACCGCGAGGTTCCAGCGCCGCCGGTTCTGCTCGGTCTTGGCGGGCATGAAGCGCAGATAGTCGGCCTGCTCGCCGATCTGGGCGATCAGCGAGAGCGCCACCCCGGTGCCGAGCCCGTACCCGATCCAGTCGAAGCCGGAGCCCGCCCCCTCCGTACCGCCGAAGGAGGCGAACGAGGCCCAGGCGTCCGGCCGCTCGAAGGAGAGCACCACGAACGGCAGCACCAGCCCGACCAGCCACAGCGGCTGGGTCCACGCCTGCACCTTGGCGAGCGCGCCCATCCCGCGGAAGACGATGGGGATCACGATCAGAGTGGTGATCAGATAGCCGATGGGAAGCGGGATGTGGAGCGCCTGACGCATGGCCTGCGCCATGATCGAGCCCTCCAGCGCGAAGAAGATGAAGGTGAAGCTCGCGTAGATGAGCGAGGTCAGAGTCGATCCGAAGTAGCCGAACCCGGCACCACGGGTGATCAGATCCATGTCCAGCCCGTACGTCGCACAGGCACGCGCGATCGGGATACCGGTCAGGAAGATGATCGTCGCCGCGGTGAGGATCGAGGCGAGACCGCTGGTGAAGCCGTACGTGAAGACGATGGACGCGCCGATCGCGAAGTCGGCGAGATACGCGATGCCGCCGAGCGCCGTCGACGCGACCATGGTCGGTGACCAGCGGCGGTAGGAGTGCGGCGCGTAGCGCAGCGAATAGTCCTCGCGGCTCTCGTCGGCGGCGAGCCGGGCGTAGCTGCGGCGCGGTGCGCGGGCCCCTCTCGCTTCTGCCTGCTCGGGTGTGACCGTGTCCGTCATGGCGGCTTCCCCTGTCGTTCGGCGCGTGAGCGGTACGCCTGAGGAAGCTAGGCCGGTCACATGTCGGCAGACCGCGGGGGAGCGTTGCCGGTCCGTTACGGCGCGGGGGCGGGCGTCAACTCGCGGTTAACACCGGCCCGTACCGCGGTCACTTCACCGGCAGGTGGTACGCGACCCGATAGCGCTCGGCCAGCGTCACCACGTCCGCCGTCTCGACGGGGCGGCCGCCCGCGAAGTACGTACGGGAGATCACCAGCACCACATGGCCCGGCACCCCGCCGAGCGCCAGCACCTCCTCGGCGAGGCCGGGCCGCGCCCCGACCTCCTCCGCCACGTTGTCCACCACCACGTCGACGGCCGCCATCCGCTCGACCACCCCGCGCCCGGCCAGCGGCCCCTCCTCGGGCAGCATCACGGGGGTGCGGCCGGTGACGGCGAGCGGCTCCCAGGACGTGGAGAGCATCACCGGCTCGCCCGCCGCCCGGAAGAGATACC
The DNA here is from genome assembly GCF_055591805.1 of Streptomyces sp. NPDC041200. Taxonomy (NCBI): domain Bacteria; kingdom Bacillati; phylum Actinomycetota; class Actinomycetes; order Kitasatosporales; family Streptomycetaceae; genus Streptomyces; species Streptomyces sp. NPDC041200. The sequence goes on along the minus strand of NZ_JBVIZF010000001.1, from coordinate 363,977 downwards.
GGGTGCGCATGACGCGCTCGCCCGGCTCGACCCGCAGCCGCTCGGCGATCTCCGGGCTCGCCTCCTCCTGCTCGCTCCCCGACTCCCAGGTGCCGCTGACCCGCTCGTCCCCCTGCTCCTGCCGGAACGGGCTGGACTCCTTCCGGGCGTGGTAGCCGGTGCGCATCAGACGGCGCGGGACGGGCTGCGCACGCACGTACGTACCCGACCCGGAGCGGCCCTCGACCAGGCCCTCCGCCATCAGCACCTTGCGGGCTTCGAGGGCGACGGTGTCGGAGACCCCGTACTCCTCGCGGATCCGCGCCTGGGAGGGGAGGCGGGCATGCGGTGGCAGATCGCCCGCGACGATCTTCTTCCGGAGGTCGTCGGCGACACGGAGGTATGCGGGCTGGTCACCAAAGGCCACGTGCACTCCCAGTGGTTGACAGTCAGCAACAGCTTGACAACCGACGGTTGCAGATAGCAACTGACGGCCAAAGCTTCACTAGAAGTGGTGAACTGCAGTTCGGAGACGTTTATATCGACGGCAATCCGGTTCACCCGCTTTCATGGCGATCATCAGCGGCCCGCCGCCCCATCCGAGGAGACCCGTGCCCCAGCGCCCCGCCACACCCCGCCTCCCCCGGGCCCTGCTCCTCGCCCTCTTCCTGACCACGTCCTGCGTCGGCGCCGACTCCGGAGCCCGCCCGGGCGCGGCCGGGGTCGGCGACCCCCTCTTCCCTCACCTCGGCAACGGCGGCTACGACGTCACCCACTACCGCCTCACCCTCGACTACGCGCCCGCAACCCACCGGCTGCGCGGCACCGCCCGGATCACCGCCCGCGCCACCCGTGCCCTCAGCTCGTTCCACCTCGACCTCGCGGGACTGCACGTCCGCGCAACCACCGTGAACGGCCGCCCCGCCCGCGCCTCCCGCGACGGCACCGAGCTGACCCTCACCCCCGACGCCGATCTCCCCAAGGGCCGCACCTTCACGACGACCGTCGTCTACGACGGCAAGCCGAAGACCCTCACCGACCCGGACGGCTCCCGCGAAGGCTGGCTCCGCACCGCCGACGGCGCCGTCGCACTCGGCGAACCGACCGGCTCCATGACCTGGTTCCCCGGCAACAACCACCCCTCCGACAAGGCCGCGTACGACATCGGCGTCACCGTCCCCCGGGGCTACACGGCCGTCTCCAACGGCGAACTCACCCGCCGCGACACCCACCGCGGCCGCACCACCCACCACTGGCGCACCCGCGACCCCATGGCCACCTACCTGGCCACCGTCGCCATCGGCCGCTTCGACATCCGCACCACCACCGCGGCCGGCCTCCCCCAGTACGTCGCCATCGACCCCGCCGAGGCCAAGGCCGCCCGCGAGGTCCCCGCCCGGATCACCAAGATCACCGCATGGGAGCGCCGCACCTTCGGCCCCTACCCCTTCGCCTCCACCGGCGCCATCGTCGGCCACCTCCCCGACCTCGGCTACGCCCTGGAAACCCAGACCAAGCCCTACTTCGCCGCCGCCCCCGATGAGCGCCTCATCGTCCACGAACTCGCCCACCAGTGGTTCGGCAACTCGGTCACGCCGCGCGCCTGGAAAGACATGTGGCTCAACGAGGGCTTCGCCACGTACGCCGAGTGGCTCTGGACCGAACAGCACCACGGCCGCACCGCCCAGCAGACCTTCGACGCCTTCTACGACGGCACGGACGAGGAGAGCAAGGGCATCTGGGCCTTCCCACCGGCCGCCCCACCCTCCTCCGCCCACATCTCCGACCCACCCGTCTACGGCCGCGGCGCGATGGCCCTCCACCAACTCCGCCGCTCGGTCGGCGACCGCACCTTCTTCCGCGTCCTCCGCACCTGGCTGAAGGACCACCGCCACGGCAACGCCGACACGCGTCAGTTCATCGCCCTCGCCGAGCGCCTGTCCGGCAAGGACCTGAGCGATCTCTTCGACACCTGGCTGTACGCCAAGGGCAAGCCGAAGCGATGAGCCCTGTCAGCCGCGCCGGCCGATGGCGTCGAAGGCTTGGGCAATGCGGGTTCGGTCGTGGCAGCCGGTGGAGAGGAGGCGGTGGAGGAGCAAGCGGGCCTTGTACGGGCTGAGGTCGCCGCCGGCGATCAGGCCGCCCGCGAGGAGGTCCTGCTCGGAGCCGGGGTAGTGGTAGGTGCGGGTGAGGACGGGGCCGTTGGCGATGCGGGAGGTGAGGATGACGGGGATTCGGTCCGCGAGGCGGCGGAGCCGGGGGACCAGCCATTCGGGAACGTGCCCGGCACCGATGGCCGCGACGACGAGCCCGTCACACTGGCCGTCCAGCAGGTCCAGTTGGGTGCCGTCGTCCCCGAAGGCCACGGTGTGCAGCGCGACCCGCACCGGGTGCGGGGCCGCCGTTCCTCCCGGGTCGGGCGGGACGGTGGTCCTCCGGGGCAGTTGCTGATGGAGCCTCACCCGTCCCTCCACCACCAGTCCGAGAGGACCGGAACCGGGTGAGGTGAAGGCGGCGGGACTGGTCGTGTGGCCCTTATGGACCGTTCGTGCGGCGTGCACTTCGTCGCCGAGGACGACGACGCAGCCCGCCCCCCGCAGCCACGGTCCGGCTGCCGCGATGACGGCGGCGTACAGGTTGGCCGGTCCGTCAGGGCCGGCCTTGGTCGCGTCGCGCATCGCTCCGGTGAAGACGACCGGCTCCTCGCCCTGGTGCAACAAGTCGAGGTAGAAGGCCGTCTCCTCCATGGTGTCCGTTCCCTGGACGACCACGACGCCGTCCACCCGCCCGGAGTCGAGCTCCGCCCTGATGGCGGCGTGGAGCGCGTCGAGATCCGCCAACGACAGTGAGGCGCTGGGCAGACGGCGGAAGTCGTGGACGCGCAGCTCGACTCCCAAGGCGTCCAGCCCGCTCACGGATCCCAGGAGCTGCTCCGCGGACAGGGCGGGGGACAACTCGCCGGTGGTTGGATCCGCAGTGGTGGCGATGGTGCCGCCGAGGGCGAAGACGGCGGCACTCCGGCCGGTCAGTGACATGGCGTTCCTCCGTCGGCATCGAAGAGCTGTGGACAGTCAAGCGGAGCGTCGGGCAGGGCGCGGCGGACGACAGCACGGGCGAGGACCTCGGTGGCGTCCACGACCCTCATGCGCCCCGCGTCATGGCCCTCAAAGATCAAGGGGATCTCCGTGCACGCCGCCACGACGGCCGTGGCGCCGCGTTGTCCGAGCGCCCGCAACGCGGGTGATATCAGCCGACGGGCGTCGGCCAGGTCGCCCCCGCCTTGACATGGCGGATGGCCGACATCACCGCCTGTTGGGCGGTGCCTTCGGGGGCCAGGGGCTTCAGACCACGGACGGCCAGGGCGTTCAGGTACAGCCCGGCCGTGAGGGTGCCGGTGGTGGCCAGGATCCCGACGGCGGCGCCGGGCTGCGAGCGGGCTACTTCGTCGGCGGTCTCGGCCACCATGTCGAGCACCGGCACGGGGGCGGCGGCCGACCGCACCGCGCCCAGGAAGGCGTGTGCGGTGTTGCACGGAACGGCGATGAGGTTCGCGCCCGCCAACGCCACGTAGTGGGCTCCCCGTTTGAGCCATGGCGAGGGATCCGCTCCATGGTCGAGAAGCGCGGCGGTGCGATCCGGAATCGTGGGATCGGCCAAGATGACGACGGGCACATGGTCCTGGTCCCGGGCAGCCGGAGTCGAGCGGACGAGCTTGGCGTAGAAGTCGGCGGTCGCCGCGGGGCCCATGCCGCCGAGGACGCCCACTTTCAGCGCGCCGACGGGTGCGGAGGACAGGTCTCGGCTCCGGCCGTGCTCCGGTGCGTCCGTGGTCATCCGCGGTCCCCGCGCATCGGACGGCCGGGCATCGCGGCGAGGTCGATCTCCCTGTCGCGCACCACGAACTCCCCTCCCACCAGCACGTGCCGGTACCCCTGCGAGGGGCGGGTCGGGTGTTCGTAGGTGGACCGGTCGTGCACGGTCAGCGGATCGAAGACGACGAGGTCCGCGTCGGCGCCGGGCTGGACCCTCCCCTTGCGGCGGGCATCGGGGCACGCGCGCTCCAGTACCCGTGCGGGCAGCAACGTGGCGCGGCGGATGGCTTCCGGGAGGGTGAGCAGGCCGGTTTCCCGGACGTAGACGCGCAGGGTCCGGGCGAAGGTGCCCGTGCTGCGGGGGTGGGTGACCGCGTCGGAGGGCAGCGGCCACTCCGTGCCCGTCAGCGGCTTCCCGTCGCCGCTCTGGAGTGGCATGGCGTCGGAGGCGATCATCGTGTCGTCGAAGAGAAGGGCACGGCGGAGCAGGTTCTGTTCATCGGCGCGCGACTCGTCCAGGTACTGGATGATGGCGGGCGCGCCGGGGTCCTGTGCACGCAACTGCATCAGCCGGCTCGCGGTGCCCGGCCTCTCCCCCGTAGGCGTGTGGACGATATGAGAGGGCGTGATGCCGAGCCGGGGCAGGTTGTCCGGATGCAGGAAGGGCGCGCCGATCGCGGTCATCGACGCACCGTACGGATACGCCTCGGTGGTCACCTGGACGCCGTGGGCACGGGCGTTGCCGACGAGTTCCGTCACCACGTCGATCTGCTGGAGCGACGTGCTGTTGATGTGGCACAGATGCATGTGTGCGCCGGTGCCGAGCCCGACGGCGACGACCTCCTGGATGCCCTGGAGGGCCGTACCGGGCTCCAAGCTGTTCTTGTGCCGGGCGTGGGTGTACGTCGGGACGCCGTACCGGGCCGCCAGCCGTGCCACGTCGAGGTATTCGCGGTGGGAGGCGTCCGGGGCGTAGCCGATGAGGACACCGATGCCGAGCGCGCCGAGTTCGAGCTCGGACTCCAGAAGGTCGAGGATCCGGCGTACGTCGTCGGGGGTTCCCGGGGCGCCCCAGCTCCGTCCCCCCATGCGGGCGGTGAGCTGCGTGGTCAGGGTGTGCGGGTCCAGATCGTCCGTCCATGACGGACATCCGTGCCGCCGCCCAGGAAGCCGAGTACCCGTAGTTGATGGGGCGCCCGTCCAGCGCCGCGTCGCGGTAGGCCCCTTCCAGCCAGGGGGCACCGGCTTCGAGTTCCAGAGTGGTCGTCACACCGTCCAGGGCTTGCAGCCGCATCGACGTCGGGGACAGGGCGTGACTGTGCAGGTCGATGAATCCGGGAGCGACCACCTGTCCGGTGACGTCGACGACGCGACGGGCCGGAAGCGGTTCCTCGGTGATGGCGACGACGCGTCCGCCGTTCACCGCGACGTGGCGCACGGCGTCGAGGCCGGTCTCCGGGGCGATCACCCGGCCTCCCGACATCACGAGGTCGTGGACACACCGCGGCGTACCGTCCACCGCGGCCGTGTTCGGCTCCGTAGCCATATCAGCTGCCTCTCCTTCCGCACTTCAATGGTTGTCTCCGCACCGTGCCAGCGCGGATAATGAACAGGCTGTACATGCAGCAAATAGACAGACGGAGCGCTCCAAACGCCGGAAAGCGGCTTCCCATACGCAGTGAAATCGACCTCCAGCTGCTCGACGCGCTCCAGGTCAACCCCCGCGCCTCATGGCGCTGATCGGCCGGGTCCTGGAGATCGACCCGGTCACCGCGGCGCGGCGCTGGGCACGGTTGCGCGAGAACGGACTGGCCTGGGTGTCGGTCGCGTTCGGCCCGCACGAGGCCGGGCAACTGTGCGTGGTGGTCGTCGAGGTCGAGTGCGAGCGAGGAGCGAGCGCGGCCGTCGCGGCGGCCATGGCCCGGTGGAACAGTGCCCTCACCGTCCAGTACACGGCGGGCCGCCAGGACCTCTGGGCGCTTCTGGTCACCGCCGATTTCCCGACGATGTCGCAGCTGCTGCTCGTCGGGCTGCCCGAGCTGGAGGGCGTGGCCCGGAGCCGCAGTTACTTCGTGACCCGGCTGTTCGAGGCGACCGGGCGCTGACGGCTGCACGTCCTGAGCCCCGGCCAGGTGCGCCGGCTGCGTGAGACGTATCCGGAGCGGTCCTCGGAGGGCGCGCGGCCCTTCGGGGCCACGGACCGCGCGATGTTCCGTGAGCTGAGTACCGACGGGCGGCGCACCCATGCCGAGGTGGGCGAGACGCTGGGCGTGTCCGCCCGTACGGTGCAGCGGCGGCTGAACGCGCTGATGTCCCGTCGGGAAGTGGCGTTCCGCTGTGATGTCGCCCGGGGGCCTGGTCGGCTGGCCCAGTTCCGCGGTGCTCTGGCTGAACGTGCCCGAGGACCGGCTCGACGAGGCGGGGCGGGTCCTGGGCCGTCGGCCGGAGGTCCGCACATGCCTCGCCATCGCCGACGAGCGCAACCTCATGCTCAGCATCGGCCTGCGACAGATCTCCGACCTGCACGCTCACATTGTCCAGATCCTGCACGACGTGCCCTACGCCCGGATCCTCGACCGCAACATCGTGCTGCGCCAGGAGAAGCTCTACGGACGCGTTCTCGACGCGACCGGCCGGGCGGTCGAGGCAGTCCCGATCGACCCATGGGCCGACCAGGTCTGACCCTCTACTCCAGCGGCTTCCCCTTGGTATCGGGCGTGGCCAGGACCACGGCGGCCCCGATCAGCAGCAGGACCACGGTGTAGCCGATGAAGAGGTCGCCGTGCCCCGTGTTGCCCAGCCAGGTCTGGAGGTACGGGGCGGTGCCGCCGCAGAGCCCCACCGCGACCGAGTAGGGCAGCCCGATCCCCGAGGCGCGCACATGCGTGGGGAACAGCCTCGGCGAGGAAGGCCGGCAGGATCGACGTGACGACGGTCAGCAGCACGCCCGCGATCGACATGGCCAGGGTGAGCTGCCACATCTCGCCCTGGATGAGGCGGTTCAGGGGGAACGACAGCGCCGCGGCGCCGAGCGTGAAGACGAGGAAGTTCGGCCGTCGCCCGAAACGGTCGGACAGCGCCCCGGCGAGCGGCAGCGCCGCGATCGTGACGGCGGACGAGATGACACCGGACCACAAGGCGGCGGACGCGTCCATGTGCTTCACGCTGATCGCGTACGCCGGTGCGGCGGTCACCCACGCGTAGAAGAACGTGGTGACGCCGACGACGAGCCCGATGACCCGGAGCGCCGCGGCGCGGTTCTCCCACAGGCCCCGGGCGATCGAGACCCGGTCCCTGGCCCGCTCCTGCTCGTACTGCGGTGTCTCTTCCAGCGTCCGGCGCAGGATGAGGGTGACGACGCCGAGCACCCCGCCGACGAGGAACGGCACCCGCCAACCCCAGGCCGACATCTGCTGCTCGGAGAGCACGCTGGTCAGCGTGGCGCCGAGCAGCGTCCCCAGGAGGATGGCCGCGACGCCGGAGACATAGATCGCGCTCGACCACAGACCCCGGCGGTGTGCGGGAGCCGACTCGGAGATGTAGGTGTACGAGGCTCCCGCCTCACCGCCGTACGCCAGCCCCTGAAGCAGCCGGGCGATCAGGAGCACCACCGATGCCGTCGCGCCCACGCTCTCGTCCGAGGGAGCGACGCCGATCAGCAAACAGCCGACGGCGCCGAGGACGATCGACAGCAGCAGCGCCGCCCGCCGTCCGTACCGATCGCCGATCCAGCCGAACAGCAGACCACCGAGCGGACGCATCACGAACCCCACGGCGAACACCGCGAGGGTCGCGAGCAGCGCGGAGAACGCGTTCCCCTGGTCGAAGAACTGCGCGGCGATGAAGGGCGCGAAGAGCGCGTAGACGTTCCAGTCGTACCACTCGAGCGCGTTGCCCGCCCCGGTGCCGACAATGGTGCGCATCCCCTGCCGCCGGGTGGGCAGGGGCTTACGGCGCCGTGATCCGCATCCGGTGCAGCAGTGAGGTCGGTCTTCATCTGGCTCCTCCTCCGTCGGCTGGTGATTGCGGCTATCACCGTGGATGAGGGGGCCGTAGAAGGGCCCGCAATGCAGGAACCGGACTCCTAGGGCCTTACGTGCGCAGTCTTCGGACGTCAGGGGGACGCCCGGGCCTCAGCGCGAACACCGGATGTGGCGGCGCTTCTAGACGTTAAAGCGGAACCCATAGCGCAGAGCTCCCACCTGCGGAAACGCGGGTTTTACAGAGGTCATCCCAGCATCATCGTACGAATGTTCCATTCCAGCACCATGCAGGCCAGACGGTCCTCGTACACCTACGCAGCTCGGGTGCCAGCGCTCCAGCTCGCGTCTTTCGGCGGCAGGGACGTCCCGCCCAAGGATGCGGGCCCCATGGCGTGCTGTAGGACTTCCCGGCAGCGGTCCCACGCGCTGGGCAGCAGACGCCCGTAGATGTCGACCGTGGCCTTGACCGAGCGGTGACCCAGCCAGCCAGCGCGAGACCTCGTGGATCGGCCCACCGTTGGCCAGGGCGGTGGAGGCGAAGAAGTGCCGCAGGCTACGAGGCGTGTACTTGGCATTGCCGTCCAGACCGACCGGACCGGCCGAGAGACATACCTTCTTGAACTGGTAGCCGTAGGTGGAGATGGTCGGCATCACGCCGGTGCCAGGCTGACGTGCGCGAAGAGGGTCTCGAGCCGAATCCGCTTGCCCTTCTGTCCGGTGAAGACCACGGGCACTGGCTTCCACTTGACGAGGTGAGCGTCAATCTCCTGCTCAATGAACAGGGCAGTTGGGATGTCTCGGCACTCCTTCTCCAGCCGGTGTTTCAGCGGCACGAAGGGCGTCTAACAGTCCCCATGGTGGGCCTTGGCACTGACGCGCACCCTACGGGATATCCAGATGCCCCGTGCAGGGTTCTCCGTGATGCGCTTGTCGACGACGGCCGCCTTCATGAAGGCGGCCACCATCACCATGTGGTCATTCACTGTCGATGCAGCCAGCCCTGCACCGCCTCGGTAGATGCCCTTGACGAACTTCTCAAAGTCCCACCGCGCAAGCCCAGTCAGGAGCTTGCAGCCAAGGCGCGGCACGAGATGGTTCCGGACAAACCCTTCGTAGTTGCGGCGGGTCGACTCACCGATGACTCGTCGCTCAAGCCACTCCTCAACCCAGACCGACAAGGACATGGCACCGCGCGCAGAATCGACGCAGACGCCGGCCTTCTTGCCCTTCTCCACACCGGCGACGAAAGCGTCCGCACCATCCAGGCCGATCCTCCGCGGAAACGACCGGGGCTCGAAGGCTCGAGGCAGAAGCTCTACCCGTTCGGTTCTGGTGGGGGCACCGTTGCTGTCCAGGAGTAGCCGGTAACCGCGAAGATTATGGCTCCAGACTCGCGCCGCGTGACTAACGGCGATCAGGAGTTCCTCCCAGTCATCCGGCATAGCCACGATCACGGCACGGATGCGGTCCGGCGCGAGGTTCTTCTCCCGACAGAGAAGCTCCGTGTACTTGTTGACTTCGTGCAGGGCCTGCCGTGCGCTGGACCGGGACCGCTTCAGCTCGATGACCACCCACATTTGATGGCGATCACGAGCCAGGATGTCGATTCTGCCCCTCGTGCCACGGGCATTGGGGAGCGGGTACTCCTCGAACTGAACCGGCCGGAGCCCCGGCTCAATCAGTTCGAGGTTCCGTAAGAGCGTGTTGCGCAGAACGTTCTCAAGAGGCGGTCGCATGGCCAAAGGCTAAACCGGAGGACTGACAAGGCCCCTAGGACGGGTACGCAGGGGTCGATGACGATCACTCAGTCGATGTGCAGCTGATCTCCACCTGGTACTTCCGAAGCACCGGCCGGAGCCGGATGCCCTGAAGTCCTGGACACTTCCCCCTCCAGGGCATACGCAAGCGCGAGCGCAATTCGCTCGATCCAGTTGAGGGCGTCCGTGACGTCAGCCTCGCCGATCTGGCGGCGCTGCGTGAGGTCGCCGTCGATCAGATCCGCGTCGTGTGCGATCTGGTTTCGGCGGCGGAGCAACAGAATGTACTGGCCGCGCAGCCGTTTCTCGTCGTATGCAGTGCGGTACTGGCTCCACCGGTTGACCCACTTCGCCGCCTCCCGCCACACCTTGACGTCGGTGACGAGCGACATCACCTTCGCGATGGCGTCCGGGTTCTGCAAGGTCTGACGGGCGATGTCCTGGCGCACCCGCTCCGCGACCACCTCGGCGGTGGTCGTTTCGCCCCGCTGGACCCTCTCCACGCAGTGCAGCGGCAACGGGTAGTCACGGAGCTTCCGTGGCATGTCCGGGTCGTCCTTGGCAGCTTCCTCGGCGACCCGGCGCAACACCTCTTCCTGCACCCAGTGTTCGAGGGCGGCAATGGACTGCACCCAGGCGGCCCGGTAGAAATCGCCGGTGTCGATGCCCTTGGGACTGAGCACCTCCAGTGCCTGCCCGGCTCGGACCATCTGGCGTGCGTACGACAGGTTTGTGACGAACGACCCGAACTGACGGGTCTGAGGGTGCGCGATGGCCATGCATACCTCTGTGCGGGGCGTGGGAGGACGGGGAACTTCGGGACGCGGACTCCTGATCCTCCCTGCACCGTACAAAGGCCGGTCAAGCGGCTTGCGGATCACGGTCGGTTGCGGCTCGATCTGATGGGTTCGGCTCCGGATTCGGCCCTTCACTCTCGCACAGGCAGGATTCTGGAGCCCTCCGCGGTACGTACGGAGTTGGCCAGGCTCGCGGCTTGGCATCGGCTCAGGTAGCGGAGCTCATCCGCTACCTGCCGTGTGGTCCTGAGTATCGTCTCAGGGTTCCGCAACAGGCGGGCGAGCGACCATGGCCAGTTGCAAGGCCTTGTGCTGCCCGGTCAGCCGTGAGGCCAGTTCGCCAGTTCACCGTCGCAGCCGGAGATGAAGTAGCAGGATTTGCCGTCGGCACTCCCCCAGGGAGGTAGCGGGGTTGGCCGAGAGGCTGTCCGCCGTTGTGGCTGCTCCATAACCGGCCTGATGCATCGTACAGACCGTCTCGACGAAGGGAACCTTCGGCATCGCCGTTGCGGAGGAATAGCTGGCAGCAGCCGCACGTGAACGCCGTAGGGCCACAACGTACTTGGCATTGCGGCCCTACGGTGCGGTGACGACGAACCTTCCGGCCTTCGTCAGATCTCTTCCGCATCTGGTGCGTCCACATCCGCGCCCAGGGACTTCGCGATGGCAGTGAACTCGGCGAGAGCGGACTGGAGATCGCGCACGATCTCCTCGGCGATGACCTCCGGCTCCAGGTCGCTGTCCGCGTCCTCCAAGGCGGGGTCCTTCATCCAGGTGATGTCGAGGTTGACCTTGTCGCGCCTGATCAAGTCCTCGTAGGCGTACGGCTTCCAGCAGCCGTTGTCGTCCTCGTCGGCGACGCGGGCGGTCAGAGGCTCGCCCGCCTTGTACTTGGCGACGAAGTCGTCCAGGTGGGGGCGGGTCAGCGGGCGCTGCTTCATGGTGAAGTGCTGGCCGGTGCGGAAGTCGTAGACCCAGGTGACGGTGGTGTGCGGTTTGCCGTCGGCGCGCGGGGGCTTCTTGTCGAAGAAGAGGACGTTGGCTTTGACGCCGCCCGCGTAGAAGATGCCGGTGGGCAGGCGCAGGATCGTGTGCAGGTCGAACTCGTCCAGCAGCTTGCAGCGGATCTTCTCGCCTGCGCCGCCCTCGAAGAGGACGTTGTCCGGCAGGACGACGGCCGCCCGGCCGTTCACCGCGGTCAGCGACATGATGTGCTGGAGGAAGTTGAGCTGCTTGTTGGTCGTGGTGGCGGTGAAGTCGTCGCGGTCGTACTGGACGTCCTCCTTCTCCAAGTCGCCGTCCTGGCCGATCACGGTGATTGCGGACTTGCGCCCGAAGGGCGGGTTGGCGAGGACGAGTGAGGCGTGCCGGCCGCTCGGCTGGTCGGCGAGCGCGTCGTCGACGTGGATCAGGCCCGGGCCGTCACTCTTGCCGATGCCGTGGAGGAGCATGTTCATGGCGGCAAGGCGGGCGGTGCCGGTTACCAGCTCGGTGCCCCAGATCTTGCGGCCGCTGTCGTATGCCTTGCGGGCCTCAAGGTCCATGTCCTTGACGTGGTGCCGGGTGATGTAACTGTGCGCGGCGATGAGGAACCCGCCGGTGCCGCAGGCGGGGTCGGTGATGGTGTCGTCCGGACCGGGCCGGGTCACGTCCACCATCGCGTCGATGAGCGCGCGCGGCGTGAAGTACTGGCCGGCGCCGGTTTTGGTGTCGGACGCCCCCTTGGCGAGCAGCCCCTCGTAGGCGTCGCCTTTGAGGTCGGTCCCGGTGACCGTCCACTCCTCTCGGCCGATCAGCTCCACGACCAGCTTTTCGAGCAGCGCGGGCTTGGTGATCCGGTTCTGCGCGTCGGCGAAGATCGTGCCGATGGTGGTGTGGGGCTTACGGCCCAGGTGCTCCAGGATGGCGCAGTAGTGCGCTTCGAGCGCCGCTCCGCGCTTGCTGACGAGCGACTTCCAATCGTAGCCCTCCGGCACGATGCCGCTGAGGTCGCGGCCCTCCCACGGGTCGTTCTCGATCTCGTCGACCATTTTCAGGAAGAGCAGGTACGAGAGCTGCTCGACATACTCGATGGTCGACATACCGTTGTCACGGAGGACATTGCAGTAGTTCCACAGCTTGGCGACCAGCGTGTTGGTCTGCGCGGCGGCCTTCTTCGACTTGGGCGTCTCGGTGAGAGGGACGCCCTCGGCGGAGGGGGCGGCTTCGTCGTCTGGCGTCGGGACGGGGGCGGTCACTGGAAGAGCTCCTGCTGAACAGTGGTGGAGGGGGCGGCGGTTAGGGCAGGTGCGGCAGCAGTTGCCTTGCTGGGGCGAGCGGCACGCTTGACCTTAGGGGCGGGCTTGGCGGCGTCACGCTCGGCGGCGATGCGGGCGAGGAGCGTGGTGGCGGGTTCGTCGGCGGGGTCCTGGTCCGTCAGCCGCCCCTCGAAGGCAGCACGCAGAAGACTGGCGCGAAGCTGGTGCGCCTGGCGATCGGAGCGCCGGAGAACGCCCCTCACCCGCTGGACTTCCTCCGACTGCGACTCCGCCTGCTCGACGATCGACCTCTGCTCGTCGAGCGAAGGAAGCGGAATCGGAAGCTCCGCCAAGCGTGAGGAGTTCAGATTGAACTGACCTGCGGAAGACGCCGCAACTCGCTCGATATGCCTCCGCCAAATCCCGCTCTGCGTCACCAGCCGCACCCATCGAGGATCTACGACTTCGAGGTTGAGTCGGAACCTAATGAGATACGAAGCGAACGCAACGTCAGCATCTTCCTCAGCTACACCGACTCGCCCGATGAGACTCGGACTTCCATTGGTGCGAACGAAGAGAACGTCCCCGGAGCGCACAAAATAATCCGAGAGATCCACGGTAGGATCCTCGGCGAATTTCATATCCTCAGGGTCAATTACCCCGTCCTGCACATTCGGAATTCGCAGAACGGGAGCCCCAGACCCTCCGTAGGAACACTTAACGGATGTCCCATACCCTCGATCAACGGCAAGGTCACCGAGACTGACCGTTGGCCATCGCGAGGTCTCGACGAAGCCAGGAATGTTGATCGGATCCGTAGGCTTCCATTTCCTGCCAGCTGAATCCTTAGTGCTGCTGCGCACCTCGCCCAAAGTCAACGGGCGAGCAAACTCACTCCTAGAATCGGCATCGGCCACCGCACAGCTGTCAAGCAACTTCCCGAGCGCCTCGGCCCGCCGTGTTGCGGCTTCGACAGATCTGGCAGCCGCATCGAGCCGGGATAGCTGCTCTTCGAGGGCCTTGACGATGCGGTGTTGTTCGGCGAGGGGTGGCACCGGGATCTCAAGAGCCGCCAAGTACGGCTTGGGCACTCGGCGCTGCCCGACCGCACCGGCCATATTGCGCTCTGCTGCAACCCGAACGCTCTTCTGCAGCAGGAAGTGCATCAGATACTCGGGGAGCAGGCCTCCGCGGCTTCTCAGCACATGAAACTCAGTACTCCCGACGGCCCTCCCGCCTTCGAGTCCTGAAGCAAGAGCGATCTTGCCGTTCTCCATGCAGGGCGTGATCTTCGCGAACAGGACGTCTCTTTCCTGGAACTTCGTCAGCGACTTCCCCTTCACATCCTCATAGGGGACAGTCTCCGACGCATCCAGCCTTCCCGTCCCCGCCTCGACAGCCGCCATCGGGATCCGAGAAATCGCGTCATTGTCTGTCGGCTCCACATCGAACATTCGAGGATTTACCACGCACAACTCATCCAAGCGGACTGTTGCCCACCCCTCCGGCAACCCGCTCATATCCGTACTCAAGCCAGTTCCTGATTCAGTTCGTCCAGCAGTTCCAGCGCCCGGTCCTTGTCACCGAAGGCGTTCGCGAAGCCTCGGCCGCCGCCCTTCGCCGAGAAGGGGAGATGGCCGAAGTCCTCGCGCTCCATGCCCACGTCCACGGCAATCGCGTCCTTTATGCGGTGCAACCACCACAGCTGGTCCTCGGTGAATTCGACGCCCGTCTGGCCCTGCCGCAGCAGCCAGCTCTCGAAGCGCTCCTCAACCACCGTCCGGTAAGGGCGGAGTTCGTCGTCCGCGCCGAGCGTGTAGCGGACGAGGTTCATGAGATCGCCGAGGCCGGCCGATTTCGATAGGGATTCCGACGCCTTGCCGAGCAGGTCGTAGTGGTCCCAGATGACCTTCGGGGTCCAGGTCCGGTTGGTGGCCTTGATGGTGGCGAGCAGTTCGCGAAGATGTGCCCGGGCCTCCTGTGGGCGGACCCGCGATCCGCTGCCGAGGATGACCTGGAGTGCGATCGTCTCCGCCGCCTGCTCGTCGCGGTGGCGGCTGTCCAACAAACGGCGCCACTCAGCGAGTTCCTTCTCCGCGCGTTCTTCTCGCGGGACCTCCGTCAGCCGTATCCCGACCTCGGTCGTCGCGTCGTACGTCAAGTCGTACTGCTGCTTGATGCCGACGATCAGCTTGCGGAGCTCCGGGTGCGTGGTCAGGACCTCGACCGCATCCTGGACGAGGCGCCGGGCCTGGTCCGCGCCGCCCTCCCGGTACGCCCGGTCCTGGGTGTCGACATCCACCGCGTCCGAGATCCGGCGGACCAGCTCGCCGAGTGGGACGCCGCCCGATGCCTGCTTGATCTGCTCACGCTCCTCCTCGGTGAGTTTGCGGTCCAGGCGGGCCAGGCGACGGCCGAGCGTCTCGGCCTGTTCGGCAGTGAGGGAGCGGCTGCCCGCCTTGTCCATGAGCTTGTCCGTGCTGAGAGCACCGGTGTCCGGCGGCAGCATCGGCCGGGTGTCGACCAGCGGCGACGCGGTGACGCCCACCGCGTCGACCAGGACGAAGCGGTCCTTGGCGAGGTCGGTCGCCGCCTCCGGTGTCACCGCCTTAAGCTCGTCGGCGTCGATCGTGCGGGAGCCGCGTCCCTTCATCTGTTCGAAGAGGACGGGGCTGCGTACGGCCCGCAGGAATATCACGCACTCCAGGGCGCGAACGTCCGTCCCCGTGGCGATCATGTCGACGGTGACGGCGGCCCGGAGCAGCGGCGAGTTCCGCAGGTCGTTGACGAGCTGCTCAGGGTCGTCGCCCTTGTCCCGGGACCGGTAGGTGATCTTCTTGGCGAAGGCGTCACCGCGCCCGAAGACCTCCTTGACCTGCTTCAAGACCTCGTCGGCGTGGTCGTCGCTCGCCGCGAAGACAAGCGTCTTGGGTAGTTCGGCACGGCCCGGGAACCAGCGCTGCCAGTTGTTCTTGTAGGCGGTGAGGACGGCCCTGATCTCGTCCTCAGTGATCACCGTGCGACCGATCTGGCCGACTGTGTACGCGAAGTCCTCGTCCAGTTCCTCGTACCGCTGGGCACGGGTCTTGCGGTCGCGGATACGGACCGTGGTGCCCTTGTCAATCTTGGCGCCGCCTGCCTCCCGTACCGAGGTGTCCATGGTGACCACGTCGAAGTCGACGTTGACGCCGTCGGCGACAGCCTGTTCGTAGGTGTACTCGGAGACCAGGTTGTTGTCGAAGAAGCCCTTGGTCTGGCGGGTGGGGGTGGCGGTGAGGCCGACCAGGTGGGCGTCAAAGTAGTCGAGGACGCCGCGCCACAGGCCATAGATGGAGCGGTGGCACTCGTCGATGACGATCACGTCGAAGGACTCGATGGGAACGTCCGCGTTGTACTCGACACTGACCGGGCGGTCGGTCATGTAGTTCTCGTCGAGGATGGAGGCGTCCTCGCGGTCCTCGGCCTCGCCCGAGTCCTCCAGTGGCTCGCCCTTGAGGAGGGAGTACATGCGCTGGATGGTGGAGACGACTACGGCGGAGGTCTCCTGGAGTCCGGTCCGGCCGAGCGTGTCGACGTTGTACAGGTCGGTGAACTTACGGTTCTCGTCCGGGGCACGGTACTTGTCGAACTCGGCCTTGGCTTGGCGGCCGAGGTTGTTCCGGTCCACGAGGAAGAGGATGCGGCCCGCGCCCGCGTGTTTGAGCAGCCGGTACGCCTCGGTGACGGCGGTGTAGGTCTTGCCCGCGCCGGTGGCCATCTGGATCAGGGCACGCGGCTTGTCCTGGCCGAGAGAGTGCTCAAGGCCGATGATCGCTTCCTCCTGCGCCGCGCGGAGGTCGTGGGTCTCCAGGACCGGGAGCCCGGTGCGCAGGGCGGCGCGGAAGGTGGGAGCGTCCGGACGCTCGGTGGCCCGCTTCATCCAGGCGGCGAAGGTCTCGGGCCGGTGGAAGGCGAAGACCGGGCGGGAACGGGCGTGCGGGTCGAGGAGGTTGATAAAGAATGTCTCCGCGCCAGTGGTGGCGTAGCGGAAGGCGAACGGTTCATCCTCGTGCCACACCGCCAGGCAGTGTTCCTTGAGGACACCGGCCGCGTACCGCTCGTTCTGAGCGAGGGCCCCGGCCAGGGCGGTGCCCTCACGCTTGGCTTCGATGACGCCGACGATCATGCCGTCGACGTAGAGGACGTAATCGGCGCGGCCGGTGGCCAGGGTGAACTCGCGGACCGCGACGCCCTGGGAGGCGAGCGGGTTGAGATTAGCCTTGTCCTGGAGGGTCCAGCCGGCCGCGGCAAGCATTTCGTCGATACGGACGCGAGCCTGCACCTCGTTGAGCGGCTCGGGCCGCTGTGCACGGGCGACGATCGCCTCGCGGGCGGCGGCGGCGACCGGGCGGGGCTTCAACCGCTCCTGGTTGTAACGGCTCCGCTGTTCGCTCCTGAGCCGCTCGATCTCCTTCCGATAGCTCGCTGCCAGTGCTTCCGACTCAGCGCGGGCCTGCTCGGCGGCCGCGGTCAGTTTCTCGGCCTCCTCCCGGCCGCGCTGCTCGGCCTCCAGACGGTCGCCGACCTCGCCGAGGCGGGTGCGGGACTCGGCGAGGGTGCGCTGGTGGTGGCCGAGCGCCTCGCGGAGCTCCTCGAGCTCGGCAGGCCCGGCCGTCACGTCACTCGGCAGCCGCGGCGGCACGAACGCGGAGATTTCGCGGACACCGTCGATCGCGCGGGAGAAGAACTGCCCAAGCTGGAAGCAGAGCTCGACGGCCTTGAGGGCCTTGCTGGTGTCGAAGAGGTGATTGTGCGCGGCGTCGTTCCGCCCCCGGCGAAGGGTGTCGAAGGCGTCCCGGGTGCGGCCCGGCAGCAGACCAGCCCGCTGGAGCCCGGCGAGCCGGTCGACTTGGCGGGCCCCTTCGACTCGCACCCCTGCCCTCTGGACCAGCTCCTCGGCGAGCACCTCTCCGAACTGGCCGGACGCCACATACGAGACGTTGGGGTTGGTGAAGACCGACTGTTCGGCCTGGGAACCGTAGATCGCGAGTAGGGGCTGCATGGTGTAGAGACGCCCGAAGTTGGGAGACCTTCGGGCCACTACCTTCAGCTGCTCCGGGACTTGCTCACGACGCCGTGCCTGCTCGCTCATACGCTGCCGCTCCTCGACCAGGCCACATCTGGCCCCCACCTGTGACAAGACCTCTCACCTTACGTCCGACCGGGCACTCCTCTCCGACAAATGAATCGATCACGTTGTCCAGCCCTCGATAGAGCCGCAAGAGGGGCCCGTCTCGGATTGACGGACCCCTCTTGATCTGCGCCTTTACAGGGCGAACGATTTAGTTGAAATTCCAATTAAACATTGAAGCGGAACTCCACCACGTCGCCGTCGCGCATCACGTAGTCCTTGCCCTCCATGCGCGCCTTGCCCGCCGAGCGGGCGTCGGCGACGGAGCCCGTCTCGACCAGGTCGTCGAAGGAGATGACCTCGGCCTTGATGAAGCCCTTCTGGAAGTCGGTGTGGATGACACCGGCCGCCTCGGGGGCCGTGGCGCCCTTGGGGATGGTCCAGGCGCGGGATTCCTTGGGACCTGCCGTGAGGTAGGTCTGGAGGCCGAGGGTGTTGAAGCCGACGTGGGCCAGGGTGGCGAGGCCGGGCTCGGTCTGGCCCACGGACTGGAGGAGTTCGAGGGCCTCCTCGTCGTCCAGCTCCGCCAGGTCTGCTTCGAGCTTGGCGTTGAGGAAGATCGCCTCGGCGGGGGCGACGAGGGCGCGCTGCTCGGCCTTGAAGTCGTCGTCCGTCAGCTCGTCCTCGTCGACGTTGAAGACGTAGAGGAACGGCTTGGTGGTGAGCAGGTGCAGGTCGTGGAGGAGGGCGGCGCGCTCGCTGCCCTGGACGATGCCCGCGGAGAAGAGGGTGCGGCCCTCTTCGAGGAGGCCCTTGGCCTCTTCGACGGCCTTGACCTGGGCCTGCTTGTCCTTCTGGATCCGGGACTCCTTGACCAGGCGGGGCAGCACCTTCTCGATGGTCTGGAGGTCGGCCAGGATCAGCTCGGTATTGATCGTCTCGATGTCGCTCTTGGGCGAGATCTTGCCGTCGACGTGGACGACGTTCTCGTCCTTGAAGGCGCGGATGACCTGGCAGATCGCGTCGGACTCGCGGATGTTCGCGAGGAACTTGTTGCCCAGGCCCTCGCCCTCCGAGGCGCCCTTGACGATCCCGGCGATGTCGACGAAGTCGACGGTGGCGGGGAGCTTGCGGGCCGAGCCGAACAGCTCGGCGAGCTTGTCGAGGCGGGGGTCGGGGACGCCCACGACGCCGACGTTGGGCTCGATGGTGGCGAACGGGTAGTTGGCCGCCAGCACGTCGTTCTTGGTCAGGGCGTTGAACAGGGTCGACTTGCCGACATTCGGCAGACCGACGATTCCGATCGTGAGCGACACGTTGGCGACTTCCCGTAGCTTCCCGTAGCGGGATCGAATGCGAGGACAGGGCTCCGGCCCCGCGCGGGGGCCGGTCCACCAGTCTACGGGCCCGCCTCCGGTCACCCGCCCGGGCGGACCGTCACCCTCCCGGGCTGACAATCAGTCGAACAGACTGCCAAGGTCCCGCGAAGGGCGTGTCCCAGTCAGGATTCCAGCCCTCCGCCCACCTACGTTGGTCTGGTGGAGCACTACAGGACACGTACGCCCCGCCGGGCGGCCGCCCCCTCGCCCCGTCCGGCGGCGGATGACACGTACCCGGGCCGGGGCCGGGGCCAGGGTGGAAGGCAGGGCGCGGACGGCGCGGGGCGCGGCGCGCGGCCGGTGGCGCGCCCGAGCGCGCGCGGCGGGCTGCGGGGCGCGGCCGCCGCGCTGCGCGACCGGCCCATCACCGTGCCCAGCGCCCGGCTCACCGCCCTGGGCGCGGGGCTGCTGACCGCGCTCGCGATGTTCGCCTTCGGCTGCCTGGACGCAGCTCTGCTGTCCGGGTCGCCCACCGCGTACGGGGTGTTCTTCCTGCTGGCGTGCGCGGGCTGCGGGATGTGGGTACGGCCCGCCGACCTGTTCCCGGGGGCGATCGGGGTGCCGATCGCCTTCACGGCCGGGCTGCTGCCGATCAACGACGGCGGCGAGGGGTTCGCGGGGCAGGCGCTGGGCGTGTTCACCGCGCTGTCGCTGAACGCGGGCTGGCTCTACGCCGGTACGCTGCTCACCGCGGTGATCGTCCTCGTCCGCAAGATCGCCCTCATGGGGCGGCAGCGGCGGCGTCGTCAGCAGCGGCAGCCGCGGCCATCGCGGCACCCACGATCCCCGCGTTATTCTGCAGCTGAGCCGGGACGATCTCGGCCCTGACACCCTCGATCAGCGGCAGGAACTTGTGCGCCTTCCGGCTCACCCCGCCGCCGATCACGAACAGCTCGGGCGAGAACAGCATCTCCAGATGCGCCAGGTACGTCTGCACCCGGTGCGCCCAGTGCGGCCAGCTCAGGTCCTGGTCCTCCCGGACCTTGGTCGAGGCTCGCTTCTCCGCCTCGTGGCCGTCCAGCTCCAGATGGCCCAGCTCGGTGTTGGGCACCAGCCGCCCGCCGGTGAAGACCGCGCTGCCGATGCCGGTGCCGAGGGTGAGCACGATCACGGTGCCCTGGCGGCCGCGGCCCGCGCCGAAGGTCATCTCGGCGACCCCGGCCGCGTCCGCGTCGTTCAGCACGGTGACCGGGGCGCCCAGCCGCTCGCCGAGCACACCGGCCAGGTCGGTGCCGATCCAGCCCTTGTCGACGTTGGCGGCGGTACGGGTCGTCCCGTCCGTCACGACGCCCGGGAAGGTGACCCCGACCGGGCGCCCGGACCAGCCGAAGTGCCCGGCGACCTCCACCACGCCGTCCACGACCGCCTCGGGCGTGGACGGATGCGGGGTGAGGACCTTGTGGCGCTCCTCCGCGAGGTCGCCGCGGTCCAGGTCCACCGGCGCGCCCTTGATCCCGGACCCGCCGATGTCGACGCCGAATACGCGGGCAGCCGGGCCGCCGCCGGTTCCCTTGGTCACCGCTGCGCGCCGTCCGTTCCGGTGGCGGCGGGGGCGGCCTCGGCCGCCTGGGCCGACTGGGCCGACTGGGCCGACTGGGCCGCCGAAGCCGCCTCGGACCGCAGGTCCCGGCGCAGCTCCTTGGGCAGCGAGAAGGTCAGGGACTCCTGCATGGGCTGGACGACCTCCACGTCCCCGTAGCCGCGCTCGGCCAGCCACTCCAGGACGCCCTCGACCAGCACGTCCGGTACGGAGGCGCCCGAGGTCACGCCGACCGTCGTCACGCCCTCCAGCCAGGCCTCGTCGATCTCGCTCGCGTAGTCGACCAGGTGGCCGTCCTTGGCGCCGGCGCCGATCGCGACCTCGACCAGCCGCACCGAGTTGGAGGAGTTCTTCGAGCCGACGACGATGACGAGGTCGGATTCGGCGGCGACCTGCTTGATCGCGACCTGGCGGTTCTGGGTGGCGTAGCAGATGTCGTCGCTGGGCGGGCTGATGAGCTGCGGGAAGCGGTCCTGCAGCGCGTCCACGGTCTCCATCGTCTCGTCGACCGAGAGAGTGGTCTGGGACAGCCAGACGACCTTGGACTCGTCGCGGACCGCGACGTTCTTCACATCGTCCGGGCCGTCGACCAGGGTGATGTGCTCCGGCGCCTCGCCGCTGGTGCCGATGACCTCCTCATGGCCCTCGTGACCGATCAGGAGGATGTCGTAGTCCTCCTTGGCGAAGCGGACGGCCTCCTTGTGGACCTTGGTGACCAGCGGGCAGGTCGCGTCGATGGTGGCCAGCTTGCGCTGCGCGGCCTCCTCGTGGACCACCGGGGCGACACCGTGCGCCGAGAAGATCACGATGGACCCCTCGGGCACCTCCTCCGTCTCGTCGACGAAGATCGCGCCCTTTTTCTCCAGGGTCTGGACGACGTACTTGTTGTGGACGATCTCCTTGCGCACGTAAATCGGCGCGCCGTACTGCTCCAGGGCCTTTTCGACGGCGATTACGGCACGGTCGACGCCCGCGCAGTAGCCACGCGGGGCAGCGAGCAGGACCCGGCGGGCGGAGGTTGCAGTCATGTCCCCATCGTAGGGGCGATGACGACGGGCTCTGTCGGTGGTGGCCGATACCCTCGCGGGATGGCTGTCAACACGTCCGCGGAAGCGCCGATCCCGGTCGGCGAGGTGTCCCGGCTGATCGGGGGGTGGATCGACCGCCTCGGGGCGGTGTGGGTCGAGGGGCAGATCACCCAGCTGTCCCGGCGGCCGGGCGCCGGTGTGGTCTTTCTGACGCTGCGCGACCCCAGCTACGACATCTCGCTGACCGTCACCTGCTTCCGCGCCGTCTTCGACAAGATCGCGGACACGGTCTCGGAGGGCGCCCGGGTCGTCGTGCACGCCAAGCCGGAGTGGTACGCGCCACGCGGCCAGCTGTCGCTGCGGGCCGCCGAGATCCGGCCGGTGGGCGTCGGTGAACTGCTGGCGCGGCTGGAGCAGTTGAAGAAGGCGCTGGCGGCGGAGGGTCTGTTCGCCGCCGAGCGCAAGAAGCCGCTGCCGTTCCTGCCGCAGCTGATAGGGCTGGTCTGCGGTCGTGCCTCGGCCGCCGAGCGCGACGTACTGGAGAACGCGCGGCTGCGGTGGCCCGCCGTCCGCTTCGAGGTGCGCAACGTCGCGGTGCAGGGCACCCACGCGGTGCCGCAGGTGATCGAGGCGGTCAAGGAGCTGGACGCGCTGCCCGCGGTGGACGTGATCGTGGTCGCGCGGGGTGGCGGCAGCGTGGAGGATCTGCTGCCGTTCTCGGACGAGCAGCTGGTACGGACGGTCGCGGCGTGCCGGACGCCGGTGGTGTCCGCGATCGGCCACGAACCGGATTCGCCGCTGCTCGACCTGGTCGCCGATCTGCGCGCCTCCACCCCGACGGACGCGGCGAAGAAGACCGTGCCGGACGTGGGCGAGGAGCTGGTGCGCATCCAGCATCTGCGCGAGCGCGCGCTGCGCAGTGTGAACGGGCTGCTGGACCGCGAGGAGCGGGGGCTGGAGGCCGCGCTCGCCCGGCCGTGTCTGCGGCAGCCGCGGCGGATGGTGGACGAGCGCGAGGAGCAGATCGCGTCGGTGCTGGACCGCGCCCGGCGCTGCCTGGGGCATCTGCTCGACCGGGCGGACTCGGAGCTGGCGCACACCCAGGCCCGGGTGGTGGCCCTCTCCCCCGCCGCGACGCTGCGGCGCGGTTACGCGGTGCTGCAGCACGCCGATGGGTCGGTGGTGCGGGCGGCGGCCGAGGTGGCGGCGGACGAGGAGCTGCGGGCGCGGGTCGCGGAGGGTGAGTTCACGGTGCGGGCCGCCGTTGGGACGGGCGAAGGTGTCGGACCCGCCGATGCTGTCGGACCCGCCGATGCTGTCGGACCCGCCGATGCTGTCGGACCCGCCGATGCTGTCGGACCCGCTGAATAGGGTGAGGGGCATGGCGAAGACGGACGAGAAGGCCGACGGCAAGGCCGGGGCCGCGGAGACGACGCTCGGCTACGAGCAGGCGCGGGACGAGCTGGTCGAGGTCGTGCGGCGGCTGGAGGCGGGCGGCACCAGCCTGGAGGAGTCGCTGGCGCTGTGGGAGCGGGGCGAGGAGCTGGCCACGGTGTGCCGTCGCTGGCTGGAGGGGGCGCGGGCGCGGCTGGACGCGGCGCTGGCCGAGTCCGCGGACGGCGGCGCGGAGGGCGACGGCGAGGGCTGATGCGGGTGGGGCGCCTGCGGCGGGCCTTACCCCACCCCGCCCCTTCCCGAACCGGGGCTCCGCCCCTGGACCCCGGCTCCTCAAACGCCGGAGGGGCTGGGTTGTGCCGACCGGGGCTGGGTGATGCCGACCGAGCTGGGTTGTGCAGACCGGGGCTGGGAGGCCAGGCGCTGTGATTCGGAGCACCACGGTCCGGTTTTAGTTGAAGATTAACCTAAAACTCGTACAGTGGAGACAGCGCACATCGATATCACCACCGTGACCAGGAGGTTTACCATGACGCTCGCACTCGACCCGGCCGCCCAGGATCTTCTCTTCCGTGAGGCCCACACCGCCAACGTCTTCACGGACGAGCCGGTCTCCGAGGAGCAGGTGCAGGCCATTTACGACCTGGTGAAGTACGCCCCCACGGCCTTCAACCAGTCGCCGCTGCGCATCGTCCTGGTCCGCTCCGCCGAGGCGCGGGAGCGCCTGGTTCCGCACATGGCCGAGGGCAACCAGCCCAAGACGGCCTCCGCGCCGCTGGTCGCGATCCTCGCCGCGGACAACGAGTTCCACGAGGAGCTGCCCGCGCTCTTCCCGCACGCCCCGCAGATCAAGGACGTCTTCTTCAGCGAGCGCGAGACCCGTGAGCAGGCCGCCGCGCTGAACGCCTCGCTGCAGGCCGGTTACTTCATCGTGGGCGTCCGCGCCGCCGGGCTGGCCGCCGGTCCGATGACCGGTTTCGACCCCGCCGGGATCCAGAAGGAGTTCCTGGACGACAACCACAGCCCGCTGATGGTCGTCAACATTGGCAAGCCGGGCGAGGACGCCTGGAAGCCGCGCGGTCCGCGGCTGGCCTACGACCAGGTGGTCAGCACCGTTTGATCCGTCCCGGCGATCAAGCAGCGGCGCGGACCGTCTGCCCGAAGGCCAACGGGGAGTGTCTGTGTCTTAGTCCACCCGTTCAACCAACTGATCAGGTTCGCTCGTCCGACCGCTTAGCACCTTTTCTTCTTCCCCAGAGACAC
>NZ_JBVIZF010000001.1:157099-339687 GCF_055591805.1 Streptomyces sp. NPDC041200 | reverse complement strand
GGCCGACAACGGGGGGGTCAGCACTTTTGGGTCTGCCCGGGCGGTAAAGCAGCGGCGCCCCCCTTCGGCACGGACACCGAGGGGCCGCGCCGCTGTCCGATCAACCCGGTCAACCCGGTCAGCCGGGTCAGCTAGTCAGCCCGGTCAGCCCTTTTCCGCCTTCAGCGCGGCCGCCATCTTCGCGAGCTGCCCGTACGACGCCGTGCCGGTGACGACCGTGGTCACACCCGGTTCGCGGCGCACCAGGGCGTCGTACTTGTCGCCCTCGTAGCGGACCCACTCATGGCCGCCGATCTCCTGCTTGGCCTTCGTCTCCCGCGCCTGCTGGGTGACGTCCTCGATGAAGGGGACCGGCTTGCCGTCGCTCTGCTCGATCGCGATGTACTCCTCGTCCTGGTCGAGGAAGCCCAGATGCCAGGCCGCGCCCTTGTCCGCGGTGGCCCCCGGCTGGTACGTCACCGAGGTCGCGCGCCACCCCTTGGGCAGGCTGCTCTTCTCGGGGGCGGCGACCGGGTACGGCGCCGCGCGCCGGGCGGTGTCCACCTCCACCCGGTAGTCGACCGTCTGGACGCCCTTGCCCGGGTCACTGTCGTCGTGCGGAATGCCGAAGACGTAGATGGCCGCCGCGACGACACCAATCACCGTCAGCGACAGGACCATGTCCCGCACCGTCTCTTTGCCACGCATACCTGCCACGCCCCCTATCGTCCCTCATCGCCTCTCGGCACCCGGCAACAGGGCCGCATCAGGGTGGCGCTCATGCGTGGGGTCCTCTGCTCACTTTCGCAATGAACGGATAAGGTCATGAGCACCCTCACTTTCGCGGTTCGTCGCCGTACAGAAAGGTGCGCTCCGATGACCGAGCATCATCTGCCGTCCCAGCTCGAGGTCAGTCCCGCGGCTCCCGACCGCAACCTCGCCCTTGAGCTGGTCAGGGTCACCGAGGCGGGCGCCATGGCCTCCGGCCGCTGGGTGGGCCGCGGCGACAAGAACGGCGCGGACGGCGCCGCCGTGAAGGCCATGCGCTCCCTCGTCCACACCGTGTCGATGAACGGCGTCGTGGTCATCGGCGAGGGCGAGAAGGACGAAGCGCCGATGCTCTTCAACGGAGAGCGCGTCGGCGACGGGACCGGCCCGGAGTGCGATGTGGCCGTGGACCCGGTGGACGGCACCACGCTGACCGCCAAGGGCATGGCCAACGCCGTCTCCGTGCTCGCCGTCGCCGAGCGGGGCACCATGTTCGACCCGTCGGCCGTCTTCTACATGGACAAGCTGGTCACCGGCCCGGAGGCCGCCGAGTTCGTCGACATCACGGCGCCGCCCGGGGTGAACATCCGGCGGATCGCCAAGGCGAAGAAGTCCAGCCCCGAGGACGTCACCGTGGTGGTGCTGGACCGGCCCCGCCACGAGGGCCTGGTCAAGGAGATCCGGGAGGCGGGCGCCCGGATCAAGTTCATCTCCGACGGCGACGTGGCCGGTGCGATCATGGCGGTGCGCGAGGGCACCGGCGCCGACCTGCTGCTGGGCGTCGGCGGTACGCCGGAGGGCATCATCGCGGCCTGCGCGATCAAGTGCCTCGGCGGCACCATCCAGACCAAGCTGTGGCCCAAGGACGACGAGGAACGGCAGCGCGCCATCGACGCGGGCCACGACCTCGACCAGGTCCTCCAGACCGACGACCTGGTCAGCGGCGACAACGTGTTCTTCGTCGCCACCGGCATCACCGACGGCGACCTGCTGCGCGGGGTGCGGTACCGCGCGGACACGGCCAGCACGCAGTCGCTGGTCATGCGGTCGAAGTCCGGGACGATCCGGCAGATCGACTCCACCCACAAGCTGTCCAAGCTGCGCGCCTACGCCTCGGTCGACTTCGAGCGCCCGCGCTAGAACGCGCCGAACGCGTCATACACCGGACACGACACGGGCCGGGCTCCGCCGTATGGCGGGGCCCGGCCCGTGTCCCGGAGGATTCACCCGGCGGCGGCGACGCGCACGGCGCGCTGCAGCTCCGCCTCGCGGCGCCGGCGGCGGGCCAGCACCACCCGGCGCTCGGCCGCGGTCAGCCCGCCCCACACCCCGTACGGCTCGGGCTGGAGCAGCGCGTGCTCCCGGCACTCGACCATGACCGGGCAGCGCGCGCAGACGCGCTTGGCGGCCTCTTCCCGCGACAGCCTGGCAGCCGTGGGCTCCTTGGACGGAGCGAAGAACAGCCCTGCCTCATCCCGGCGGCACACCGCCTCCGAGTGCCAGGGGCCGGCCTGTTCCCGAGCGGGGATGCGCTGCGGGGGCACGGCGGCGTCCAGCAGGGGCTGATGCGGTTGCAGCACGGTCTACTCCTGACGACGGCTCCGGTGTTCACCCTTGCCCGTCTCCCGCCGCACGGCCCCCTGTGCACCCCCATCAGCCGTACGAGAGACGATGCACCAAGCCTTACCCGCTGTGCGCACGCTTATGCACACGGTTGTCCCGCCCGGAAATTCCGTATGCACAGCAGCTGTTCAGCCCTTATGACCTCAGGTTCTTCACACGTTTCCCACGCTTCGGCTTGGCGTCGATCCCGCCGAAGAGCGCGAATCCGCTGACCCGGATCACCGGCGCGTCGGGGTCCGGAGCCTCGCGTTCCGCGATGTCCACGCCACCGAACACGCCGGAGCCCGAACCGTGCAGCGAGACGTTCTCCGGGACCTTGATCTCGACACCGCCGAACACGGCCCAGGCCTGGATGACGATCTCCCGCTGCTCGAAGACCGCCTCCGTGAGGTCGATCTCGACGCCGCCGAAGACCGCGAAGGCGTGGGTACGGCGGCGGGGCCGCCAGCGGCCCTTGCGCACGGCGCCGCCGAACACCGCGATCAGGTTCTCGGGGCCGGAGTCGGCGTCGGACGCCGCGCCGGAGGGCAGGCCCGCGGCGGCCCGGGCCGGACCCGTGGGCACGTCCCGCACCAGGGGCTCCAGCTCGCCGAGGGTCTTGGCGCGGTAGACGGCGTCGATCCGCTCGGCGTGCTCGTCGGGTTCGAGCCGTCCCTCGGCGAGGGCCTCCCGCAGGATGTCCGCGATCCGGTCGCGATCCGCGTCGGACGCACGGATCTCCGCCTCCGCGACGGGCGCGGGGGCGACAGAAGGGGACGATTTGGTCAAGGACACCGACTGCTGCTCATCCACCCGGCCAGCCTACCCAGTCGCGATAGATCGCGACTAGTGGTGTGCGGCAGCACGATGTACGGCGGGCTCCAGTGAGCCTTACCTCACAAGCCCAGCTCCCCCACCCCGTTCTACGCTTATGCACGCGCTGTCGACGAAGTCAGCCGTAGTTCCCCGTCGAGTAAGGAATGGCCGCGATGCCAGAGTTTGCCTATTCGGACCTGCTGCCCCTGGGAGAAGACCGGACGACGTACCGTCTGGTGACCTCCGAGGGCGTGAGCACCTTCGAGGCCGACGGGCGCACCTTCCTCAAGGTCGACCCGGAGGCGCTGCGCGAGCTCGCGGCCGAGGCGATGCACGACATCTCGCACTACCTGCGCCCGGACCACCTCGCGCAGCTGCGCCGCATCCTCGACGACCCCGAGGCCAGCGCGAACGACCGCTTCGTGGCACTGGACCTGCTGAAGAACGCCAACATCGCGGCGGCCGGGGTGCTGCCGATGTGCCAGGACACCGGCACCGCCATCGTCATGGGCAAGCGCGGCCAGAACGTGCTCACGGAAGGCGGCGACGAGGAGGCCCTGTCGCGCGGCGTCTACGACGCGTACACCAAGCTCAACCTGCGCTACTCCCAGATGGCCCCGCTGACCATGTGGGACGAGAAGAACACCGGCTCCAACCTGCCCGCGCAGATCGAGCTGTACGCGACCGACGGGGGCGCCTACAAGTTCCTGTTCATGGCCAAGGGCGGCGGCTCGGCGAACAAGTCCTTCCTCTACCAGGAGACGAAGGCGGTGCTGAACGAGGCATCGATGATGAAGTTCCTGGAGGAGAAGATCCGTTCGCTGGGCACCTCCGCCTGCCCGCCGTACCACCTGGCGATCGTGGTCGGCGGCACCAGCGCCGAGTACGCGCTGAAGACCGCGAAGTACGCCTCCGCGCACTACCTGGACGAGCTGCCCGCTTCAGGCTCCCCGACCGGTCACGGCTTCCGCGACACGGAGCTGGAGGAGAAGGTCTTCGAGCTGACGCAGAAGATCGGGATCGGCGCGCAGTTCGGCGGCAAGTACTTCTGCCACGACGTACGGGTCGTCCGGCTGCCGCGGCACGGCGCGTCCTGCCCGGTCGCGATCGCCGTCTCCTGCTCGGCCGACCGCCAGGCGCTCGCGAAGATCACGCCGGAGGGCGTCTTCCTGGAGCAGCTGGAGACCGACCCGGCGCGCTTCCTCCCGGACACCACCGAGGAGGAGCTGACCAAGGGCGCGGGCCCGGACCTGGACGCGGTCGCCATCGACCTCAACCGGCCCATGGACGAGGTGCTGGCCGAGCTGACCAAGCACCCGGTCAAGACCCGGCTCTCGCTGACCGGCACGCTGGTCGTCGCCCGTGACATCGCGCACGCGAAGATCAAGGAGCGGCTGGACGCGGGCGAGGAGATGCCGGAGTACCTGAAGGACCACCCGGTCTACTACGCGGGCCCGGCCAAGACCCCCGAGGGGTACGCCTCCGGTTCGTTCGGCCCGACCACGGCGGGCCGGATGGACGCGTACGTCGAGCAGTTCCAGGCGGCCGGTGGCTCGAAGGTCATGCTGGCCAAGGGCAACCGCTCCCAGCAGGTCACGGACGCGTGTGCCGCGCACGGCGGCTTCTACCTGGGCTCGATCGGCGGCCCGGCGGCGCGGTTGGCGCAGGACTGCATCAAGAAGGTCGAGGTCCTGGAGTACGAGGAGCTGGGCATGGAGGCGGTCTGGAGGATCGAGGTCGAGGACTTCCCGGCGTTCATCGTGGTCGACGACAAGGGGAACGACTTCTTCACCGACCCGGGTCCGGCCCAGCCGTTCGTCAGCAGCATCCCGGTGCGCCCCGGCGCCTGACCGGCAGGCAAGCCGACGGCCCCGGCCGCCCCGTCACAACGGGCGGCCGGGGCCGTCGGCTGTCAGCCATCTGACGCTCAGCCGTCGGACGCTCAGCCGGAGAGGGTCGCCTCGAAGGCGCCCGGGCGCTGGGGGACGCCGCTGCACGAGGTGCTCGGGGCGGTGGCGGCGGGCTGTTCGGGGGCGGGGGTGGGAGCCGCGGCGCCCGTGCCCTCGGAGGCGCACGGACGGTCTCGTTCCGCCGACCACATCGACAGCCGCCCGATGCCCTTCCGGGCCGCGAAGCGGGCGAGTCCGGCCGCGTCCTCCAGGGTGAAGACCTCGCCGGTCACATCGTTGACCCCGATCATCGGCGTCACGCCGAGGGTCTTCCACGCGGCGGCGTCGGACAGCCCGAGCACCCGGCGGACCTTCTCCTGGGCGGCGGTGGCCGCCTGGATGGCGTAGCGGCCCATGTCGCCCGTGTGGTCGCCGCTGTAGTTCATGGCCATGACGTTGACCGACGAGACGGTGACGCCCTCCCGCCGCGCCGCCGTCAGCTGGGCGAGGGCGCCGGGGGTCAGCCCGTCCGGCATGGCGGGCAGCGTGAAGGAGACGTTCAGCCCCACGTGGGTGCGCTGGACCAGGGCGATGGCCTGGGCCCGGCGGGCGGTGGCGGCGGCGTCGGCGAGGGCTTCGCCCTCGATGTCGAAGTCGGCCCGGATGATGCCGTAACGCTCGATCACCTCGGTGTAGGCGGCGGCCAGTTGCGAGGGGTCCTCACAGGCCGTCGCCAGCTCCGTGCCGTCGGCGCCGCCGAAGGAGATCCGTACGTCGCCACCGGCCCGCCGGGTGGCCTCGATACGGGCCGTCAGCGCCGGGTCGTCGAACGGGATGCCGCTGTCCCACGCCGGGGTGCAGGCGTCACCCGACACGACGAAGCCCAGCGTGAATTCCTTGACGCCGCGCGCCGCCGCGGCGGGCATGTCGTAGCGCGAGCTGGCCCAGGCGCTGACGTACGGCACGAAGTCGGCGGGCGGCGGTGCCGGGCGGGGGGCGGGGTGCGAGGCCGCGTGGTCCGGCTCGGACGACCGCTCGCTGCCCGCCCAGACGGCGATGGTGGCGCAGAGCACGGCTCCGGCCATGGCGATTCCGCTCATGCGGGGGCTGGCCTTCAATCGCACGCGCTCTTCCTTCCGCTCCGGGGTGAGGGGATGTGAGGGCCGGGGGCTGGCCCCCGGCCCGGCCTCTCCGCCAACCTCGCACATAAGACCAAAGTGATGAACTATGACACACCGTGCATTTGACACATAGGTTGTATGTCGTATTTTCTGCACTAGCCTCTGACGCATGGATCCTCAGTCAGATGTGGCCGAGCGTGCGCCCTCGCGTCCCGTCCGCTCCGACGTGGCCGGGAAGGGGCCCGTGTTCGTGGACCTCTCCGGGCGCCGCGGCCGGCTGGTACGGCACGCGGGCGCGCTCGCGGGGGCCGTCTGCTTCGGCTATTCGGCGGTCCTCGGCATGGGGTTCGCGGGCGGTACGGCCATCGCCCCCGAGACGCTGATCCCGGGACACCCCGTCACCACCGAGGCGTTCGGCCGGGAGCCGAAGGGCGCCCCCGAGGGGCACGCCGGCAGACACGACACCGCGCATGAGCACCCGTCGGGAGACCACCGGTACGGCCAGGACGGCCCGGACCATCCCCTTCCGCAGCCCCCCGCGAACGTACGCCCCGCGAGCGCCCGGAAGCCCACCGCGCTCGCCCGGCCCGCTCCGCCCCAGTCGCACCGCGCGTCCGGGGCGCGCGGCGAGCGGCCCGGGCGCGGCGAGCACGCCGCGCGTCCCGGCCGCCGCCCGGGCGCGCACCACGCCCCGCGGCACCAGCGGCCCGCGGCCCACCAGCCCGGCCGTACGCCGCATCACGCGCGGCCCCACGAGCCCGCCGCGTCGCCCGCGCGCCCGCGGCCCCACAAGCCGCCCCGCAAGCCGGTCGGCCAGGCGCCCGATCCGGTGAAGCAGCCCCCGGCCGCGAGGCCCGGCAAGCCCGGCGCGCCCGCGAAGCCCGCCGAGCCGGGCCCCGACCGCCCCCAGAACCCCGGCAACGGCAACGGCAACGGCCAGACCAAGCCCCCGGCCAACGAGCCCGAGACCCCGGTGTGGGGCCCGAGCACGCCCGGCGGCATCAACTGGCAGGCGCTTCCGCAGTTCCGCAGCAGGCTGTCATGAGCGGCAGACCGCTGAAGCTGCCCCGGCCGCGCGGCCGCGGACTCCCGGCCGCCGGAAAGACCGGAAAGACCGGAAAGGCCAGAAGGAGCTGGAAGACCGGAAAGGCCGGCACAAGGCCCCGCTTCCGGGGGCGCCTCAAGATGCGCACCCGCACCCGGATGGCCTTCGCGCTGGCCACGCTGCTCGCCCTGGTCTGCGCCCTGCTGCTGGACGGCTATCTGTACGCCGAGATCGGCAACGACGCCCGGGTGCACGCGTCACGTTCGTACCGCAGCGTCCCCGAGCGGCTGCGCAACGGCGGGCCGGTCATCACCTTCGACCGGAAGGGGAAGGCGACCGAGCATTCCATCCCCGCCAAGACCATCGCGCTGACCTTCGACGACGGCCCGGACCCGCGCTGGACCCCGGAGATCCTCGCCGTGCTGCGCGAGCACCGCGTTCCGGGGACGTTCTTCGTGCTGGGTCAGATGGTGGTCCGCCACCCGGGGCTGGTGCGCCGGATGGTGGCCGCCGGACATGAGATCGGCGTCCACACCTTCTCCCACGTCGACCTGTCCTACCAGGACAAGCACCGGATGAACCGCGAACTGGCCCAGTCGCAGCTGGCGCTGGCGGGCGCGGCGGGCGTCACCAGCTCGCTGTTCCGGGCCCCGTACGCCTCGGAGGTCTCCGCGCTGGACGACCGCACCTGGCCGGTCCAGCAGCATGTGGGCGCCAAGGGCTACGTCAGCGCGTTCGTGGACACCGACAGCGAGGACTGGCGGCGGCCCCCGGTCAAGGAGATCGTCCAGAACGCCACCCCGCGCGGCACGAAGGGCGCGTCCGTGCTCTTCCACGACGCGGGCGGCAACCGCGCGCGGACCGTGAAGGCGCTGGAGCGCTACATCGACCAGATGGCGGCGCGCGGCTACTCCTTCACCACCATCACCGGCGCGCTCCACGCCAAGAGCGCCAACCACCCGGCCCCGGCCCTGCGGGTGTGGGAGGGCCGGACGCTGATCTGGGCCGCGCTGGCCACCCAGCACGCGCTGCCGGTGCTCATCGGGATGCTGGGGGTCGTCGGCTTCGCGGTGTTCGGGCGGCTGCTGCTGATGCTGGGGCTGGCCTGGTGGCACCGCCGCACCCGGGACCGGCGCCGCTACACCCTGGTGCAGGAGGTGACCGATCCGGTGAGCGTCATCGTGCCCGCGTACAACGAGAAGGAGTGCATCGCCCACACCCTGAACTCGCTGGCCGCCTCCACCCATCCGATCGAGATCCTGGTGGTGGACGACGGTTCGACCGACGGTACGGCGGACATCGTGGAGGCGATGGGGCTGCCGAACGTACGCGTGCTGCGCCAGCCCAACGCGGGCAAGCCCGCCGCGCTCAACAACGGCATCGCGAACGCCCGCCACGAGCTGATCGTGATGATGGACGGCGACACGGTCTTCGAGCCCACCACGATCCGTGAGCTGGTCCGCCCCTTCGCCGACCCCCGGGTCGGCGCGGTCGCGGGCAACGCCAAGGTCGGCAACCGGCGCAGGCTGATCGGCGCCTGGCAGCACATCGAGTACGTGATGGGCTTCAACCTCGACCGGCGGATGTACGACCTGCTGCGCTGCATGCCGACCATCCCCGGCGCGATCGGCGCCTTCCGCCGCCGCGCGCTGCTGGACGCCGGGGGCATGAGCGCCGACACCCTGGCCGAGGACACCGACATCACCATCGCGCTGCACCGGGCGGGCTGGTGGGTGGTGTACCAGGAGCACGCCCGCGCCTGGACGGAGGCGCCAAGCACGCTGGGCCAGTTGTGGAAGCAGCGCTACCGCTGGAGCTACGGCACCATGCAGGCGCTGTGGAAGCACCGCCGCTCGCTGATCGACCGGGGGCCTTCCGGGCGGTTCGGCCGGGTGGGGATGCCGCTGGTGGTGCTCTTCCAGATCGTCACGCCGCTGTTCGCGCCGCTGATCGACCTGTTCACGCTGTACGGGGTGATCTTCGTGGACCCGGTGCGCTCCCTCGCGGCGTGGTGCGCGCTGCTGCTCGTACAGCTGCTGGGGGCGGCGTACGCCTTCCGGCTGGACCGGGAGCGGTACCGGGCGCTGGCCGTCCTGCCGCTCCAGCAGATCGTCTACCGCCAGCTGATGTACCTGGTGTTGCTGCATTCGTGCGTGACGGCGGCCACCGGCGCCCTGCTGCCCTGGCAGAAGCTCAAGCGCACCGGTGAGGTGGAGGCCCCGCGCGCCGCCGAGACCGTACGGTGACCCACCTCACCGGTGCGCTCCCGGCGGTGCGGGAAGACGGCACAGCGGCACGACGCTGTGCTGGACGGAGGTGTCACGATGACCGAAGAGGATTACCGGACCGAGCACGACTCCATGGGTGAGGTACGGGTGCCCGCCCACGCCAAATGGCGCGCCCAGACCCAGCGCGCGGTGGAGAACTTCCCCATCAGCGGGCAGCGCCTGGAGCGGGCGCACATCGAGGCGCTGGCCCGGATCAAGGCCGCGGCGGCGCTGGTCAACGCCGAGCTGGGCGTGGTGGAGAAGGACATGGCGGCGGCGATCGCCGAGGCGGCCGCGGAGGTCGCCGAGGGCCGCTGGGACGACCACTTCCCGGTGGACGTGTTCCAGACCGGCTCCGGCACCTCGTCCAACATGAACACCAACGAGGTGCTGGCCACGCTCGCGACCGAGCGGCTGGGCCGCCCGGTGCACCCCAACGACCATGTGAACGCGAGCCAGTCGTCCAACGACGTCTTCCCGTCCTCCATCCACGTCGCCGCCACCGCGGCCGTGACCGCCGACCTCATCCCGGCGCTGGAGCACCTCGCGGAGGCGCTGGAGCGCAAGGAGGCCGCGTTCGCCGAGGTGGTCAAGGCGGGGCGCACCCACCTGATGGACGCCACCCCGGTGACGCTGGGCCAGGAGTTCGGCGGCTACGCGGCGCAGGTGCGGTACGGGGCGGAGCGGCTGCGCGCCTCGCTCCCCCGGCTGGCGGAACTGCCGCTGGGCGGCACCGCCGTGGGCACCGGCATCAACACCCCGCCCGGCTTCCCGGCCGCCGTCATCGCCGAGCTGGCGCGGGCCACCGGGCTGCCGCTGACCGAGGCCCGGAACCACTTCGAGGCGCAGGGCGCGCGGGACGGGCTGGTGGAGACGTCGGGGCAGCTGCGGACCATCGCGGTCGGCCTCACCAAGATCGCCAACGATCTGCGCTGGATGGCGTCCGGTCCGCGCACCGGTCTCGCCGAGATCGCGCTGCCCGATCTGCAGCCCGGTTCGTCGATCATGCCGGGGAAGGTCAACCCGGTGATCCCCGAG
The DNA here is from genome assembly GCF_055591805.1 of Streptomyces sp. NPDC041200. Taxonomy (NCBI): domain Bacteria; kingdom Bacillati; phylum Actinomycetota; class Actinomycetes; order Kitasatosporales; family Streptomycetaceae; genus Streptomyces; species Streptomyces sp. NPDC041200. The sequence goes on along the minus strand of NZ_JBVIZF010000001.1, from coordinate 329,162 downwards.
GCGGTCCTGATGGTCGCGGCCCAGGTCACCGGCAATGACACGACCGTCGCCACGGCCGGGGCCGCCGGGAACTTCGAGCTGAACGTGATGCTCCCGGTGATCGCCAAGAATCTGCTGGAGTCGATCCGGCTGCTGACCAGCGCCTCCCGGCTGCTGGCGGACCGCACCGTCGACGGGATCACCGCCAACGCGGAGCGCGCCCGGGAGTACGCGGAGTCCTCGCCGTCCGTCGTCACCCCGCTGAACCGCTACCTCGGGTACGAGGAGGCCGCGAAGGTCGCCAAGACGTCGCTGGCCGAGCGGAAGACCATCCGCGAGGTGGTCCTGGAGTCGGGCTACGTGGAGCGCGGGCTGCTGACCCGGGAGCAGTTGGACGAGGCGCTGGACGTGCTGCGCATGACGCATCCGTAAGCCCCTGTTGTACTGTGCGTGCGGCATAGGTCACGGCACGGCGGCCCGGTCGCACCTAAGATCTGCTCATGACAGCGGACATCGTGGAGACGACGGGCATGGCGGGCGGCGCCCGATGGGCGCCAGGGGACCACATCCTCTGGCGTTATCGCGCCAACGCCTCCGACGCCATCCACATCTGCCGTCCGGTGACCGTCGTCCGGGACACCCCGGAGGTGCTGGCCGTGTGGCTCGCGCCCGGCACGGCGTGCGTCAAGCCGCAGCTCGCCGACGGTACGCAGGTGCACCGCGAGCCACTGTCCACGCGCTACACCAAGCCGCGCGTCACCGCGCTGTCCCAGTGGTTCGGCACGGGGGTGCTCAAGCTCGCCCGGCCCGGTGAGCCCTGGTCGGTGTGGCTGTTCTGGGACTTCGGCTGGCAGTTCAAGAACTGGTACGTGAACCTGGAGGAGCCGCTGGCCCGCTGGAGCGGCGGGGTGGACTCCGAGGACCACTTCCTGGACATCGCGGTCTACCCGGACCGCAGCTGGGAATGGAAGGACGAGGACGAGTTCGCGCAGGCGCAGCGGGCCGGTCTGATGCCCGGTGAGCAGGCCGAGCGGGTACGGGCGGCGGGCCGGGCCGCCGTGCGGCTCATCGAATCCTGGGGCGCTCCGTTCCGGGAGGGGTGGGAGGAGTGGCGTCCGGACCCGTCGTGGACGGTCCCCGTCCTCCCGGCGGACTGGGACCGTATCGACAGGGGGCGTACGTCCGCGCACTCAAGGTCCTGAACCTCTTGCTGTGTCCCGGTGTTTCAAACGTAGGATCGTCGTCCGGAACACTGCACATGCGGGAAACAGGACAGAGGCGCAACTCACGGACGATGCGCGCGAACTGACGCAATGTCACAGGAGGGGCGGGAGTCGTGAGCGGTGAGGACGACTACGGCGATGGCTATGCGGGCTACGAGGACTTCGACCGCCTGGCCCTCGACCGCAGCGGTCAGGCAGAGGCGTTCGACGCGATAGGCGAGCGTTACGACGACGCCTTCCCGCACAAGGAAGGCCAGATCGCGGCCGGTCAGTGGCTGGCCGAAACGTTGCCGCCCGGCTCCCGCGTGCTCGACGTCGGCTGCGGTACGGGGCTGCCCACGGCCCATCAGCTGACCGCCGCCGGACACCGGGTGACCGGCATCGACATCTCCCCCGGGATGCTGAAGCTGGCCCGGGACAACGTGCCGGGCGCCGACTTCCAGCAAGTGGACATCGTCGACCTGAGGGTGGGCGGCCGCTACGGCCCCGGGGGCTCCCGGGAGCTGGGCCCGTTCGACGGCATCGCCGTCTACTTCTCGCTGCTGCTGCTGCCGCGCCCGGAGATCCCCTACGCGCTGCGCGCCCTGCACGCCGTGCTGAGACCCGGGGGGCTGCTGGGACTGGGCATGGTCGAGGCGGACGTCGACGACTTCGCCATCCCGTTCCTCGGCAACTCGGTCCGGGTATCCGGTTATCTGCGGGACGAACTCCGACAGGTCGTCCGCGACGCGGGCTTCGAGATCGCCGGGGAGGACTCGCACACGTACGCCCCGGCCAGCACGGACGTACCACCCGAGATCCAGCTCTATCTGAACTGCCGACGACGTGCCTGACACTCGGTGCGCCCCCGACGAGACGGGGGCGCACGGCCCCGGACGGATGGAAACCCACGCGTGACGGAGCACCCCACCTCCCACAACAGGCGACAGGCTGCCAGCCCTGCCGCCGCCTCGGGCACGCCCGAGGACGCGCACGGCGCGGTCCCGGACCCGCGGACCGCCGTGCGGCAGACGGGCGCCCCCGGCCAGGAGCCGGGCGGCGGCCGGCCGCGTCCCGCCTTCCCCGCGGACGGCCCGGCGGCCGCACCGGGCTCCGGCGACGCCCCGGCCCAGGAGCCGGACGGCGCCGCGGCCGAGGGGGACGCCCGGCCACGGCGCCGCGGCCGAGGGGCCGCGAAGCCGGCGCCACGCGGCGGCGGAGCGGCGAAGCGCGCCGGTGGAGGGACGCAGCGCCGGACCACGGCGGAGAGCGAGCAGCCGGAGCACGGCACACCGGAGGGCGAACCTGTGTGGGACGCGGACCGCAACGCCGCCAGAGGCGCGGCAAGCCGACCCGGGGCCCGGGACGACGCCCCCAGCAGCGCGGCGGGCGAACACCCGGCCCCGGCGCGGCCGGGCGCGGCCGTGAACGAGGCCGCGTCGGCCGGTGAGGTGGCGTACAGCACCCCCGAGGGCGGGATGCCCGCCGTGCCGCCCTCGAACGCGCCCGGCGCCGACGGCACCGCCGCCCTGCGGGACCGCAGCGGTGACCGGCTGAGGTTCGTCGGGGCGGCGACGCGGCGCATCGCGCGCGGCATCGACCTCGACGAGATCGTGCTCGGCCTGTGCCGGGCCACCGTGCCCACCTTCGCCGACGCGATCCTGGTCTACCTGCGCGATCCGCTGCCGGTCGGCGACGAGCGGCCGGTGGGCCCGGTGGTGCTGCGGCTGCGCCGTACCGACCGGATCCCGATGGACGCGGACACCGAGAGCGGACGGCTGCCGCTGATGTCCTCGCAGTCCGACCTGGCGCCCGCCGTGGGCGGCGGACCCGCGGCCGAGCTGTGCGAGGTGGAGGCGGGCGGTCCGCTGGCCGAGGTGCTGCGCGGGGTGCGGCCGGTGTTCGGCGACTCGCAGGCCGCCCGCGCCGCGCTGCCCGAACTCCTCGGCGAGGGACCATCGGTGGCCACCGGTCAGCGCACCGTTCTGGCCCCGCTGCGCGGCCGCCGCCGGGTCATCGGCGCGGCCGTCTTCGTACGCCGCCCGGACCGGCCGCCGTTCGAACCGGACGATCTGCTGGTCGCCGCCCAGCTGGCCACTCACACCGCGCTCGGCGTCGACAAGGCGGTGCTGTACGGGCGCGAGGTCTACATCGCGGACGAGCTGCAGCGCACCATGCTGCCCGACTCGCTGCCCCAGCCCACCGGCGTCCGGCTGGCCAGCCGCTATCTGCCCGCCGCCGAGACCGCGCGGGTCGGCGGCGACTGGTACGACGCGATCCCGCTGCCCGGCAACCGGGTCGCCCTGGTGGTCGGCGACGTCATGGGCCACTCCATGACCTCGGCCGCGATCATGGGCCAGCTGCGCACCACCGCGCAGACCCTGGCCGGTCTTGACCTGCCGCCGCAGGAGGTGCTGCACCACCTCGACGAGCAGGCCCAGCGGCTCGGCACCGACCGCATGGCCACCTGTCTGTACGCGGTCTACGACCCGGTCGCGCACCGCATCGTGATCGCCAACGCGGGCCATCCGCCGCCGCTGCTGCTGCACCGCGGCGGCCGCGCCGAGGTGCTGCGGGTGCCGCCGGGGGCGCCGATCGGGGTCGGCGGCGTCGACTTCGAGGCGGTCGAGCTGGACGCGCCCGCCGGGGCCACCCTGATGCTCTACACGGACGGCCTGGTCGAGTCGCGGATGCGCGACGTATGGACCGGCATCGAGCAGCTGCGCGAGCGGCTGACCGCCACCGCCCGGCTCACCGGCCCCAACCCGCCGCCGCTGGAGCCGCTGTGCGACGAGGTGCTCGACATGCTCGGGCCCGGCGACCGCGACGACGACGTGGCGCTGCTCGCGGCCCGCTTCGAGGGCATCGCGCCCAGCGATGTCGCGTACTGGTTCCTCGACCCGAAGGCCCAGACCGCCGGACAGGCCCGCCGCCTGGCCCGCCGGGCGCTGGCCCGCTGGGACCTGGAGGATCTGACGGACGCGGTGGAGCTGCTGGTCAGCGAGGTCGTCACCAACGCCGTGCGGTACGCGGAGCGGCCCATCACCCTGCGGCTGCTCCGCACCGACGTGCTGCGCTGCGAGGTCGGCGACGACGTCCCGCAGCTGCCCCGGCTGCGCCAGGCGCGGCCCTCCGACGAGGGCGGACGCGGGCTGTACCTGGTCAACCGGATGGCGCGCCGGTGGGGCGCGACCCGGCTGTCCACGGGCAAGGTCGTCTGGTTCGAACTGGCCATGCCGTAAAGGCGAAGCGCGTACGAGAACGGCCGCCCGGCACGGAAAGTGCCGGGCGGCCGTTTTTTGGTCAGCAGCGTCAGCCGCCGCCCTGGCCTTCGTCGCCGTCGCCGTCCTCATTGCCCGGCGGGGTGACCGGCGCGCTGAGCGTTGGTGAGGTCGGGGGCGCGGTCGGAAGCGTCGGCTGCGTCGCGGGCGTGGTCGGCGTCGTGGCGGCGTCGGTCGGGGTCGAGCTCTTGGTCGGGGTCGGGCTCTGGCTCTTCGTAGGCGTCGGCGACGTGGTCGGGGACTCCTCGGCCTCCGTCGTCGGCGGGGGCGCCTGCGGCTGATTGTCCAGCTCGGTGTCCAGGTCGAACTTCGTGGTCGACGAGCCGTTCAGGGTGCTGCCCATGTACGCGCCCCAGATCTTGGCCGGGAAGTCACCGCCGTTGACCCGGCCGCCTCCGGCCGTGCCCTTGAGCGAGACCTGCGTGCCCTTGCCCTCCCGCTCACCGAACATGCCGACCGAGGTGACCAGGTCGGGGGTGTAACCGGTGAACCAGGCGGACTTGTTGTCGTCCGAGGTACCGGTCTTGCCCGCCATCTCCTGGCCCTTGGTGCGCACGGCCTGGCCGGTGCCGTCGTCGACCACGCCGGTCAGCACCTGGGTGACGGAGTCGGCCGCGCCACGGCTGATCGCCTGGCCGTTGGTCGGGTCCGGAAGCTCGGCCTGCGTGTCGCCCTTCTCGGCCGACTTCACGAACGCCGGAGTGATCTTCTTGCCGTGGTTGTCGAGGGTCGCGTAGACCCCGGCCATCTCCTTGGGGCTGGCGCCCATCACGCCCAGCGACATCGCGGGGCGCACGTCGAAGCCGTTCTTCACGTTGCCGACCATGCCGAGGTCCATGGCGGTGTTCTTGACCTTGTCCAGGCCCACGTCCACCGCCATCTGCGCGAAGACGGAGTTGACGGACTTGTTCATCGCCTTCTGGACGTTGATCTCGCCGTAGGACTTGTCGTCCTCGTTCGGCGGGGCGAACGCGGTGTCACTGCCCTTGACCGGCCGTTTGCTGGTGCCGTCGTAGAGGGTGCTGGCCGTGATCGGCGTGCCGCTCTGGGTCGTCGCGCCGTTCTCGTAGGCCGAGGCGAGGATGAGCGGCTTGAAGGTGGAGGCGGGCTGGTAGTCCGCGCGGGTGGCGTTGTTGGTGTAGTGCTCCGTGTAGCCCGCGCCGCCGTACATCGCCACGATGCCACCGGTCTTGGGGTCCACCGAGACCGCGCCGACCTGGGCGTCCTTGTCGACCTGGCGCTCCTTGGGGTTCAGCTTGTCGGTCAGTTCGGTCCGAACCGCCTTCTCCAGCGCCTTCTGCTTCTTCTTGTCGATGTTGAGGGTGACCGTCCAGCCGCCGGCCTGGAACTCCTTCTCGTCCACCCCCTCCTTGTACAGCTCCTTCTTGGCCTCCTCGATCACATAGCCGGTCTGGCCGTCGAGCCCGGCGATGGGGCGGGGCGCGATGGGCTTCTGGAACTTCAGCCCGTCACGCTCGCTCTTGGACAGCCAGTCCTTCTCGACCATGTTGTTGAGGATGTAGTTCCAGCGGGCCACGACCAGCTTCTTGCCGTTGGGGCCCGCCGTTGAGTAGTCGTACTGGCTGGGCGCCTGGAGCAGCGCCGCGAGATAGGCGCCCTGCGCGACCGTCAGCTTCTCGACGTCCTTGTTGTAGTACGCGCGGGCGGCGGCCTGGATGCCGTAGGCGCCGCGGCCGTAGTAGCTGGTGTTGATGTAGCCCTGGAGGATGTAGTCCTTGGACTTGTCCTGGTCCACCTTGAGGGAGATCACCAGCTCGTTCAGCTTGCGGCTGACCGTCTGCTCCTGGCTCAGGTAGTAGTTCTTGACGAACTGCTGGGTGATGGTCGAGCCACCCTGCTTGCCCCGGCCGAGGGCGGTGTTGATCAGACCGCGCGCGGTGCCGGAGAAGGACACACCGGAGTCGGTGTAGAAGTCCTTGTTCTCGGCGGCGACGAAGGTGTGCTGCACCTTCTTGGGGATCTTGGACAGCGGCACCGACTCACGGTTGACCGCGCCCTCCTTCGCCATGATCGAGCCGTCGCGGTACTTGTAGATGTTGGCTTCCGCCCTTGCCTCGGCATTGGCGGGGGGAATGTCCACCATGAAGTACAGGATGGCGAACGCCCCGACCCCCAGGGCCCCCAGCCCGACGAAGTAGCCCAACACCATCTTCCAGGTGAAGAACCGGCGTATGCCCCCCTGCTTCGCCGTCTTCTTGGCTCTGCGTGCGCCCTTCTGCCGCGCCCGCCGCTCGTCCGCTCTACCCATCTCTCCCGCCGCTCCAGTCCATAGCCCCCCGGCCCCAGCCCAGCTCATGAAGCTAGCACCGCAACTACCGGCAAATACTCATCGATCAAGCTTTTTCCGTACGTGACAAAGAGCACGTCTCTCATGGGAACTGACGGCCCAGTGCCGCCGGGGGTTGCACAGGAACGTAAATGTGTTATCACTTTGCTAGACATTCTCGAAGAGGAACGGGGACCCCATGACCGACACCACCGCCACCCACGCCGACATACCGGCCATCCCCGAGCCACAGGTACGGGAGCGGCCCGCCAAGAACATCAGCGGCGGTCTCGCCCTGCTGCTGGGCCTGGTCGGGCTGGTCGCCGGGGTGGGGCTGATCTTCGCCGGGGCGGCCGTCGCCGCCGACCACAAGGGCGCCGGGTCCACCGCGCTGATCGTCGCCGGGATCGTGGTGATCCTCACCGCGCTCATCACCATGGGCGGGCTGAACATGGTCGCGCCGGGCGAGGCCCGGGTCGTCCAGCTCTTCGGCCGCTACCGCGGCACCATCCGCACCGACGGGCTGCGCTGGGTGAACCCGCTGACCAGCCGGGAGAAGATCTCCACCCGGGTGCGCAACCACGAGACCGCGGTGCTCAAGGTCAACGACGCGTACGGCAACCCGATCGAGCTGGCCGCCGTCGTGGTCTGGAAGGTCGAGGACACCGCGCAGGCGATGTTCGAGGTGGACGACTTCCTGGAGTTCGTCGCCACCCAGACCGAGGCGGCCGTGCGCCACATCGCCATCGAGTACCCGTACGACGCCCATGACGAGGACGGCCTGTCGCTGCGCGGCAACGCCGAGGAGATCACCGAGAAGCTCGCGGTCGAGCTGCACGCCCGGGTCGACGCGGCCGGGGTCCGCATCATCGAGTCGCGCTTCACCCATCTCGCGTACGCCCCGGAGATCGCCTCCGCGATGCTCCAGCGGCAGCAGGCGGGCGCGGTGGTCGCCGCCCGGCGGCAGATCGTGGACGGCGCGGTCGGCATGGTCGAGGCGGCCCTCGCCCGGATCGCCGAGGAGCACATCGTCGAACTGGACGAGGAGCGCAAGGCCGCGATGGTCAGCAATCTGATGGTGGTGCTGTGCGGAGACCGCTCCCCGCAGCCCGTCCTCAACACGGGCACGCTCTACCAGTGACGGACCGGGACGAAGAGGACGCGGCCGCGGAGGGCACGGCCGGCCGGCAGCCGCGGCGGCAGCGCAAGCAGACGCTGCTGCGGCTCGACCCGGCGGTCTACGACGCCCTCGCCCGGTGGGCGGGCGAGGAGCTGCGCAGTGCCAACGCGCAGATCGAATTCCTGCTCCGCAAGGCGCTGTCGGACGCGGGGCGGCTGCCCGGCACGACCCGCCCGATCCCCCGCCGCGGCCGCCCGCCCCGCGCGGCGGGCGGGGACGGGACCGATGACGGCGCATCCGGAGGCCGAACCGGGTAGTAAGGCTCTGACCAGCACAAACGCCCTCCCGAACTCGGCTATACACACCATGTATACGCATGGTGTAGAGTGCCGCGCATGTCAATCGGCCACACTTTGCTCGGGCTTCTGGAGTCCGGTCCACGGCACGGCTACGACCTCAAGCGCGCCTTCGACGAGAGATTCGGGCACGACCGCCCGCTGCACTACGGACAGGTCTACTCGACCATGTCCCGGCTCCTGAAGAACGGCCTCGTGGAGGTCGACGGCGTCGAGCACGCGGGCGGTCCCGAGCGCAAGCGCTACGCGATCACCGACGCGGGCATCACCGATGTGGAGCAGTGGCTCGCGCAGCCCGAGAAGCCCGAGCCCTACCTTCAGTCGGTCCTGTACACCAAGGTCGTCCTCGCGCTGCTCACCGGGCGCGACGCCGCCGATCTGCTCGACGTCCAGCGCGCGGAACACCTGCGGCTGATGCGCGAGCTGACCCAGCGCAAGCGTGGCGGCGACCTCAGCGACCAACTCATCTGCGACCACGCCCTCTTCCATCTCGAGGCCGATCTGCGCTGGCTTGAGCTCACCGCGGCCCGCCTCAGCCCCCTCGCCAAGGCGGTGCGTTCATGACTCCGGCAGGATCCCTGCTGATTGCCGACGGCCTCCACAAGTCGTACGGCCCCACCCCCGCGCTGGACGGCGCGGACTTCTCCATCCACCCCGGCGAGGTCGTCGCCGTCATGGGCCCCTCCGGCTCCGGCAAGTCGACCCTGCTGCACTGCCTGGCCGGGATCGTCCGGCCGGACTCCGGCTCGGTGCACTACAGCGGGCGCGAGCTGTCCGCGATGTCGGACGCCGAGCGCAGCAGCCTGCGCCGCGGCGAGTTCGGCTTCGTGTTCCAGTTCGGCCAGCTCGTGCCCGAGCTGACCTGCGTGGAGAACGTCGCGCTGCCGCTGCGACTGAGCGGGGTCAAGCGCAAGGAGGCCGAGGCCCGGGCGCTGTCCTGGATGGAGCGGCTGGAGGTCGCCGTCGTGGCGGACAAGCGGCCCGGCGAGGTCTCCGGCGGTCAGGGGCAGCGCGTCGCGGTCGCCCGCTCGCTGGTCACCGGGCCGCGGGTGCTGTTCGCCGACGAGCCGACCGGCGCGCTGGACTCACTCAACGGCGAGCGGGTCATGGAGCTGCTGACCGAGGCGGCCCGGGAGACCCGTACGGCCGTCGTCCTGGTCACCCACGAGGCACGGGTCGCCGCGTACTCCGACCGCGAGGTCGTCGTGCGCGACGGCAAGGCGCGCGACATGGCGGGCGCCCGATGAGCGGCCCGGACGACGGCCGCACCGGCGCGGACGACGGTCACTCCGGCCGGGCGACGCTGACGGCCGTACCGCCCTCGCCCCCGGCACCGGCCCCCGAAGCGCCCCCGCGGCGCCCCGGCATCGCCCGCTGGGCCGCGGACCTCGCCATGGGCGGGCGGTTCGCGGTCTCCGGCGGACGGGAGAGCTGGGCCAGGACGATCATGACGGCGGTCGGGGTGGGCCTCGGCGTCACGCTGCTGCTGTTCGCCGCCTCCGTCCCCACCATGGACGCCGCGCGCACCGAGCGGTCCAACGCCATCGCCGCCTTCGGCTTCGGGGAGGAGCCGAAGCCGGGTCCCGGCACGGTCCACGTCGCCCAGGCGGACACCGACTTCCGCGACCTGGACATCTCGGGCATGGTGATGGCGCCCGACGGCGACCGTCCGCCCCACCCCCCGGGCGTCAGCGGCGTTCCGGGCGCCGGGGAGATGTACGTCTCCCCCGCGCTGAAGAAGCTGCTCGCCTCCGACGAGGGCAAGCTGCTCCGGGACCGCTTCCCGTACCGCGTCGCCGGGGTGATCGGCGACAGCGGGGTGACCGGCCCCGGCGAGCTGCGCTACTACGCGGGGATCACCCCGAAGCAGTTCGACAGCGTCCCCTCCAGCTACCACCTCGACAACTGGGGTGCCACGGACACCAGCGGGGACGGGCTGGACCCCGCGCTGGTGCTGCTGGTCGTCATCGGCTGTGTGGTGCTGCTGCTGCCGGTGCTCATCTTCATCGCCACCGCCGCCCGCTTCGGCGGCGAGCGCCGGGACCGGAGGCTGGCCGCGCTGCGGCTGGTCGGCGCCGACATCCACATGACCCGGCGGATCGCCGCGGGTGAGTCGCTCTTCGGCTCGGTCCTCGGGCTCGCGGTCGGCGCCGCGCTCTTCCTGCTGCTGCGGGAGGCCGTCGGCGGCTCCTCGATGATGAACCTCAGCTTCTACACCTCCGACATCACGCCCGCTCTCCCGCTCGCCCTGGCGATCGCGGTGGCCGTGCCCGCCTCGGCCGTCGCCGTCACGCTCATCGCCCTGCGCGCCATCGCCATCGAACCGCTGGGCGTCGTACGGAACGCCACCCCCAGGCGGCGGCGGCTGTGGTGGCGGCTGCTGCTCCCGCTCCTCGGCGTCGGGATGCTGGCCCCGCTCGCGGGCGGCTTCGGGGCGAGCAGTACGACCGGCGATCGCCAGGCCTTCCAGGCCGCGGCCGGTGCCGTGCTGCTCCTCATCGGCACTACCGCGCTGCTGCCGTGGCTGGTGGAGTCCGTCGTGGAGCGCTTCGGCAAGGGCCCGGTGCCCTGGCAGCTCGCCACCCGGCGGCTCCAGCTCAGCAGCGGCACCGCGGCGCGCGCGGTCAGCGGCATCACGGTGGCGGTCGCCGGGGCCATCGCGCTCCAGATGCTCTTCGCGAGCGTGGAGGCCAACAGCACCGAGGAGACGAACCAGGACCCGAACCGCGCCCAGCTGATGATGAACATGAAGGTGGACGACGGCGCCCAGGCCCGCGACGCCTTCGACCGGCTCGGCGCGGCCAAGGGCGTGCGCAGCGTGCTCGGGGTCACCCAGGACTTCATCTCCGACGCGCGCAGCAAGGCGAAGGACCCGGCCGACATCCCGACCGACTCCCTCACCGTCGCCGACTGCCCCGCGCTGCGCGAGCTGGCCCACCTGGGGAGCTGCCGGGACGGCGATGTCTTCGTCATCAGCCCGCCGCCGGCCGACGCGGAGGCCGAAGGGGCAGTGAACTACGCGGTCCCCGAGCGCCCCTTCGCGAAACCCGGCGCGCAGGTCAACCTGAGCTTCGACGACGACGGCATGCCCACGGCCGACAAGCCGAAGCTGTGGACGATCCCCGGCTCGGCCACGGCGGCGAAGCCCAGGAAGGACCCGACGGGCGTCTACCGCTCCGGCGTCTTCGCCACCCCCGGCGCCTTCGACGTCACGGAGCTGGACGACCCGCAGGCGGTGGCGATGATGCGGATGGACTCCAAGGTGCCGGACGCCGACGAGTACGTGCGCAACGCCAGCGTGGCGATCGACCCGGCGATGGACGTGATAACTCTCACCAGCTCGTCGCAGTCGGGCGAGTTCCAGACGATCCGCAACGTCCTGTACATCGGCGCCGCCGCGACGCTGCTGCTCATCGGGGCCAGCATGATCGTGACCACTCTGGAGCAACTGCGGGACCGCAAGCGGCTGCTGTCCGTCCTGGTCGCGTTCGGCACCCGGCGCTCCACGCTGAGCTGGTCCATCCTGTGGCAGACCGCGGTCCCGGTGGTGCTGGGTCTCGCGCTGTCGGTCGCTGGCGGGCTGGCCCTGGGCACGCTGCTGCTGAAGATGGTCGGCGAGGAGCTGGCCGTGGACTGGACCGGACTCGCCGTGATGACCGGCATCGGCGCGGGCGTCATCGCCCTGGTGACGCTGGCCAGCCTGCCTCCGCTGTGGCGCATGATGCGCCCGGAGGGGCTGCGGACCGAGTAGCCCCGGCTACGACAGACGAGAACGCGCCGTCGCGGCGGGGAGGGAACCCCCGCCGCGACGGCGCGTTCGGCGTGCGCCCCGCGTCAGCGCGCGACCCGCACCGGAAGCGGCCGCACCGCCTCGCGGAGCGTGGCGGCCAGCGCCTCGAACTCCTCCGCCCGCGCGGCCCCGGCCCGCATGGCCAGGGCGATGCGGCGGGCGGGGGCCGGGTCGGCGAAGTCACCGGTGGCCAGGTCCTCGTTGCGGCCGGTCTCGACCCGCAGCGCGGTACGCGGCAGCAGGGTCACCCCGAGCCCGCCGCCGACGAGTTGCACCAGCGTGGAGAGCCCGGCAGCGGTCGTGGTCACCGGGGCGCCCTCGGTACGGCCCGCCTCGCGGCAGATGTCCAGGGCCTGGTCGCGCAGGCAGTGGCCCTCGTCCAGCAGCAGCAGATCCAGCTCCTTGAGCGCCTCGCGGGGTATGTCCGTACGCCCGCCCAGCCAGTGGTCCCGGGGCGTGACCAGCACGAAGTCCTCGTCGAAGAGCGGCAGTTCCACCACCCCCGGGGCGCCGAGCGGCACGGCGAGCAGCAGCAGGTCCAGCCGTCCCTGGGCGAGCCCGTCCAGCAGCGAGGTGGTCTGCTCCTCGTGCACCTGGAGGTCGAGGCGCGGATAGTGCTCGTTCACCAGCCGCAGCACGGTCGGCAGCAGATACGGGGCCACCGTCGGGATCACCCCGAGCCGCAGCACCCCGGTGAACGGCGCCCGCGCCGCCTCGGCCTCCTCCAGCAGCGCGCCCACTTCGGCGAGTACGGAGCGTGCTCGCGCGGCCAGCCGCTCACCCGCCGGGCTGAGCAGCACCTTGCGGGTCGTGCGCTCGAGAAGCTGAACCCCGAGTGTCTCCTCCAGCGCGGCGACGGCCCCCGAAAGGGCGGGCTGGCTCATCCCGATGGCGGACGCCGCATCGCGGAAGTGCAGATGCTCGGCGACCGCGGCGAACGCCTTGAGCTGGGACAAGCTCGGCTGCCGCGGCTTTCCGGCCGGTGTCGCTGTCGCGGCCACTGATAGCCACCTCCAATCAACTTCAGCGAGTCTAGCTATTTCACTGATCAATGTGGAATGTGCCAGGGTGGAGATCGTCCAACCCCGGGAAACCCCCACAAAGGGTCCCTCCCACGCGAAAGCTGCAAGGAGAAACGTGCTCACTGTCGGTGACAAGTTCCCCGAGTTCGACCTGACCGCCTGTGTCTCGCTGGAGAAGGGGCAGGAGTTCGAGCAGATCAACCACAAGACCTACGAGGGCAAGTGGAAGATCGTTTTCGCATGGCCCAAGGACTTCACCTTCGTGTGCCCGACCGAGATCGCGGCCTTCGGCAAGCTGAACGACGAGTTCGCCGACCGTGACGCTCAGATCCTGGGCTTCTCCGGCGACTCCGAGTTCGTCCACCACGCCTGGCGCAAGGACCACGCCGACCTGCGTGACCTGCCCTTCCCGATGATGGCGGACTCCAAGCACGAGCTGATGCGCGACCTGGGCATCGAGGGCGAGGACGGCTTCGCACAGCGCGCCGTCTTCATCGTGGACCAGAACAACGAGATCCAGTTCACCATGGTGACGGCCGGTTCCGTGGGGCGTAACCCCAAGGAGGTCCTGCGGGTGCTGGACGCCCTGCAGACCGACGAGCTGTGCCCGTGCAACTGGACGCAGGGCGAGGACACCCTCGACCCGGTCGCGCTCCTTTCCGGCGAGTGAGGTGAACTGACATGGCACTCGACACCCTGAAGTCCGCGCTGCCGGACTACGCCAAGGACCTGAAGCTGAACCTCGGTTCGGTGATCGGCAACTCCGAGCTTCCGCAGCAGCAGCTGTGGGGCACCGTGCTGGCCTGCGCGATCGCCTCGCGCTCGCCGCAGGTGCTGCGCGAGCTGGAGCCGGAGGCCAAGGCCAACCTGTCGCCCGAGGCGTACACCGCCGCCAAGTCGGCGGCCGCCATCATGGCGATGAACAACGTGTACTACCGGACCCGGCACCTGCTGTCCGACCCGGAGTACGGCAACCTGCGCGCGGGTCTGCGGATGAACGTCATCGGCAACCCGGGCGTGGACAAGACCGACTTCGAGCTGTGGTCGCTCGCGGTCTCCGCGATCAACGGCTGCGGCATGTGCCTCGACTCGCACGAGCAGGTGCTCCGCAAGGCGGGCGTGGACCGCGAGACGGTCCAGGAAGCCTTCAAGATCGCCGCAGTGCTGCAGGCGGTCGGCGCCACCCTGGACGCCGAGGGCGTCCTGGCCGACAACGGCTGACACCGTCCGGCCGCGCTGACGCCACAGCGACACGGCTGACGCCGCAGAGACGAAGGGGCGCCCCACCGATCCGGTGGGGCGCCCCTTCGCGCTGCCGCTACGGGAGTTACGTACCGCCCTCGCCCGCGCCCCCCGTCGGCCGGGGCGGCGCGGTGGACACGGCGGTCGCGCCGTGCGGGCCCGGGCTGGCGCGCAGGGCGCTCTCCCTGCTGTACGCGCGCAGATAGCCGACGGCCGTGTTGACGACCGCCACCAGCGGTACGGCCACCACCGCGCCGCCGATGCCGCCGATCAGCGAGCCGCCCGCGACGGAGAGCACCACGGCCAGCGGATGGACCCGTACCGCGCGGCCCAGGATGAACGGCTGCAGCACATGGCCCTCGATCTGCTGCACCGCCAGCACCACCACCAGCACCATCCCCGCCGTGAAGACGCCCTGGGTGACCAGCGCCACCATGACCGCGAGCGCGCCGGAGACCACGGCACCGACCAGCGGGATGAAGGCGAAGAGGAAGATGAACACGGCGAGGGGCACGGCCATGGGTACGTCGAGGAAGAAGAGCCCGACGCCGATGAAGATCGCGTCGATGAGGGCCACTATCACCGTGCCGCGCACATAGGCGGTCAGCGTGGCCCAGGCGCGCGGCCCCGCGCCCGCCACACCCGGCCGGGCCGCCGCGGGGACGAGCCCCAGCACCCAGCCCCAGATCCGCGGTCCGTCGTACAGCAGGAACAGCGTGCTGAACATGGTCAGCAGGATGCCGGTCAGCACCTCGACCACGACCGTGACGCCTTCGAGCCCGGCCGAGGTGATCTCCTCGGTGTTGGCGCCGACGGCCTCGCGCAGGCTCTTGGCGACATGGTTGATCTGCTTCTCGGTCACATGGAACGGGCTGTGCAGCAGCCAGCGCCGCAGATCGTCGATGCCGTCCTGGAGCTTGTCGGACAGCTCGTCGATGTTCTCCATGACCTGCCAGACCACGAACCACACGACCAGCCCCATGATGATGAAGCCGCCGATGAAGGTGATGGTCGTGGCGAGGCCGCGCGGGACGCCCCGGAGGCGCAGCCGGGTGACGGTCGGCTCCAGCAAGGCCGTGATGAGCAGGGCCACGGTGAAGGCGAACACGACCAGCTGGATGGAGCTGATGACCTGCATCAGCACATAGAGCGTTCCGGCCAGCACCAGCAGCCGCCAGGCGGCCTCGGCGGCGACGCGCATGCCCCAGGGGACGGCGTCGACCGGCTGGGGCCGGGCGGAGACGGTGGGGGCGTACGCGGGCGGGGCGGGCACGCTGGCCGCCTCGGCACCTTCGGACGGCCCGGGCGGACCCGGCCGTTCGGGGTGCTCTGACGGCTCATGCCGCGACGCGTCCGGCGCATCCGGTTCGTGCGGCTGGCGCGGCTCGCGCGGCGTATCCGGCTGACGCGGTGACGGCTCCGGGCCCCCGGCACCCCCGGCACCTCCGGCGGGCTCGGGTGGCCGACCGGCTCCTCCGCCGCCCTCGTCACCGCGTGCCGCGGCCTCTTCGCGTTCGAGCCGCGCGGCGAGCCGCGTCAGACCGGCCCCCAACCTGCCGACCCAATCTGGCAATCTGGACATTCAGCTTTCCCTACCCCCGGTTCCCCCGTGGTCGTCGGGATGACGTTACCGGCTGCGGACGCGCGAAACCCCCGACCTGCCGGACGGGGGTTTCGCGAAGCTATGTCACTGAGCGGCCGGAGAGCCCGGACCGATCAGTAGTAGTTGTTGGCCTGCCAGAACGACCAGGCCTCACACGGGCTGCCGTAGCGCTCGTTCATGTAGCCCAGGCCCCACTTGATCTGGGTGGCCGGGTTGGTCTTCCAGTCGGCACCGGCCGAGGCCATCTTGGACGCGGGCAGCGCCTGCACCAGACCGTACGAACCCGAGGACGGGTTGGTGGCCTGGTAGTTCCAGCCGCTCTCGTGATCCACGATGTTGCTGAAGCACTGGAACTGGTCGCCCGGAATCATCTGCCGGGCCATGGCCTGGACCTCGGCAGTGGTGTACGAGGCCTTGACCGGGAAGTCGCCGGAGTCACGCGACGCCGAACGGCTCGCCAGCTCCTGCTTCTTCTTTGCCTCGCGCTCCTTGGCCAGCTTCTCGGCGGCCGCCTTGTCCGCGGCGGCCTTCTTGGCCTTCGCGTCCGAAGCTGCCTGCTTGCGGGCCGCCTCCTCAGCGGACTTCTTCGCCTCCGCGTCGGCCGCGGTGGACTGAACGTCCGCCTGCTGCGTCAGGGATGCTGTCTGCGCCACGGCCTGCTGGCCGGCGGGTATGTCCGCAAGGAGCGTCGAATCGGCGGCGGTCGCCTCGATCGGGTCGGACGAGCTCTGCTGCTCGCCACCCGCGGCGACACCGACGACGGCGCCCACAGTGGTGACCGCGGTGGCCGAGGCCACTGCGAATCCCCGGACCGAAATCCGGCTCACTCGGTTTTCCTTCCAGCGTCGCCCGCTTAGGTGACCTCGCGGGCGCAATCGTGCCTCTGTGCGCTGGCCCCCCCTTGTTCCGTCCCCGGTACTGCTCAGTGGGTGTGGCTGGTCACGGGAGGCACTGGCCCGGTGCGTCCTCCCGCAGGAGGATCGCGAGGTGCTCGGGCGGCATACGGCGAACTCTCTTCAGTTCTGGTACTGCTGTGGTTCTGTACCGCTGGCGGTACTGGTGTGCCGTATGCGAGGCCTGACAGAACCCACAGACTGCCGGACACGGATACCCGGAGGCAATTCCCCGGCAGGTGTGAAAGCTCACACGCCGTTTACGCCCTAGGGTTTCTGGAAATTCACGCGCGAGAACGCGCCGCACAGTTAGGCTCTTTGGCCTTTCCGTGCGGCGCGTTTACTGGCGTACCGGACGCAACCGGATCAGATGCGGCCGTCCTCCAGCATTTCGGTCACCAGGGCCGCGATCGGCGACCGCTCCGAGCGGTTGAGGGTGACGTGCGCGAAGAGCGGATGCCCCTTCAGCTTCTCGACGACCGCCACCACCCCGTCGTACCGCCCGACGCGGAGGTTGTCGCGCTGCCCCACGTCATGAGTCAGCACCACGCGGGAGTTGGCGCCGATCCGGGACAGAACGGTCAGGAGCACGTTCCGTTCGAGCGACTGCGCCTCGTCGACGATCACAAAGGCATCATGCAGCGACCGGCCGCGGATGTGGGTGAGCGGAAGCACCTCCAGCATGCCGCGCTCCACCACCTCCTCGATCACCTCGGAGCTGGTCACCGCGGACAGCGTGTCGAAGACCGCCTGAGCCCAGGGACTCATCTTCTCGGCCTCGCTGCCGGGCAGATAGCCCAACTCCTGGCCGCCCACCGCGTACAGCGGACGGAAGATCATCACCTTGCGGTGCTGCCGCCGCTCCAGGACCGCCTCGAGGCCCGCGCACAGCGCGAGCGCCGACTTGCCCGTACCGGCCCGGCCGCCCATGGACAGGATGCCGACCTCGGGGTCGAGCAGCAGGTCCAGCGCGATGCGCTGCTCCGCGCTGCGCCCGTGGATGCCGAACGCCTCGCGGTCGCCGCGCACCACCCGTACCTGCCCGTCCGGGGTGACCCGGCCCAGCGCCTTGCCGCGCTCGGACTGGAGGACCAGTCCGGTGTGCACGGGCAGTTCGGCCGCCTCGGGGATGTACGCGGTCTCGGCGGCGAACAGGTCGTCCACCTGCTCGGCCGAGACGGCCAGCTCCGCCATCCCGGTCCAGCCCGAATCGGTGATCGCCAGTTCCGCGCGGTACTCCTCGGCGAGCAACCCCACCGAGGACGCCTTGATGCGCAGGGGCAGATCCTTCGAGACGACCGTGACGTCGTACCCCTCGGCCTGCAGGTTCCGGGCGACGGCGAGGATCCGCGCGTCGTTGTCCCCTACCCGGCCTCCGTGGGTCAGGAAGGCCGCGGGGAGGATGCCCGGGTCGGAGTGGTTGAGCTCGACGCGCAGGGTGCCGCCCAGGTCGCCGATCGGAATCGGAGCGTCCAAACGGCCGAACCGGACGCGGTACTCGTCCAGCAGGCGCAGTGCCTGCCGGGCGAAATACCCCAGCTCCGGGTGGTGCCGCTTGGCCTCCAGCTCCGTGACCACGACGACCGGCAGCACGACTTCGTGCTCGTCGAAGCGGGACATGGCTCCTGGGTCGGCAAGCAGGACGCTGGTGTCGAGGACATAGGTGCGCCGGTCGTGCTCGCGGCGTTTCTTGCTGGTCACCACGGGTGGACGAACCCCCTCGGGAGAGGTTGGGGTGCGACGGCGTCGCGGGAGTGAGGTCTCCCCGTCGTAGACGGGGAGCGGACCGGGCTCAGGCCCCGCGGAACAGGCCGAGCGCCGGCCCTCCGCGTCATACGCACGATCCGCACAGTCGTCCGTGTGCAAAGGGCCTCCCGGGCGGACGACCCGATGCCGTCCGCTGGCAGTTCGACACCCACTGGACAGTGGAACAGGGCGTCGACCTGGAAGGGATATTCCCTCGAAGGTGCGGAGCCATGCAACGGCATATGACGGCCCCTACATGAACGTTGAGGAACGGGCGTGCTACACGGCGGCCGGGGCCGGACGCGGTGTCGCGTCCGGCCCCGGCCGGTGAACTGTCTTATGCGATAAGGCGATTAGTTGCCGTAGCGGCGGTGCCGCGCCGCGTAGTCACGCAGGGCGCGGAGGAAGTCGACCTTGCGGAAGGCGGGCCAGAAAACTTCGCAGAAGTAGTACTCCGAATGGGCACTCTGCCAGAGCATGAAGCCCGACAGCCGCTGCTCGCCGCTGGTGCGGATCACCAGGTCCGGATCGGGCTGGCCACGGGTGTACAGGTGCTCGGCGATGAGGTCGATGTCGACGACCTCGGCCAGCTCCTCGAAGGACGTGCCCTTGGTGGCGTGGTCCAGGAGCAGCGAGCGCACGGCGTCCGCGATCTCCTGGCGGCCGCCGTAGCCGACGGCGACGTTGACCAGTATTCCGTCGATGTGCTCCGTGTCCCGCTCGGCCTCTTTCAGGACCGTCTGGGTACGGGAGGGCAGCAGGTCCCGGTTCCCCACGTGATGCACCCGCCACCGGCCGTCGGCGGCCAGGTCGCGCACGGCGCCCTCGATGATGTTCAGGAGCGGCTTCAGCTCCTCTTCCGGGCGGTCCAGGTTGTCGGTGGAGAGCATCCACAGCGTGACGACCTCGACGTCGGTCTCGCTGCACCAGCCCAGCATCTCCTGGATCTTGCTGGCGCCCGCCTGGTGACCCTGCTCGGTGGTGCCGCCGGAGGCGCGCGCCCAGCGGCGGTTGCCGTCGAGGATGACCCCGATGTGCTTGGGCACCTGGTCGTGGTCGAGGCGGCCCTCCACCCGGCGTGCGTAGAGCCCGTACACCAGGTCGCGCAGTTTCACGTCTTCCAGCCCCTCAGTGCTTTGCATGGCTCGCCATGGCTGTCCGCCCCAAGGGCAGCACCCTACTGCGGGGCGGCGGGGGTGGCTAACCGAGCCGGTCGGACAGGGTATCGAGACGCCGCACGGACGTACGGAGGCCACCCGGAGCCCTCTCCCTCGTCACGTTGCGTGACGCACCGTGCGGGCTGGGTGCCGCCTCAGCACCGCGACAGGCCGTGGAGAACCCCGTAATAGAGCGGGCCGGTCCGTGGGGGGGAGTACGGACCGGCCCGAGGGGGGGTTTCCACCATAACCCTTCGTGAGCGGTTGTCCATGCATCGGCGGGGGTGAGGATGTGCGCGGCGTCGACACCTTGGCGCGTCAGCCGGTTCCGAGCGCCCCCAGTACCAGCCCCGCGCCCGCGCCGAGGATCATGAACGGGCCGAACGCCAGCGGCGTTTCGCGGCCCGCCTTGCGCGCCAGGACCAGCGCCATCGCGTACAGCGACCCCAGCAGCACCCCGGCGAACCCGCCCCAGAAGAGCACCGCCCAGCCGTACCAGCCGAGGGCCACGCCCAGCGTCAGCGCCAGCTTGACGTCGCCCAGGCCCATGCCGCGCGGGCTGATCAGGAACAGCACCAGATACGCCCCGCCCAGCACCACCCCGCCCAGCAGCGCCCGCGGCCAGGACCCGGCGCTGTGCGGCAGCAGCGCGGCGGCGCCGAGCAGCGCCGCCGCGGCGGCCGCCATCGGCAGGGTCAGCACGTCCGGCAGCCGGTTCACCGCCCGGTCCACTCCGGCCAGCAGCACCGCGGGCGGGGCGAGCAGGAGCCACACCGCCAGCTCCGGACGTGCCCCGGCGGCCGCCGCCAGGCCCGCGCACACCAGCGCGGTGAGCAGGACGGGGAGCAGCGGGCCCGGCCCGTACGGGGGTGCCCCCTCCCCGCAGCGCGGACAGCGGGCGGGGCCCAGCCAGCCGCGGGCCGGGCCGGTGAGCGCGTGCCCGCGCGGGCAGTCCGCGCGCCACGGCTCCCCGGGCTCGACCGCCAGCCGGTACAGCGGGCGCGGCACCAGCAGCCCGGCGGCGGCGCCGTACGCGGCGGCGAGGAGGATCAGCAGCGGTTCCAGCACGGCCCGAGCCTACGGAAGCCGCCCGCCCGGGGGACCCATCGGTGGAACACTCATCCCAAGGGTGGACACCGGGTGGTGAAGGGGACACACATGGGCCGCTGGCGGGACGGCACCGGAACGCTCCACGTCCCGGGCGGGGCGGACGTACCGCCTGACGCACCGCGCGTCGGACCGGGCGACGTACCGAGCGACGCACCGCCCGGCGCACCGCTCGTCGTACCGCTGGAGATCGCCGCCTCGTACCGCGCCCGGGCCCGGGGGCTGCTGGGCCGGGACGGGCTGACCGGCGCGATCCTGCTGTCCCCCGCGAGCGGGGTGCACACCTTTCGGATGCGCTTCGCCATCGACGTCGCCTATCTCGACCACCGGCTGACCGTGCTGGCCGTCACCACCCTGCGGCCCGGACGGCTCGGGCTGCCGCGGCCGCGGGCGCGCCATGTCCTGGAGGCCGAGGCGGGCGCGATGGAGCGCTGGGGCCTGCGGCGGGGCGTCCAGGTCGCGGTCCACCCCGGCCCTTTTTCGGCTCCACCTGCTTCTGTACGCTGAACGCGCTGTTCATGAGGTACATGAGGTAGAGGTATAGGGGTAGGGGTGGCACGTTGACGACGACGGGCAAGATTCTGCGGTTCGACGAGTTTCGCGGTTACGGCTTCATCGCGCCGGATGACGGTGGCGAGGACGTGTTCATGCACGCGAACGACCTCTTGGACGAGAAGCACCTGTTCCAGCCCGGTTCGAAGGTGCGGTTCGTCCCCGAGTACGGCGACAAGGGTCCCAAGGCGTCCGAGGTCCGCATCCTGGAGCACACCGCGCCCCCGGTGATCCGGGCCTCCGCGCCGGACTCGGGCGACGACACGATGTGCGATGTGCTCTCGGTGGGCGAGTTCCGGCAGGAGCTGACGGAGACGCTGGTCGAGATGGGCGGCAGTCTCACCGCCGACCAGATCAAGCAGGTGCGCCGCCGGGTCATCGAGCTGGCCCAGGCCCACAACTGGATCGAGTCCTGAGGTCCTGACCCGCTCGTGAGCGCTCGCTCAGGGCGGTGGCGGCGGCAGCGATCCGATGCCGGGCGCGGCCTCGGGCCACACCAGCAGGACGGCGCACGGCGCGTGGTCCACGACGAAGCGCGCGGCTGGCCCCAGGCTGTGGGGCCCCAGCCGGTCGCGGTCCCCGTCGCGGGCGCAGATGAGCAGGTCAACGCCGTCCGCCTCGCGCACCACCTCGTGTTCGACCCGGCCGTGCCGCTGGAGCCGGGCCACCGGTCGGCGCAGTCGCTCGGCGGCGGCGTCCAGCAAGTCGGTCGCCGCCGTCCGGGCCAGCTCCTCCATCTGATCCCCCGGGTCCCGCCCGGGGCGGCCCCGGCCCAGCAGCCCGGCGAAGGCGCCGTGCGCGGCGCCCGCCACGTGGTCGTCGGTGACGTACAGCAGACGGATCTCGGCGTCGCCGTCGGCGGGCAGGTGGTCGCGGGCGGCGTCCACCGCGGACTGCCAGGTGCCCTCGGCGATCCAGATGAGCACGATCATGGGTTCCTCATAGCGTCATAGCGTCGCCAGCATGGCCCATAGCGCCACCGTCGCCGCCACCAGCGTGGTCGGCACGGTGAGCAGCCCGAGACGGGTGAACTCGCCCAGCCCGGAGTCGGCGTCCGCCCCGTGGTGGCGGACGATACGCCGCCACAGCAGCGTGGCCAAGGAGCCGACGTAGGTCAGGTTGGGGCCCAGGTTGACCCCGATCAGCACGGCCAGCACCGGGCCCGGGCCGCCCTCGGCGGCGATCGGCAGCAGCGCCAGCGTGGCGGGCAGGTTGTTGACGAGGTTCGCCAGCACCGCGGCGACGCCCGCGATCGCGAGCAGGGTGGGCAGGCCGGTGCCGGTCGGCAGCACCCGGGACAGCGCCGACTCCAGGCCGTTGTCCAGGACCGCCTGGACGACGACGCCCAGGGCGAGCACGAACAGGCAGAACAGCGGGCCCGCCGCGCCGACCACGCCCCGTACCGTCGTCGTCCGCCGCCGCAGCGCCCGCACCGCGAGCACCAGCGCTCCCGCCGCCGCGGCCCACGCGGGCTCCAGCCCGACGAGCGACGTCCCGACGAACCCGGCCAGCGTCAGCCCCAGCACGGTCAGCGCGAACACCGGCACCCGGGGCCACTCGGCGGGCGGCGGCTTCGTCGTCCCGGCGGCCAGGTCCGCGGCGAAGAAGCGGCGGAAGACCAGGAATTCGATGGCGATGGACACCAGCCAGGCCGGGGCCATGAGCAGCGCGAACCGCGTGAACGACAGCCCGCTCGCCTCCAGGGCGAGGAGGTTGGTCAGGTTGGAGACCGGCAGCAGCAGCGACGCGGAGTTCGCCAGGTGGGTGCAGGCGTAGACATGCGGGCGGGAGCGGGCCCCGAGCCGGGTCGCCGTCGCGAACACCACGGGGGTGAGCAGGACGACCGTCGCGTCCAGGCTCAGTACGGCGGTGACCAGCGCCGCCACCGCGAACACGCCGCCCAGCAGCCGGTCCGTACGCCCCCGGCAGGCCCGTGCCACGGCCTGCCCGGCGGCCTCGAACACCCCCTCGTCCGCGCACATCTGCGCCAGCAGCAGCACGGCCGCCAGGAACCCGACGACGGGCAGCAGGCTCCGCGTCTCCGCCCACGCCGCCGCCGGTGTCACGGCCCCGGCCCCCACCACGACCGCCGCCGCGGGCACCGCCGCGACGGCCTCGGGCCAGCCCCGGGGCCGGGCGACGGCGAACGCCAGCACGGCGAGGAGCAAGGTGACGGCGAGGATCTCGGCGACGGTGGTATTCAGGGGAACTCCCGCGCGGGGTGGGGCAACGTGCTCCATGATGCGGCACGGCTCCACCGGGGCTTTCTCCCCACCCCGCCCCTTCCCGAACCGGGGCCCCGCCCCGTGCCCCGCCGGGGGCTCCGCCCCCACACCCCCGGCTCCTCAAACCCCGGAGGGGCTAGGGGCGCGCGCCCCGGGCGCAGCTCCAGGGGTGCAGCACGGGCGGTGCGACGGGCCACCACAGGCCCGCCTGCTTCCGGGGCGGGCCTGGCGCGGGCGGCGCGCGTGAGGGCCCGGGCGCGGGAGGCACGCGTGACGGTCCGGGCGTGGCAACTCCGGGGGCTCTGGGGGCGGGGTGCCCCGCTTCCAGCCCCTCCGGCGTTTGAGGAGCGGGGTCCAGGGGCGGAGCCCTTGGTTCGGGAAGGGGCGGGGTGGGGAAAGGCCCGCTAGCCGCCGCGGGGGAAGCTGACCTCTACTCGGCGGTTCTTCTTGCGGCCCTCCTCCGTCGCGTTGTCCGCGATCGGGTACTGCTCGCCGTAGCCGCGGATCTGGTACGCGACCGAGGAGTCCAGGCCGGACGCCAGGCGCTGCTGCACCGCGTCGGCGCGTTTGCGGGAGAGTTCGAGGCCGTGGGCGGCCGAGCCCAGGTTGTCGGTGAAGCCGAAGACCCGGACGCTCTTCGCGTTCTGCCGCTCCGCCTCGTCCGCGATCTGCTGGATACGGGCGTTCGCCTCGGCGCCGAGCTTCGCGCTGTCCTTGCCGAACAGCACCTCGGCCTGGAGGGCGAAGCTCACCTTGGTGTTGGTGTCCTCGCGCCGCTCGTCGCCATTGTCCGTCTCGACGACGGACTTGATGTCCAGGACCCGCCCGGCCGCGAGCTTCGCGCCCTCCGGCATCCGCAGATCGGGGTCGTCGGCGTCGATCTTGAGGGGCGGCCGGGTGTCGGCAGGGGCGCCGGGGCCGCTGTCGGCGTGGGCCGGGGTGGTGAGGATGAGGGCGAGGGCGGCCAGGGCCGTCGCGCCGCGGCGGGCTGTCGTCCGTGTCGTCATGGCGGGGCTCACCCGGACAGCTTGATGCTGACGGACGGCATCGTCGGGAGCTGGAAGTCGACCTCCGTGACGCTCTTGGGCGGGGCCGGGAACTGCGCGAAGAACGGTCGGCTCTCGTTCTCCTTGATCCCCGAGAGCCCCGTGGTGCACAGGCACTGCCCATCGGTGTCCCGGAGCACGAGATACCGCTTCTTGCCCTTCGCGTCGACCAGGGTCGCGCCCGACACGGACGAACGGGACTTGGCCAACTCCACCTCCGGGGAACGCCAGTCGATCGGGTTGAACAGCGTGCTGCCGCGGTTGGTCACCGTCCCGTTGACGGTGACGAAGCCGCCGCTGTCGCGCTCCGCGGAGTGGAGGGTGACGACGACGTTCTTCGGCCCCTTCATCTCGCCGATGACCTTCTTGGAGTCCGCGGCGGGCTCCGTCTCCCCCTGCCCGTCGTCGGTCTCGGCCTCGGTGGACTTCTGCGGGGAGCCGTCCCCCTTCCCGCCCTTCCCGCCGCCGTCACCGCTGCCGCACCCGGCCACGGCGAGGGCCAGGGCCGCTGCGAGCGCCGCCGCGGCAGCCCCCCTCCGGGCCTTCGTCGTGTGCCGAATGCTCATCGCTCGCTGTCCTTTGCTCGTCTACTCGTCAGTCGCTCAGTCGGCAAGGTGCACGGAGAACAGGTCTTTGACGTCCGGGAGCAGTTCCGGGCGCGCCGGGTCGATGGTGACGGTCTCGCCGTCACACATCAGGGTGATGACCGGCTTCTCGTCCTCGCCGCCGTTGCCTCCGCCGTCGTCGTCCCCGCCGCCGTCGTCTCCGTCCTCGTCGCCCGTGGGAGCCGGCGTCGGGGTCGGCGACGGCTCGTCAGGCGGCTGGAGCGTACAGCGCGGTCCTATGACCGCCTTGGCCTCCGCCTCGCCGTACTGGCCCTCCGTACCGGGGATGACGGTCTTGCCCACCGGCTTCTGCGTCTTGACGGTGACGGTGAAGGAGGTGGGCAGATACTCCGGGCCCTCGCAGCCGGTGACGTCCGCCCCGTTCTGCTGGGCGAACCACGTCGCCTCGTCACAGGCGCCCGTCGCCCCGATCCCCCGCCCGTTCAGCAGGTCCTCCAGCGGGCTGCCGTCCTTAACAGCCGTCAGCAGCGCCTCGCCCAGTTGGTTGCGGTACTCCTGGGCGGCGGCGAGGGCGGCCGCGTCGGCGGCGGTCTGTCCGCCGTTGCGGGTGGCCCCGGCCTGGCCCACCGCGAAGAAGGCGAGGGCGAGGAAGAGCAGGGCCGCGACCGCGGTGAGGTAGATCGGAAAGGCCTGCCCGGCGTCGCTGTCGCGGTATCCGCGAGCCTTCACGCGGTCACTCACCCGCTCGGTCAGATGCCGACGACCTGAGCGATCTTGTCGGAGATCGCGTTCGCGATCATGCTTCCGAAGTCCGTCGTCGCCAGTACCAGGACGATCGCGACCACCACAGCGATGATCCCCAGGTACTCGATCGAGGTCTGCCCCCGGTCGTTCCCCATAACGCGCTTCCCCATCGTGTTCCCCTCCGTGGGTGGCCGTCCCACTCTGGTCCGGCGACTGGGCCCCCGTGGTGTCGCTCGCGACACGAGCAAAGTACGCCGAAACAGCTGCCTCGGAACAGTGTCCCAGGGGGCATTGCCTTCCCGATACACGGTGTTCGAACCCTGTGCGCGGACCTCCGCCGCCGCGGCCCATCCCTCTCACCCCCTCCCGCCGCCGAGGAGTTCACCGTCGACGACTGTCCCACAACCGGTTGCGATCGCGAAGCATATTCGCCCAAATGACCGTCAATCTCCCGTGACCGAACCGAAGTCGGTGCCGGACCCGATGAAGAACCCCGCCACGAGCAGCACCATCGTCCCGGGCACCATGAAGGTGGTGATGACCATGGTCGCCTTGGGGACGGCGCGGGCCGCGCGGCGCCGGGCGTTCTGGGCGTCGGTGCGGCGCATGTCGTTCGCGATGGCGATCAGTGTCTCGACGATCGGAGCGCCCAGTTCCTCGCCCTGCTGAAGCGCCGTGACGAACTGGGCGACCTGTTCGGAGTCGTTCCGCTTCCGCAGTTCTTCGAACGCCTGGCGGCGGCTGACCCCCATGTCCATTTGCCGAAGTGTGATGCGAAGTTCATCCGCCCACGGGCCCTCGTACTTCTCGGACACCCGGTCCAGCGCCTGCCGGAAGCCCAGCCCGGCGCTCACCACGACCGCCAGCACGTCCAGGAAGTCGGGCAGCGTCCGGTCGATCGCGTCCTTCCGCTCCCGCACCGCCGCCCAGATGCCGACCTCGATCCAGAACAGGCCGAAGACGACCAGCAGCAGGGCCAGCACCAGCTGGCCCTTCATCAGCATGACCAGCGCGCCGCCGAAGCCGAGGATCCCGTAGACCGCCCGGCGGGCCGCGTACCGGTCGACCGTCAGCCCGCCCGGATGGCCCGCCAGATCGATGCGGCGGCGCACCCGCGCGACCCGCTTGTCGCCCATCAGCCGCAGCACCAGCGGGGCGTAGCGCATGCCGAGCCGGTCGACGGCCGAGCCGACCGCGTTCGTACGGGTCGCCCCGACCTCCAGCGCGACCGCGAGGTCGCTCGGCAGCTTGGCCTCGCTGCGGTACAGCGCGATGCCGTACGCGATGCCCGCCACCGCGAGCCCGGCCGCCAGCGCCAGCAGCACTCCGAATCCCATGCCCACTACCCCGGTACCTCGGTCAGACGTCGATCTTCGACATGCGGCGGATGAGGAAGAAGCCGATCCCGTACAGGGCGAAGGCCCCGATCACCGCGGCCTGGCCCCAGATGGACGCGGTCATGCGGTCCAGCGAGCCCGGCGCGATCCGGTTCATCAGCAGCAGCGTCCCGATGCCCATCAGCGGCACCACATACGCGGTGACGGTCACCTGGGAGAGCTGGGTGCGGACCTCGCGGCGGGTCTCCTTCCGCTCCTCCAGCGTGTGGGTGAGGTTGCGCAGCGAGCTGACCACGGTCCCGCCCGCGCGGTTCGACAGCACCAGCGTGGTGACCAGCACGACCAGCTCCCGGGACGGCAGCCGCTCGGCCAGCTCGCCCAGCGCGTCGTCCACCGAGTGACCCACCGCCAGTTTGGCGGCGACCTTGGACAGTTCCTCGCCCGCCGGGGCCTCCATCTCGTCCGCCGCCATGCTCAGCGCGGTCCGCAGCGCGAGCCCCGCCTGGGTGGCGTTGGCCAGGATGCGGGACAGCTCGGGCAGCTGGTTGATGAACCGTTCGATCCGCTTCTGCCGCTGCCAGCCCAGGAACCCGAACGCCGACCAGACGGCGATGACCGCCGCGATCGGGCCGAAGAACGCCGCCAGCAGCGACGCCGCCAGCAGCCACAGCCCGGCCGCCGCCCCGGCCGTGTAGACGAAGAACTCGCCGGGGGTGAGGTCCAGGCCCGTCGCCGCGAGCCGCAGCTCAAGACGGCGCCCCAGCGAGGTGGTGCGCAGCCGCCGGTCCACCCGGGCGAAGCGGCGCGAGCGCCCGGAGGCCTCCGCCGCGCCCGACTCCGAGAGCCGGTCGATCAGCGCGCGCTGCCGGTCCGTGCCCCGGGCGTACGTGTGCACCCCGGCGACACCCAGCGCGCCGCACACCAGCGTCGTGCCGAGCGTCAGCACCGCGAGCCGGTCCATGCGGCTACCTCCCATCCCGCGCGCCGTACGCGCCCGTGTCGTACGCGGCGCCCCGCGTGGTCAGCTGCGCCGGGAAGGCGGCCACCCCGAAGGCGGGCGGCACCGCCTCACCGGCCATCCGCAGCCGCTCGGCGACCCGCTCCGGCAGCGGGAAGTACGAGAACCGCCCGTGCACGATCCGGTCGGCGCCCATGGGCTGGGCGTCGAAGCGGCAGACGGTGGCGATGCGGTACTCCTCGTGGCCGTGGCTGTCGAGCAGCGCGATCTCGCTGATCCGGCGGGAGCCGTCGGCCTGCCGGACGAGCTGGACGATGCAGTCCACGGCGCTGTTGATCTGGTCGCGCAGCGCCTCGTACGGGATCGCCACGTCGGACATCGAGGCGAGCGTCTGGAGCCGCATCAGCGCGTCCTCGGCGCTGTTGGCGTGGACGGTGGCCAGCGAGCCGTCGTGACCGGTGGACATGGCCTGCAGCATGTCCAGGGTCTCGCCGCCGCGCACCTCGCCGACGATGATGCGGTCGGGGCGCATGCGCAGCGAGTTGCGGACCAGGTCGCGGATGGTGATGCGGCCCTTGCCCTCGACGTTGGGCGGCCGGGACTCCAGCCGGATGACATGGGTCTGCTGGAGCTGGAGTTCGGCGGCGTCCTCGACGGTGATGATGCGCTCGCCGTCCGGGATCAGCCCGGAGAGGGCGTTGAGCAGCGTGGTCTTTCCGGAGCCGGTGGGTCCGGAGACGACGACGTTGAACTTGCCCCGCACCAGCGCCGCGAGCAGCATCAGCATCTGCTCGTCCAGCGTGCCCATGCCGATCAGCTCGCTGAGGGTGTAGGCGCGCGGGAAGCGGCGGATGGTGAGCGTGGCGCCGGTGAGCGCCAGCGGCGGGATGATCACGTTGACCCGCTCACCGGACGGAAGGCGCGCGTCCACCATCGGATTCGACTCGTCCACCCGCCGGTTGACGGTGGAGACGATGCGCTCGATGGTCTGCATCAGCTGCTCTTCGGACGCGAACCGGACGGGCACCAGCTCGACCCGGCCCGCGCGCTCGACGAAGATCTGGTCCGGCCCGTTGACCATGATCTCGGTGATGGAGGCGTCCTCCAGCAGCGGTTCGAGCACGCCGAGGCCCAGCGCCTCGTCCACCACCCGGCGGATGAGCTGGGACCGTTCGCCGGTGGACAGCACCGGGCCCTCGCGGCTGATGATGTGGCCGAGGACGCGCTCCAGCCGGGTCCGGCGCTCGGCGGCGGCCAGCGAGGACATCTCGGCGAGGTCGATCTCCTCCAGCAGCTTGGCGCGGTAGACGGCGACGAGATGCCCGTCCTGGCGGCCCTCCGCGGGCCCCTCGGGCGCGTTGATACGGGCGCGCAGGCTCATGGCTGGCCTCCCGCCTGGAGGGATCCTTCGTCGCACGGCATAGTGGCGCTCCTCTCCGCGCTGCCGAAGATGTCGAAGCCGGGGAAGACCGAGGGGATCTCGACGGACGCGGTCGCGCTCGCCTCGTCCCCGACGCAGTCGCCGTCGCTGATGATCGTCTCGTCGGCCAGCCAGCCGCTGATCGCCGCCTTCCCGGCGGCATCCGGGCTGGTGCCCGGTTCGTCCAGCGACCCCATCCGCGCCGCCGCCCGCGCCGCCGTACCCGCCTGCTGGACCGCGTACGCGGCGATCCCCAGCTGAACGGCGGCCAGCGCGACGAGGATCAGGACCGGCAGAAAGCCGAGGAACTCGATCGACGCCTGCCCCCGGTCGCGGCCGGGCCTGGTCCTACGGGTCATCGCCGTACGCCCCCTCACTGCCCCGGGCCCGCCGCGGTTTCCGTCTCATCCGCCGCGCCCGCCGAACCGGTCACCGTCCACGGGAAGTCGGCGGCGCCCGGGAACAGGATCGGGACGTTCAGCGTCACCGTCGTTTTGTACACCGCGCCCTCGCCCCCACCGGGGCAGTCGACCTCGGCGCTCCAGGAGCCGGGGATGTCGTCCTGCGCCGCGGACTGGCAGGCGGCGGCTCCCCCGGCCGCGCCCGCCCGGGCCCCCTTGTCGGCCGCGTTGCCCGCGAGCGAGTACGTGTAGCCGACGAGCACGACCTGCCAGACCACCGCGAGCACGATGAGCGCCAGCGGCAGGACGCCGATGAACTCCACCGTGACCTGGCCGCGGTCGCCGCCCCGCTTGCGCAGGAAGCGGCCGGTGGCGGACGGCGGGATCTCGTTGAGCGCGTCCGTCCCCGCGCCCGCCTCGCCACCGCCGTCACCCTCGTCGAGCCCCACTCCTATGGCACGGCGCCGCCGCATCCCGGGCAGCGAGCGGTCGCCGCCCTGCGCCTGATGACCCCGGTGGGGGGTGCGGCGGCCCGGCGGGGGCGTGCCCTGCGCGCCGTCCACCAGGCCCAGTTCCCCGGCGAGCCCCCACAGCGCCTGCTTGACGGCGGACTTGGGGTCCAGGTCCTGCATCCGTCCCGAGTCGACGGCGGGCTGCAGCTCCTTGAACCCGGCCGGGATCGCGGTGCGCGCCACCGCCGTGCCCGTGGCGCGCGCGACCAGCTGCGGCTGGATCTCGGCGCTGCGGCTGTGCCGGTTGACGACCGTCACCGTCTCCTCGGCCTTGCGGACCTGGAGCCGGTCCCACAGCCGCACCATCCGCTTGGCGGCCCGCACCGCGACCACGTCCGGGGTGGTCACCAGCAGCGCGGTGTCGGCCTGTTCGACGATGGCCGCGCCCGCCGAGGTCATCTGCGTACCGCAGTCGACGATCACCAGCTCGAACCGGGTCCGCAGTGCCCCGACGACCTGCCGGGCCGCCCGGTCGGTGACCTCCTCGCCGCGCTCGCCCTCCCCCGGCGCGAGCAGCAGCCCGAGCCCGGTGTGGTGGGTGAAGACCGCGTCCTGGAGCACCCGCGGCGAGATGTCGGTGATCTGGGCCAGGTCGGCGATGGAGCGCCGGAACTGGACGTCGAGGTACGAGGCCACGTCGCCGGACTGGAGGTCCAGGTCGACCAGCGCGACGGTGCGTCCCGCCGCGCGCGCCGCCAGGGCGAGCTGCACGGCGGTGACGGTCGTACCGACCCCGCCCTTGGCGCCCGCGACGGCGACCAGCGTGCCGCCCGGCCCGGTGGCGGCCACGTCGCCGCCGCCCCCGAGGTGGCGCCGTACGCCGCTGGCCCACTGGGCGGCGGCCTGCACGCGGGCCGCCAGTTCGTCGTACGACAGCGGTATCCCGGCGATGCCGCGCGCGCCCGCGTCCATGGCGGCCGAGTACAGGGCCGGTCCCGCGTCGCCGGTGACCAGCACCACGCCCACCGCCGGGAAGCGCAGCGCGACCTCCCGGATCAGCTCCAGCGCGGGCGACGGGCCGATCCGCTCATGGACGAGGACGACCTCGGGCAGCTCCTCCAGGGAGGCGGCGGCCAGCGCGGCGAGGGTGTCCAGCAGCCGGGTCGAG
The DNA here is from genome assembly GCF_055591805.1 of Streptomyces sp. NPDC041200. Lineage (NCBI taxonomy): Bacteria > Bacillati > Actinomycetota > Actinomycetes > Kitasatosporales > Streptomycetaceae > Streptomyces > Streptomyces sp. NPDC041200. Next base: position 297,508 of record NZ_JBVIZF010000001.1, on the reverse strand, counting down.
TCGCCCACCGGCGCCGACGGTTCGACGCCGGGCAGCTGGCCGAGCAGCCCGCCGATGGCGCGGGCCGCGTCGGCGTCGCCGACGGCCGGGAGGATCCTGATCGTCACCGCGGCACCTCCTCACTCTTCTCCGACAGTCACGGGGTTCACGGGGGTCATTTGTCGCCGTCGAGGGTGTAGGTGCGGTCGCGCGGCGATACGGAGGCGTCGCCGCCGGGGCCGATCAGCGCGAGCCGTACGTGGGAGGCGAACGACTCGGCGTACGCGACGCGCTGGGCGTCCTTGGTGTCGAGCGCGAAGGTGATCGGCACGGCCTGGTCGACGCGGCGCTCGTCGTCCTCGTCCGGCTGGAGGGCCTTCAGCTCACCGACATCGATGACGTCCGCGTCCTGGACGATCAGCTTGGAGACCGGCGTCTCGCCCTGCGTCTTGCCCTCGAAGGTCGCGTAGACGTTGACCTTCGAGCCGGGGGTGATCTTGCCCGCGACCCCCGTCGCCGCGTCGACCATGATCGCGATCTCCTGCTGCCCGGACTTCAGCGCGGGCCGGTCGACGATCATGCCCTTCTGCAGGAGCGAGCCCCTGGTCAGCTCGGTCACGGCTATCTTGCCGCGCACCTCGTCGAGATCGGTGATCGCGGCGTCGGGCACCCAGCGCTCGGGCATCGAGACCGCCTCGAACGCCCCCGGCTCCAGCGCCTCGTAGGGCTTGATGTCCGACTTGAGCTTGTACGCGGTCGTCTCGGGGCCGACCTTCGACTCCACGTCGTTGACGACGGAGAGCACTCCGGCGAACGCGCCACCGGCGCACAGGACCGACAGGACCAGCAGGATGACTCCGCGGCGCTGGCGAGAATTCATGGACGGACAACCTCGTGAGTGGGACGTTTACCGGCTGGTCAGGGCAGGACGCTCGGCGGACTGGGTCAGGGCGGGAATCTCATCGCCGCGCGGCACCGGACAGGAGCAGAACGCGCAGCGGTCCCCGATGAGTTCGAAGCCGCACCAGTGGCACTCCTCTCTCCGCACGGACGCCACGAGCTGGTAGAGCACCGAGAGGTCCGGGATCGCCGCCGCGAACTCGATCAGCTTCGGGGTGCCCCACCAGCGCGCCGACTCGGGGGCCAGCGGCACGTCCTGGACGTCCCGGACGCCCCAGGAGGGCGCCAGCGCCCCGCTGACCCAGTCGTCGCGCGGGGCCGTCCCATGGCCGTGGCTGGTGAGCTGGCCGCGGGCGACGGTCATCTCGGTGGCGTACGCGGGCCCGGGCAGCGCCCCGCCCCCGCCCACCTTGATCAGCTGCGGTTCGGGGTGGGCGAGCACGCCGAAGTGGGTGCCCGGCATCCAGGACTTGACGTGCGAGGTGAGGCTCACCGGCACCCGGTCCAGCTTGGCGACGCTGCCGAGCAGCGCGCCCGCGTGCACGTAGTGCGCCAGCAGCCGGGCGGAACAGGCCAGCACGCCCGGGCTGAAGTCGGACACGGACAGCTGGCGCAGCTGACGGGCGATGACGGCGACGGCCAGCGGCGGCAGTTCGAGCGGGCACAGCGCCATCCGGTCGCTCTCCAGGACGGAGCGCACGGTGTGCAGTCTGCGGATGAAGGGCGGCGGGGTCGCGGCGGGATAGACCGTCACCAGATAGCCCTGGGAGTCGAGGAGCGCCCCGACCTCGGCGAGCGCGTCGTCGAGCGACTGCTCCTCCGGTGGCCGCAGCACTACGGCCGACGGGGTCTGCCCGTCGGGCGGTGGAAGCACCAGCTCACGGCTGGTGACTGCTATCGCGGTGGGCACGTCGGCTACCCCGTCTCACGTCGTCGCCGAGCGGCGGCGGCCGCAGGTCGTGAACTGCCCCTGGTCTGGTGCATCGTCACTTTATCCACGAAAGCCGCGTGAGAGAACAGTTCCTCAGAGTTACACCCTCCTGGTCCGCGCGCACCCCTGGTGCGCGGCCGGGAGTAGCCCGCGACCAGCGGATACGCATCATGGACTTGACAACCGCATTGGTCTGGACCACCTTGGTCGCACGCCTCAGGGGCCCCTGGACGCGCACTGGCACCACCTCCCTTTTTCTCCCCCCACGCTCGGAGGCTGTCGTGGCACGCGCACGGGTCGCACCTCTCAGGAAGCAACTGTTCGGAGCCGCGGTGGTCGCCGCGCTCGCCGCCGGCGGACTGATATCCACCGGCGCCCCCTCCCACGCGGCCGAAGGCCGCACCGCCGCCGTACCGGCGCACGCCGTCACCGGCTACTGGCAGAACTTCGACAACGGCGCGGCCGTGCAGAAGCTCGCCGACGTACCGGACGACTACGACATCATCGCCGTCGCCTTCGCGGACGCGACCGGAACGCCGGGCGGCGTCGGCTTCACCCTCGACCCGGCCGTCGGCTACGGCAGCGAACAGCAGTTCAAGGACGACATCAAGGCCAAGCAGGCCGCGGGCAAGTCCGTCATCATCTCCGTCGGCGGCCAGAACGGCACGGTCTCGGTCAGCGACGACGCCTCGGCGAACGCCTTCGCCGCCTCCATCACCGGCCTCATGGACGAATACGGCTTCGACGGCGTCGACATCGACCTCGAAAACGGCCTCAACGCCACCTACATGACCAAGGCGCTGAAGGCCGTCCACGACAAGAAGAGCGATGTCGTGGTGACGATGGCGCCGCAGACGATCGACATGCAGTCGCCGTCCACCGAGTACTTCAAGACGGCCCTGGGCATCAAGGACTTCCTGACCGTCGTCAACATGCAGTACTACAACAGCGGTTCGATGAACGGCTGCGACGGCAAGGTCTACGCCCAGGGCTCGGTCGACTTCCTCACCGCCCTCGCCTGCGTCCAGCTGGAGAACGGGCTCGCCCCGTCCCAGGTCGGCCTCGGCGTCCCCGCCTCCCCCAGCGGAGCGGGCTCCGGCTACGTGGAGCCGAGCGTGGTCAACGCGGCTCTCGACTGCCTCACCAAGGGCACCGGCTGCGGCAGCTTCAAGCCCGGCAAGACCTACCCGGGCCTGCGCGGCGCGATGACCTGGTCCACCAACTGGGACGCGGCGAGCGGAAACGCCTGGTCGAAGGCGGTCGGCCCCAAGGTCCACGGCCTCCCGTAGCCGCGACCACGCCGCACCGTGTCCGGGACACGGTGCGGCCATGGCTCTGACCAGGCCGGACAGAGACGGCCCTGTCCGGGACAGCCATCCGCTCTTCTCTCCCCGGCGGCACCGGCGCCAGACTCGCTGCCGGCCGATCGACCGATCAGGCCGGATCGAGAGAACGGGGTAAGCCCGATGAGCAGCAGGAGTCGCGTCCTCACCGGATGCGCTACGGCAGCGGCGGCGGTGAGCCTTCTCGCCCTGAGCGCCGGCTCGGCCGCGGCGGGGCCGGTCAGCGAAAGCGTTGTGTCGTACGACTCGCCCAAGGGCGGCTGGGCGTCCGCCCATGCCTATGTGTCCGTCGACGGTGTCTTCCTCAACGTCTGTGACGGCGGGAAGGCCGACGGTCGCCGCGCGGTGGGCTATCTGTACTTCGGCGGTGAGCGGATCATGGCCGAGCAGGCCACGGGCGGGTCCGGGTCCTGCTCGCCCCCGCGTACGAGCCTCGGCTGGACGGACGGGGCCGGCTACTTCACGGTGAAGGCGTGCACCCGGGACGGCGCGGGCGGCTCGGACCAGGGCTGCAACAGCTGGAGGTTCTACTTCGACGGGAAGTACTGAGCGGCCGCGTGCGGTCAGCAGCTTGTGGAGGGGACGGGGGTGCCCCTCCACAAGCTGGGCCGCCACCCGAATGGATGTCACCCAGGCGAGCGGCGTCTACCTCAGGGCTTGGGCAGCGCGCATCCGGACAGGGTGAGGTCGATCCTGTTGCCGGTGGTCACGCACTTGGTGATCCCGTAGGTCTGCTGGGCGTAGTTGATGCCCTTGCGGACCGTCACCTTCCCGCTCTCGTCGACCTCGCACGGGTTGTTGAGGGTGCACTGCGCGCCGTCCTCGTTGCCCGTGTTGTTCACGGCCAGGACCGTGCCGGTGGTGGCGTCGACGACGGGCGAACCGGACGTTCCGCCAATCGTGTTACAGGCGGAGGTGTAGCGGACCGAGTCCTTCCAGGTCCAGTCGCCTTCCTTGAGACGGTATGCGAATCCGTCGATATTGCAGGAGTAGATCTTCTTCCAGTAGCCGGAGACCACCTTGATGCTGGTGCCCTGGGCCGGGCGGCTGTCCGACAGTTGCAGTGCCTTGATGCCGTACCGCTGCTGTATTTGCGCGTACGTCGAGGTCAGCTGGTACAGGGAGACGTCGGTGTCGGTCATGGTCGCGTACGCGACCTTGCTCGCCCGTACCGTGCCCGCGCTCCCGCCGGAGCTGTTCAGCAGGGTGAAGCTGCGGCTTGACGCCTTGTTGACGATCACCTCGCCCGCGCCCGGGAAGCCGGTCTCCAGGCAGTGCCCGTTGGAGAGGACGAGCGCGGGGTCGGTGTCGGCGGACTTCGCGGTCCGTACGACCGAGCCGGAGCAGTTGCTGAGCGCGACCGTTCCGGCGAAGTCGACCGCCTGCGCGGCCTGGGTGTGGGAGGCGGCGGCCGCCGCCGGAGCGGCACCGGCGCCCACGAGGGTCGCGCCGCCCAATAAGAGGGCCGAGAGCGCGCCGACGAGAGGTCTGTTCACAGGGGGGTTCCTTCCCTCGATGAGAAGTTCCTTCGGCTTCGACCATTTCCCACCCTTGACCATGTCATGCGCATGGCCGAACACTGGCGCAGCAGTCGCTCGCCCTTCACCCCCCAGGAGCATGTATGCGACTTCGCACCCGCGGCAGACGGGTTACCGCCCTCGCCGCCCTGTTGTCCCTCGCCCTCGCCGCGCCGATCGCGGCCCAGGCGGACGATCCGGCCCCCGGGCGCGCCACCTCGGCCGATGCGGCGGCCGACGCGGCGTCCCGCCCGGGCGCCGCCGATGAGAACGTGCGCCAATACGAGGTCGCGGGCCCCGCCTCCCCGGCCGAGCGCTCCGCCGTCGCCGCCACCGGCGTCTCCATCGACGAGACGGACGCCCGTTCCCTCGTCGTCACCGCCGACTCCGCCCAGGCCAAGCGGCTGCGCGGGCTCGGCTACCGGCTCACCGCGCTGCCCGGTCCGGCCGACCGCGGCACGGGCCGGGCGGCCGCGCCGTTCGACTTCCCGTCGGCGGACTCGAAGTACCACAACTACGCCGAGATGAACGCCGAGATCGACGCGGCCGTAGCCAAGTACCCCACCCTGCTGAGCAAGCGCGTCATTGGAAAGTCGTACGAGGGCCGGAACATCGTCGCGCTGAAGATCAGCGACAACGTGGCCACCGACGAGGCCGAGCCCGAGGTGCTGTTCACCCACCACCAGCACGCCCGCGAGCACCTCACCGTCGAGATGGCGCTGTACCTGCTGCACCAGCTGACCGACGGCTACGGCACCGACTCCCGCATCACCGACATCGTCAACGGCCGCGAGATCTGGATCGTCCCGGACCTCAACCCGGACGGCGGCGAGTACGACATCGCGACCGGCACCTACCGCAGCTGGCGCAAGAACCGGCAGCCCAACTCCGGCTCCTCCTCCGTCGGCACCGACCTCAACCGCAACTGGGACTACAAGTGGGGCTGCTGCGGCGGCTCCTCCGGCTCCGCGGGCTCCGAGACCTACCGCGGCGCCAAGGCCGAGTCGGCCCCCGAGGTGAAGGTCGTCGCGGACTTCGCGCGCAGCCGGGTTGTCGGCGGCAAGCAGCAGCTCAAGGCCTCCATCGACTTCCACACCTACAGCGAGCTGGTGCTGTGGCCGTTCGGCTGGACGTACAGCGACACCGCGACCGGGATGACCAAGGACGACCACGACGCGTTCGCCGCGATCGGCAAGAAGATGGCGGCGAGCAACGGCTACACCCCCGAGCAGTCGAGCGACCTCTACATCACGGACGGGACGATCGACGACTGGCTGTGGGGCAGCCAGAAGGTGTTCGCATACACGTTCGAGATGTACCCGTCGTCCGCCGGGGCGGGCGGCTTCTACCCGCCGGACGAGGTGATCGCCCGCGAGACGAGCCGTAACAAGGACGCGGTGCTGCAGCTGCTGGAGAACGCGGACTGCATGTACCGGTCGATCGGCAAGGAAGCGCAGTACTGCGCGACGAGCTGACGCCGGCCGGCCGCGCCCCGGGGTCCCCGCGGACCCCGGGGCGTACGTACGGCTAGATCACCAGGCTCAGCAGGCCCGCCACCGCGAAGCCCGCCACCGACAGCACCGACTCCAGCACGGTCCACGACTTCAGCGTGTCCCGCTCGGAGATCCCGAAGTACTTCGCCACCATCCAGAATCCGCCGTCGTTGACGTGCGAGGCGAAGATCGAGCCCGCCGAGATCGCCATGATGACCAGCGCCAGATGGGCCTGCGAGTAGTCGCCCGAGGCCAGCATCGGGGAGACGATGCCCGCGGTGGTGACGATGGCGACCGTCGCCGAGCCCTGGGCGACCCGCAGCACCACCGAGATCAGCCAGGACAGCAGGATGACCGGCAGGCCCGCGCTGTCGAAGGCGTCCGCGAGGGCCTGGGCGACGCCGCTGCCCTTGAGGACCGCGCCGAAGACACCGCCCGCGCCGACGACCAGGATGATGTTGCCGACCGGCTTGAGCGAGGCGGTGGAGACGGTCTCCAGGGACTTGCGGGACCAGCCGCGCCGGATGCCCAGCAGGTAGTACGCGAGGAACAGGGCGATCGTCAGCGCCACGAAGGGGTGGCCGAAGAACTCGATGACCGAGCGCCCGGTGCTCGGGTCCAGCGCGATGGAGGAGAAGGTCGCGCAGAGGATGAGCAGCAGCGGCGTACCGATGATGGCGAGGACCGTGCTCACGGCCACCGGCCGCTCGGCAGCGCCTCCGGCCCGCTGTTCGGCCTCGACCGCCTGCCGGGACTCCTCCGCCGCCTCGACCATGTCCTGCGGTACGGGGACGAAGAGCCGCTTGCCGATCCAGGCGGCGTACGCCCACGCGGCGAGCACCGACGGGATGCCGACGAGGATGCCCATCAGGATGACCCAGCCCAGGTCGACATGGAGCAGTCCGGCCGCGGCGACCGGGCCGGGGTGCGGGGGCAGGAAGGCGTGGGTCATGGAGAGCCCGGCCAGCAGCGGCATCGCGTACAGCACGATCGACTTGCCGCTGCGCTTGGTGGCCGCGTAGACGATCGGCGCCAGGACGAAGATGCCGACGTCGAAGAAGACGGGGATGCCGAAGATCAGGCCGGTGAGCCCCATGGCGAGCGGCGCCCGCTTCTCCCCGAAGAGGCCGAGCAGCCGGGAGCTGAGCGCCTCGGCGCCGCCGGAGACCTCCAGGATCGCGCCGAGCATGGTGCCCAGGCCGATGATGATCGCGATGTGGCCGAGGATGCCGCCCATACCGGATTCGATCAGCGAGACGGCGTCGGACTTCTGGACGGTGCCGAAGAGTTCGGTGACCGAGAGCCCGGCGGCGAGGCCGACGGCTATGGAGACGCCGAGCAGCGCGACGAAGGGCTGCAGCCGGACCTTGATGATCAGGTAGAGGAGGAGGGCGATGCCCAGGGCGGCGACGGTCAGCAGACCGGCGGTGCCGGGGATGACCGCGAGCAGGCCACCGGTGTGGGGTGGGGTCTCGGCAGCGGGGGCGGCTGCGAGCAGCATGGGGGACTCCGGAAAGTGGGTAGGGGGTACCGCCGCACGGCGGGGGGCCGCGCGCGGAGGGAATCTGGGTGCGGGTGATCAGGGGTCTGGTCCCGGCGACGTCGGTGGACAGATGTGGGGGGGGTTCCGGGGCGGGCGGGGTGCGGACCCGCCCGCCCCGGGCGTTACTTCACGGGGTGTCAGCCGAGGACGGCGAGCGCGTCGATCTCGACGAGCAGTCCGGCGGGGAGGCCGACGTAGATCGTCGTACGGGCCGCCGGGGCCTCCTTGAGGTCCGCGAAGAACTCGTTGTAGATCTCGTTGAACTCGGCGAAGTGGCCGGTGTCGGTGAGGTAGACGCGGATCATCATCACGTCTTCCCAGCTCGCCTCGCCCGCCTCCAGCACGGACTGCACGTTGCGCAGGGTCTGCAGGGTCTGCTCGCGCAGGCCCGGCCCGACCGGGGCGGGGGCCTGGCCGGGGACCGCGGGGCCGAAGCCGACCTGACCGGCGACCTGGAAGATGTTGCCCTTCTTGACGCCGTGCGAGAACTTCGCGGGCGGGGCGGTGTGGGTGGCCGGGGTGATCGCGGTCTTCTGCAGCTTGTCGGTCATGAGGAGGATTCCTCGGCTCTCTTCTCGGGTGTGACGTGCGGTGTTGCGTCGGGGGTAACTTCAGGTGGCGCCTCGGGTGTTCCCTGCCCGCCGGACGGCCGGGCCGGGACGCCGCCCGAGTACTCCCGGCTGATGTCCTCCGCGGTGCGGCGCACCATGGGCAGCAGGGTGAGGAGTTCGTCCGCGGTGACGACGACGTTCGGCGCCGACACCGAGCACGCGGCCACGACCCGGCCGTCCGCGCCCCGGATGGGCGCCCCGACGCAGTTGATCGACTCCTCGTGGCCGCCGAGGTCGGTGGCCCAGCCCTGCTCCCGTACGGTCTCCAGCTCCCGCAGGAACGCGGCGGCGTTCGGGGTGGAGCGGGCCGTGTACGCCGGGTACGGGAGCCGTTCGGCCAGAGCCCGCCGCTCGGGCTCCGGCAGGTCCGCCAGCAACAGCTTGGCGACGGCCGCGACCGTGATCGCGACGGGCTTGCCGATCCGCGAGTACATCCGCACCGGGTAGCGGCTCTCCACCTTGTCGATGTAGAGGACCTCGTTCTCCTCGTACACCGCGAGGTGCACGGTGTGTCCGCACCGCTCGTTGAGCGCGACCAGATGGGGGTGGGCGATCTCCCGTACGTCCAGGTTCTCCACCGCCTCCTGGGCGAGCGCGAAGAGGCGGGCGCCGAGCCGGTAGCGCTGGTCCCTCTGGCGGTAGACCATGCCGTGTTCGTGCAGCGTGCGCAGCAGCCGCAGCGCGGTCGACTTGTGCACGCCGAGCCGCGAGGCGACCTGCTCCAGATTGGCGGGTCCCTCCGCCAGCAGGGGCAGGATGCTCAGCGCTCGGTCGACGGTCTGGCTCATGGGTCGGTTACCTCCACCACCGCGGTATCGGACCTCGATTGCGCCGGGTTTGCCCAGCCGGGGCCGAATCGCAGTGTGCCCCACTCGGCGGCGTCCAGGCTCACCAGCCGGTCGGCGTACGCGCGGGGCGGCGGGGTGCCGAGGTCGCCGGGGACGGTGAGGGCGGCGGCCGCCATCAGATGGCCGTGCCGCAGCCGCTGGGCGACGGGCAGGCCGCGCAGGGTGCCGGAGAGGAAGCCCGCGGCGAAGGCGTCGCCCGCGCCGACCGGGGCCACGACGTCCACGCGCAGGGCGGGCGCGAAGGTGACGGTGTCGGCGCCGTCCGCCCCACGGGCGTACGCGGTGGCCCCGTCGCTGCCCTGCTTGACCACCAGCACGTCCGGCTCGGGCAGCGCCTCGCGGATCGCGGCCGCGCCGCCGCGTATGCCCCAGGCGGCCTCCGCCTCGTCCTCGCCGACGAAGACCAGGTCGCAGCCGCGGGCGAGGTCGAGCAGCACGGACGGTCCCTCGTCCGGGGACCGTTCAGGGTCCTCCCACAGCGAGACGCGGTAGTTGAGGTCGAAGGAGACCAGCGGGCGGCCGGGGGCGCGGGCGGTCAGCTCGCGCATCAGGGCGAGGCAGTCGGGCGAGAGCGCCGGGGTGATGCCGGTGAGGTGGAGGACCCGGCCGGACCAGGTCTGTTCGCGCGGCATGAGCGCCGGGGACATGGCCGAGGCGGCGGATCCGGCGCGGTAGTAGACGACCTCGGCGAGCGGCTGCGCGTCGTCCTGTTCCGGGGCCCCCGGCTCGACGGCCCGCTCGCCGGCCGTACGGAAGTAGATCCCGGTGGGGCGGCGCGGGTCGCGCTGGACGCCGCCGACGTCCACCCCGGTCGCCGCGATCTCCGTCAGCAGATGGTCGCCGAAGCCGTCGGCGCCGACCCGGCTGATCCAGCGCACGCTGTGCCCCGCGCCCGCCAGCCCGCACGCCACGTTGGACTCGGCGCCGCCGATACCCCGCGCGAAGGCGGGCACCTCCGCGAGGCGGCCCGGCCGGGACGGCACGAAGGTCACCATCGACTCGCCGAGGCACACGACGTCGACACTCGGGGCTGGACGCACGATGGGTCTCGCTCCTTGCGGGTGGGTAGGACACACCGTTGACCCGGTGCTTGGCCGGATGTTAAACAGCGCTAAGCGTTATACGCAATGAACGTTGCAGAGAATGCAACCAGAATTTCTATGGAGGCTCCTCCATGGCCACCGACCACCGCGCCCAAGCCGTCGCCCAGCTCGCGCAGGAGCGTGTCGACCACCGCTTCAAGGGGCTGCCGCCGGACGCCGAAGGCCGCACCGTGGGCGAGCTGGCCGCCGAACGCCGCTCCCTGTTCACCGGCGGCTTCACCACTCCCGTACTGACCCTGTCGGCCGAGGCCCTGGAACACAATCTCCTCGCCATGGAGCGGTATTCCACCGGCCACCTCCTGGCCTTCGCCCCGCACGGCAAGACCTCCATGGCTCCGCAGCTCTTCGAGCGCCAGCTCCAGCACGGCGCCTGGGGCATCACCGCCGCCGTCCCCTCCCACGTGCGGATCTACCGGGCCTTCGGCATCCAGCGGATCTTCCTCGCCAACGAGATAGTCGACGCCGCCGCGCTGCGCTGGCTCGCCGCCGAACTCGACGCCGACCCCGGCTTCCGCTTCATCTGTTACGTCGACTCGGTACGCGGCGTCGAACTCATGGACGAGGCCCTGCGCCAGGCCGGGGCCGGGCGGCCCGTCGACGTCGTCGTCGAGCTGGGCGCGGGCGAGGGCGCGCGCACCGGGGTGCGGACCGAGGCCGAGTGCGCCACGGTCGCCGACGCGGTGGCCGCGACCGGGACGCTGCGGCTGGTCGGCGTCGCGGGCTACGAGGGCGAGGTGCCCAAGGCGGACGACGAACGCGTACGGACCTGGCTGCGCCGCCTCATCACGCTCGCCGCCGACTTCGACGCCGCGGGCCGCTTCGAGGGCGTGGACGAGGTCGTGGTCAGCGCGGGCGGCAGCGCCTGGTTCGACGTGGTCGCCGACGTCTTCGATGAGCTGCCCGCCCTCTCCCGGCCCATGCTGAAGCTGCTGCGCTCCGGTGCGTACGTCTCCCACGACGACGGCCATTACCGGCGCATCACCCCCTTCAACCGCATCCCGGAGGAGGGCGATCTGTGGCCCGCCTTCCGCCTCTGGGCCCAGGTCGTCTCCCGCCCCGAACCCGGCCAGGCCTTCCTCAACGCGGGCAAGCGGGACGCCGCCTACGACCTCGACCTGCCCGAGCCCCAGGCCATCCGCTCCGCCCGCGACGGCTCCGTACGCCCCGCCCACGGCCTCGTCATCACCGGCCTCTCCGACCAGCACGCCTGGGTCACGGTCGCCGAGGGCGCGGAACTGGAAGTCGGCGACTGGGTCGCCCTGGGCCTCTCCCACCCCTGCACCAGCTTCGACAAGTGGCAGCTGATCCCCCTGGCGGAGGCGGACGGCACGGTCACGGACTACATCCGCACCTTCTTCTGACCCACCCGCCCGCCCTTCCGGGGCCCGCACCCCGGAACCCCACCGGGGCTGCGCCCCAGGCCCCCGGGGTGCGCACCGGACGCACACCACGCGCCACGGGCAACCGGGGTACGGCCCGCCGCCACTGCCACACCCCACCAGGGGAGGTCCGGAGGCGGGCAGATGTAGACCCCCGGCCGCGGACCGCGAACGTCCGCGGCCGGGACGAACACCGGGCGCCCCCCTCAGCAGGGGCTCCCCCGGGGGCACACCGGGCGCGCGCCGGAGGGCCCCGGACGGGGCACCCGCCGCAGACCCCCACCCGGGGGGCGCCTCGCGGCGGGCCGGAGCCCGGGCGGGGGCAGGCCTCCCGGCCGGGGGCGTGCGGGACCCGCAGGGTCCCCCACGCAAGCCAAGGGCGGGTGGGTGGGGAACACACAGCGCGCCGCACCGGCGACCGGCACACAGAGAGAAGGCACCGCATGGACCTCGTCATCCGCGACGCGCGCGTCATCGACGGCACCGGCGGTGCCGCCTACCGGGCCGACGTGGCCGTGGACGGCGGCCGCATCGCCGCCGTCGTCCGCGAGGGCGGCGGGCCGCGCCCCAGCGCCCGCCGCACCGTGGACGCCGACGGCCTCGCCCTCTCCCCCGGCTTCATCGACATGCACGCGCACAGCGACCTCGCGCTGCTCCGCGACCCCGACCACTCGGCGAAGGCCGCCCAGGGCGTCACCCTCGAAGTCATCGGCCAGGACGGCCTGTCGTACGCCCCCGTCGACGACCACACGCTCACCCAGATCCGTACCGCCATCACCGGCTGGAACGGCGACGGCTCCGACATCGACTTCACCTGGCGCACCGTCGGCGAGTACCTGGACCGCCTCGACCACGGCTTCGACGGCCAGGGCATCGCCGTCAACGCCGCGTACCTCGTCCCCCAGGGCACCGTCCGCATGCTCGCCCTCGGCTGGGAGGACCGCGACGCGACGCCCGCCGAGGTCGCCCGGATGAAGCAGCTGGTGGCGGAGGGGCTCGGCCAGGGCGCGGTCGGGCTGTCCTCCGGCCTCACCTACACCCCCGGCATGTACGCCACCGACTCCGAACTCACCGAGCTGTGCCGGGTCGTGGCGGCGTACGGCGGCTACTACTGCCCGCACCACCGCTCCTACGGCGCGGGCGCCCTGCGCGCGTACGAGGAGATGGTGGCCCTCACCCGCGACGCGGGCTGCGCCCTCCACCTCGCCCACGCCACCATGAACTTCGGCGTCAACAAGGGCCGCGCCCCCGAACTCCTCGCCCTGCTGGACACCGCGCTCGCCGACGGCGCCGACATCACGCTCGACACCTACCCCTACCTCCCCGGCTGCACCACCCTCGTCGCCATGCTCCCCAGCTGGGCCGCCGAGGGCGGGCCCGACGCGATCCTCACGCGGCTGCGCGACGACGCGACGGCCGAGCGCATCCGCCACGTCGTCGAGGTGGAGGGGGCGGACGGCTGCCACGGCGTGCCCATCGAATGGGACCGGATCGAGATCTCCGGCGTGAACGATCCGTCCCTCACCGGATACGTCGGCAAAACGGTCGCCGCGAGCGCCCGCGAACGCGGCGAGGAGCCGTGGACCACCGCCCGCCGCCTGCTCCTCGACGACCGGCTCGGCCCCACGATCCTCCAGCACGTGGGCCACGAGGAGAACGTCCAGGCGATCATGAAGCACCCCGTCCACACGGGCGGCAGCGACGGCATCCTGAACGGCGCGAAACCCCACCCCCGGGCGTACGGCACCTTCCCCCACTACCTGGGCCGCTACGTCCGCGAGCTGGGCGTCCTGTCCCTGGAGGAGTGCGTCGCCCACCTCACCGGCCGCCCCGCGGCCCGCCTCCGCCTCCCCGACCGCGGCCTGATCGCCGAGGGCTACCGCGCCGACCTCGTCCTCTTCGACCCGGAGACGGTGGCGGCGGGCTCCACCTTCGAGAACCCCCGCACCCTCCCGACCGGCCTCCCCCACGTCCTCATCGACGGCCGCTTCGTCATCGAGGACGGCCGCCGCACGGACACCCTGGCGGGGCGTGCCGTACGCCGCGTCACCTCACGACAGACGTGACCCATGCTGAGCATCGGATCGGTCGTGCCACGGCAGCCCATGGCATCAACCCCTGGTCAGGCAGAACGGATGCCCGGCCGGATCGGCCAAGACCCGCCACCGCTCCCCGCCCGGCTGCTCCTCCGGCTTCGTCGCGCCCAGCTCCAGCAGCAGGGCCTCGGCCTCGTCGAGGTCATCGACCGCGAAGTCGAGGTGGATTTGCTGCGGCACGGTTTGGGCGGGCCAGCACGGAGGCTGGTAGTCGTCAACTCGCTGAAAGCCGATGACGAGCCCGACCTGGCCGCCCTGACAGGTGAGCGCGACAAAGTCCCGGTTGCTCGCAGGGTGCGGCTCAAGTCCGGTGGCGCGCCGATAGAACCCGGCCAGTGCCTCGGGGTCGGTGCAGTCGAGCGTTATCGCCGTCAGTTTCATCTGCAGCGGCATGGCAAGCTCCGGTGACTGGCGCATATCAGGCGCGGTGGGCCACGACGGCATCGGTGTAAAGCTCCGTCGTCAGGTCGCTTTCGGGGATGCCAAGCTCCGTCATGACCGAGCGCACATCGTCAAGGGCAGCCGATAGCTCGTGCTCCGCCTGGACCAGAGTCTCGACCTCCAGGAACGTGCCCTTGATCTCGGGCACTTGCACCAGGGTGGCCAGCACATGCCGACCACGGGCGCTGAAGTCATAGTTCGTGCATCGCTTCTGAAACGCGAGTACGGGAACGAAACCGAGACCATGAAGTATGGCACCGACAGCATCAGGGTCATCCACACGTGTCTCGTGTTCCGGCTTCGACCCTGATCCTTCATCGACGCGGGCGCCCTTGTAGGTGAGCACGGATCGAGCTGCACCGCCTCCGCGAATTGTCCGGACCCTCAACTCCCGGTCCTGCACCCCAAGGTCTCCCGAAGGGACATCGTAGTAGGTGTCCTGGTACACCTCGATCCGCGCATCCGCAAGCCGGTCAAGCCGCGCGATTACGGATTCAGGATCGCGAACTCGCGCTTTCAGTTCGGCCTCGATCAAGTCCTACTCCCTCCACTCAGATGACACGAGTTCCTTCATTGACCATGGACTCGAACATCCGCTGGAACCCTCGGAACAAGGGGCCCTGCGGCGCTTCCACGACCTTGTAGGCAGCAGACTCGTGCCCCTCCCAGTTGGCATCGAAGGTCGAAACGAACATGGTGTCATCCACACGGATAACGCGCCAGGTCGGCCGCATGTCGTACCGGTACACGCGCAGGTCGCAAATATCGGACAGTTCACGCAGCCGGGTTTCAGAGAGCGTGATTCCCGCTGCCAGTGATTCGAGGGACTCACCAATCTCCGCCGCCCGGTCGACCAAGGCCAGAGATTCAGGGTCGAGCAGCAAGACGCGAACACGCGGACGCTGTCGCTCTGCCGGTCGGGCGAGGGAGGAACAGAGAAGCGAACCCTTCAGTCCAATGAGCCCAAGGCCACGCACGGCGAGCACGTCCAGTTCTCCCGCCGAAGCCGCGAGCTGCTTGATTTCTTCTGATGCGGCGACTTGCTGCGCGTACACGTGAACGACTTCCGGAAAGGCTGCCAAGTCGAACGCCCTGCCGTCGTCTCTCGCGCCGCGTATCGCCGCAAGGCCCATCAGCTGACGGGCTTCATCCGGCATGCCCAATCCGTCCGCGATACGTTCGAATACATCGAGCCGAGTGACCTCCCTCCTGCCGTTGATGATCTCGTTCACCCGCGCCTGGGTCATGGCCACCGCCGCCGCAATCCTGGCCTGACTCACTCCGCCGTATTGCTGGACACGGCGGAACACCGCCCCTATGTCGCGGTCGCGTAGCTCCCTGCGCACTTCGGTCCGCTGCCAGGCCCAGTCGGGCAGCTCGATCGGCGCCAGCACCGTCGGCATGATCCCTCCGGTTCCATCGTGGAATAAAGAACCATCCCACGGTGGGATTACCCTTCGGGTATCGATCTCACGGCAGTTTGCGTCGAATCCTGGTCTGATGAGAAAAGAAAATGTGCGTGCACTCGAACGGACTGTTCACGACGACACGCTCGCGGAGGTGGCGCGATGACCGCGACGAACGGTCTACGGCTGCTGCCGTGGTCCAGCCCCGAAGGCAAGCCGTGCTTCCTGTCAACGGACAGCGGCAGCACCCGTTTGAGCCGCAGGGCGGATGAGATCGAGGACCTTCAGCTGACCATGGGCACCGAACTCCTCGGTCATGCCCGCGCGCTGCTCAATGACCGGAAAGCCGACGTCCGCGAAGTCCGCTTCCTCGCGGAGCGGCTGTGCGAGGCGCTGCGTGACGCACTGCGCGTCGCGGAGAGCCGGGGCGGTCACTTGCCCGCACACGGTGACGAGGATGGAGACGATGCGAGATCACAGACCTTCGTCAACATCTGCCCAGGAGACCCTCCGAACGGATCATGAACGGGCGACCTCGGTCGGATCAGCAGCAAGCGATCTGCAGGACAGAGGTCTTCGGTGCGATCATCGGGGTGCTCGGATCGTCGGCGAAGTGCTCCTGCACTTCGCCGAACCGTCGCTCAGGTCCCGGGGCCGGGGCGTCGTTTGACGCGAGTTGATTCCGGCCAGTCGGCACGGTTGACGAGGCTCAGCCCGTAGGCGGTCTGCACGGCGGCAATGGCTTGCTCGTAGACGAGCCGTCTGATCGCCAAGTGGGGGCGCACGCACGCATGCCGGGGCATGGCCTGGTCCTCGCGACTCGATACCGAACCGTCGGTGACGGTGACTCGGGTTACAGCAGAGGTCTGACAACCGCCCGAGCGAGGGCCTCGGCGTGGGAGCGCGGGGCGGCGTCAGCGCCCGTGCCCTGGGCGTAGTAGCGCAGGAACGCCTCTTGGAAGCACGCGCCGATCAGCAGGGCCGCGGACGAGTCCGGGTCCGCGTCCCCGGCGATGCGCCCGAGGTCTTGCTCGGCTCGCAGGTAGGCGGCGAAGCCGGAGACCGCCTTCTCGGGGCCGCCGCCGTGCCGGCTCATCGCCACCCGGTGTGCCGCCATGCGCTCCGGGTCCGCCAGGAGCGCGCCCAACATCGGGATCGACCGCTGGTAGAAGTCCAGAACCGCGTGCGCAAGATCGGCAAGGTTCTCCTCGACGTCGCCCTTGCCCGGGCGGACCGAGATTCGGGACAGGCCGGGCACCCGTTCCTCAAGGACTGCGAGCAGCAGCCGCTCCTTGTCGCCGAAGTACTTGTACAGGGTGGGCTCCGACACCCCTGCTGCCTGCGCAATCTCCTTGGTCGTGGCGTGCACGACGCCGCGGGTACGCAGGATGTCGGCAGCCGCGTCGAGGATCCGCTCCCGTGTGCTCATCGCTGCCCTCCCCTCTGCTTGACAGGTTAGTGAACACTAGCGGACTCTGGAGGTTAGTGTTCACTAGCCCCAGTTCGAGCTGGAGGGTCAGCATGCGTATCACCGTTGTCGGTGCCACTGGCGGCACCGGGAAGCACTTCGTGCGCCAGGCACTGGACGCCGGCCATCACGTCACCGCGGTCGTGCGGAACGCGGCCCGGCTGCGGCAGGTCAGTCACCCGCGGCTCGACGTCGTGACCGCCGACGTCATGGATCCCGAGGCGATCATGGAGGCGGTGACCGGACAGGACGCCGTCGTATCGGCCCTGGGCCCCCGCGCCAAGGGCGATGCCTCGGTGTGCAGCGACGGCGCTCGCACAATCATCACCGCGATGCGAGCCACCGACACCCGCCGCCTGGTCGTTGTCACGGCGAGCGGCCACATCGTCGACGCCGGTGACGGGCCGTTCACCCGGACCGTGGTCAAGCCCATGCTGCGGCAGTACCTGCGAGAGGGCTTCGCCGACTTCGCCCGCACCGACCAGGCCGTCCAGGGCAGCGGCCTGGACTGGACGATCATGCGACCGCCGCGCCTCACCAACGGCAAACCCCGCCCCTACCGCACCGCCATCGATCTCAACGTGCGCGGGGGCATCACCATCGCCCGGGCCGACCTCGCCCACGCCATCCTCGCCACGCTGACCGACCCCGCCACCGCTGGGCACACCGTCGCCCTGGGGTACTGACCATGAAGCAGCTGTTCACGAAGAAGCGAATCGTCATCACCTTGTGCACGTTGGCCCTCACCGGACTGAGCGCCGCCGGCGCGGTCGGCTACCTGACGTTCTTACGCTCCCCCACCAACCCACCCGCCGACGCCTGCGCTGACGGTCGCCCCAAGGGCAGCGGGCCGGTGGTTGTTGCGGCCGGCGCGAGCATGACCCAGGGCACGCTCGGCCGGGACTGGGTCGGCGACCTGCGAGAGAAGCCCGAGTTCCGCGGATACGAGTTCATCAATGCCGGCGAGAACGGCAACACCAGCGCGGGCCTGCGCGAGCGCGTCGACAGCGACATCGTGGCGTGTGACCCGGATACAGTCACCCTCCTCATCGGCACCAACGACGTCCGCGACGAGGTCCCCCTGGAGGAGTACCGGGACAACCTCGGGGCGATCATCGACCGCATCAAGGACAAGACCTCCGCCCGCATCGCGCTGATGTCCCTGCCCCCGCTGGGCGAAGACCTCGACTCCGAGATCAACCACAAGCTCCGCGACTACAACGCCGCGATCAAGGAGACCGCCACCCGCGCCACAGTCGACTACATGCCCGTGAACGAGCGATTCACCGACCGCCTCCAAGACCAGGGGCACCGGCCCACCTACGACTTCAGCTTCACCACGGCCTACCTGGCGGCCACGAAGTACTACCTGCTCGGATACAGCTGGGACGAGGTCGCTCGCGACAACGGTCTCGAACTGTTCGTGGACCACATCCACCTGAGCGACCGCGGCGGCGCGATGGTCACCAACATCGCCGCTCAGTGGCTGTCCTCCGCCTACCGTGGCCCTGGTGATGGCCGTGACCGGGCACGCGACGTACTGCGACGACCTTGACGGTGCGCTGCGGCCTCTGAGCCACCAAGGAGTGACGACATGAGGGATGCCGGTCGCGGGGCCGCCAATGACCCCACACTCATCGTGGGGCTGCACGGGGTCCTGGACCGGCATCCCTGGGTCGAGCGCGCGACGCGGGTACGGCCGAGCCCGTCCTGATCACGATCTCCCTCGCCTGAGCCGGTCGCGCCGTCTCTCCCGGGCAGGCACTCACGCCATGCGTCCGGGGGCGTTAGCCGGGCGTTAGCAGTACGGCGGTGGTTCAACAGCGGCGACCGACAGTCTTGTTGTCACGAGCCCGAACCACCGCTTCGACAGATACGGGGACCCCATGTCGCACCTTTCCACCCTCCGCGCCCGCAAGGCCGCAGCCGCCGTGGCGATCGCCGTTGCCGCGCTGGGACTCACGGCCTGCCAGGGCAATGAGACGGACGCCTCGTCCTCGCAGGACCGCACCTCGGCGAGCGCCACCCAGTCCCCCGGTTCCTCGGACCAGGCCGATGGCACCAAAGCCTCGAAGGCGGTCCCGAACAAGCCCGACATGAAGTGCACCGACCAGATCAACTACGCGGGCGACCCCCGGGACAACGCCACGATCAACAGCATCGGCTCCGACACCGGCACCTGCCCGCCCGTCCAGAGCGGCGACAAGTCCGAGGGCACCCCCAACCTGGACGGCGTGAAGTGCACCGACCAGATCAACTACGGCAGTGACCCCCGCGACAACGCCACCATCAACAGCATCGGCTCCGACACCGGCACCTGCCCGCCGGTCGAGAAGAAGTGAGCCCACGGCGCGCAGGCCCCGTTCGCCGCATGGCATCGGCGTGACGCCGGTTCAGGAGCCCTTGCCGAGGGCCAGGCAGAAGGGGTGCCCGGCCGGGTCGATGAGGATCCCGTCCCGGCGGGCGAGGGCGGCGAAGTCCCGGTCGCTTCCGGGGTGAGGTGCGGGCCGAGGGGATGCGGTGAGCAGGCCGCAGCGCGCCTTCTGGTGGGAGGACCCTGGCGCACGGCGGGGCGAACGCGGGCCCGCCCCCGCGGGCTCCATAGGCCGGTTATATAGTTGTGTAATGCATCGATCGCGTACGCCTGACGAACAGCGCGTCGAGGCGGCGACCCGAGGTCTGCTCGGTGGCATCGGCAGGCTCTCCCGGGTCCTGTTCCAGGCCGGAGAGTTCGGGCTGCCGCGCAGTTCCGCGAGCGCCCTGGACGTCCTGGAGGGCGGGCCGCGCCGCGTCACCGAGTTGACCTCCTACACCGGGCTGACCCAGCCGCGGGTCACCGTCGTCCTCCAGGAGCTGGAGGAGCACGGACTGGTGGAGCGCAGGCGCTGCGTCACGGACAGGCGGGCCACCGAGGCCCACATCACGCCGCTCGGCCGGGACCTGCTGGAGCGGGCGCGGCAGCGGATGGCCTCGGCGCTGCTCGCCGCACTCCGGGAGAACGCCGACGATGCGGAACACGCCGTGACGGTCGCCCGCGAGGCGGTCCGGACACTTTTGGACGCCTACGAACCGGAGGTCAGTTGACCACCAGCACCGACACCACCACCGCTGCCGCCGCCCAGGCCACCGGCACCGGGTACGCGCCCCATCGCGTCGGCGGGCCGAGACGCTGGTGGGACTGGGTGCTCGCGGCCGACCCCGGGCTCGGCCAGCTCCAGGCGGGCTGGCGCGCGCTGGTGGCCATGACCACCGCGCTCGCGGTGGGGTACGGGATGGCGCACGCCCTGGACATTCCGGTCATGCTGGGCATGATGGTCGGCGGCATGATGGGGCTGATGAGCGCGTTCGTGATCGCCGAGAACACTCCGCTGCGGCTGGCACGGGCCAGCCTGTGGATGGCGTTCCCGTACTCCGCCGCCCTGCCGGTCGCCGCGTGGCTCGCCCCGCACCGGGTGCTCGAACTGTGCGTCATGGTGGTGGCCCTGGCGTTCGCGTTCTTCCTGGTCCGCTTCGGGACCCTCGGGCTGCTGACCGGCATGATGATGTTCAACGCCTTCGTGGTCGGCTCGATCGTGCGCATCCCCCTGGACGAGTGCGGCAAGCTCTTCGCCGTCGCCGTCGTGACCTCGGTGGCCGTGCTCGCCGCCCGGCTGCTGCTGTGCTACCCCATGCCGCGCGAGGACCTGCTGCGGACCCAGCGGGCCTTTCTGGTCGAGGCGCGCCGGGTCGCGGACGCCGCCGCGACCGCCCTCGATCCGGACGCCGACCAGGCCACCGCGGTCAAGAAGATGCGCCGCGCGCTGCGCAGGCTGAACGTCACCACGGTCATCATCGACGGATGTCTCGCCCGGCCCGAGGTCGCCGCCGAGCCGGAGGCGGCCGAGCTTCTCCACCAATACCTCTTCGACGCCGAACTCGCCCTCCAGGGCATCGGCCAGTCGGTCCAGCAGATGGCTTCCCGCCCCCTCCCGGTCCGGCTGCGCGAGGCGATGGTCATCGGACTCGTCATCGCCCGGGACACCCATCTGGGCCGCACCGACGCGCTGCGTCCGGCCGCCGAGCTGATCCGGCAGCAGGCCGCCGGCACACAGGAAGACGCACAGGAGACGGAGAGCGCCGAGGAAGCCGAGGTCCACGCCCTGGCCCGGCGCACCGCCGATCTGCTGGACGCGCTCGCCGACGCCCTCGCCTGCTGGCTGAGCCTGGGCCGCGACGCGTCCGCCGTACGGGCCAAGGTGCCGTTCCAGCCCACCGTGGCGCTGGAACGCAACCGCCCGAGCGGGGCCGGCCCCGCCGCCCAGCGGGTGTCCGCCGCCCAGGCGGACCGGGGCTGGCGGCGCGCCGTCCCCTACCTGCGCGCCCCGCTACAAGCCGGGATCGCCGCCGCCATCGTCGTCCCCGTAGCGGACGCCCTGGACGGCCAGCGCTTCTACTGGGGTCTCATCGGCGTGATGATCACCCTGTTCGGGACCAACACCACCCATGAGCGGCTGCGCAAGCTGGGGCACCGCGTGGTGGGCACGGTCCTCGGCGCGGTGATCGGAGTGGCCCTGCTCCGCTTCATCGGACCCGGCCACATCCACTGGACCCTGCTGATCATCGTGGCCGGGCTCACCTTCGGTTCCTGGGGCATGCAGCGCCAGTACGCCTTCTGGGTCACCGGCCTCGTCGCCGCGCTCGTCCAGCTCTACGGTCTGACCACCCCGTACGGCGACATGGAATGGCTGCTGACGGAGCGTCTGCTGGACAACGTGCTGGGCATCGTGGTGGCCACCGCCTGCGCGGCGGTGATCTTCCCGGTGTCCACCCGCAAGGTCGCACGCGAGACCCAGCGGGGCTACCTCTCCGCGCTGGAGCACCTGATCGCCCAGGTCTCGGAGCGCTGGAAGGACCCCGAGGCCCCGGTCCGGCTCCGTGGCGCCGCGCGCGGCGTGGACTCCGCCCTGCTTCAGGTGCAGAACGTGGCCCGGCCGCTGGTCCGGATGCCGCTGGGCACCGGCGACCGCTTCGGTGAGAACAGGCTCGCGCTGCTCGGCACGGCCACCCGGCACGCCCACGCGCTGGCCGTGGCCGCGGACATCGACATCGATCTCGCCCCGCCGCTGCGTGCCCGCGTGGAGCGCGTCACCGAGATCTTCGCCACCTCCCTGCACGCTCTCAGCCGTGTGATCGAGACAGGCGAGCGGGGCGGCACCTGGGTCCGGGTCAGCCCGGTGATCTGTGAACTGGAGTCCGTCCTGCGCGCCCCCGCGGGCCCCCGGGCGGACCGCCTGCACACCGCGCTGCGCGAACTCGCCGCCCTGGACGAGGTCCTGGCCACCCTCGCGGAACACCGTGGCCTCACCGCCACCACGCTCCCCGCCCCCTCGGCGAGCACCGCACCGGCCGCCTCCCCCGCCTCCCCTGCCTCCCCGGCTACGGCTACGGCTACGGCTACGGCTACCCCGGCCTCCCGCGAGGACCGCCGTACACACCTCGCCCTCAGCGCCTGGGCCGCCACCACGCGCCGCGGCGCCACGACACATGGGGGCGGCGGAGGCACAGGGCCCACCAGGGCCGATGCCCCGAAGGCCGCGGCAGCACCGCGGGGCACAGTCACCGTCCCGCAGGCCACCACGGCGACGAAGAACGCCGCCACGGCGACCGTGAGCGGCGCCCTGCGCTGCCCGGCCCACCCGGACGGCTGCGAGGCGTGGATCACCGTGGTGACCGACCGCGGCAAGCGTCAGTCCCTGGTCAGGGCGGTCGGCGGCGGCTACCGGATCCCCGGCCTGACGCCCGGCGGCTATACCTTGATCGCCTCCGGCCCGGCGCACGCCCCCCGCGCGCGATTCCTGGTGGTGGAGGACCCGCCCAGGCGGGACCTGCGGCAGGACATCACGCTGGAGCCCGCCTCCTGAGCTGAACGCCTGTGACCCAGCTCTCATCGCCGCAGTGCAGCAGATGAGAGGGCCTCCCCGTCGAGGAGGGGTGACAGGAAGGGAGGAGCGTGTGGATCTGGCACCTGAGTGGAAGCTGAGAACCGGCCTCGCCGAGGCCGGTTCTGCCGAAATCGATTTCCATGGTTCGTCGCCACGCGGTCGGCCGCATTATTCCGCGGCGCCCTCGTTTTGACGGGGAATCGCGAGACGGCGGAGGACCTGGTCCAGGAAACCCTGGAGCGGGCCTGCCGCAAGTGGCGCACGATCGCCGCCAAGGACGCTCCGGACGCCTACGTCCGACGCATCATGGTGAACCTGGCCAACGACCGGTGGCGGAGGTTCCGCCGCATGGTTCCGTACCAGGACGGCGGCGTCCGGGCGGCCCCCGGGGACGAGTACGGGCGCATCGACAGCAGGGACCAACTGGTCCGCGCCCTTCAATCCCTGCCGATGCGCATGCGCACAGTCGTGGTGTTGCGGTATTCCCGCGACCTGTCCGATGCCGAGATCGCGGCCGACCTGAGGATCTCACCCGGCACCGTGCGGTCCCAGCTGGCCCGTGGAATCGGAAAACTCAGAAGCCAGTTCCCCACGCATTCCGCCCTTCATCACAGCAGCCCACGGAAGGAACCCGATGACTTCGCATGACCCAGGGCTTCCCGGCTGCACGGGCTACACGCCCTTCGAAGAGGAATTGGTGAACGCCATGAACGAGTTCGTCAGCGCCACCGACGCTCCCGACTTCGACCCGGCCCGCATCGCGCGGGGTGCCCGCCGCAAGCGGGTCACGGCCATCGCGGGCATCGCCGCCGCAATCGTCGTGGCCGGCGGCGGCACGGCCCTGGCCACCATCAACAGCGGCTCGGAGGCCGCGAAGCCCGCCGCCGTCAGCACCGCGACCGCCGACCCCGAAGCGGCCTACGTCGCGCTGGAGGACAGCAAGTACAAGCTCGCCTTCGGGGGCCTCAGCCTGGAGTTCGCCAAGCAGTTGCTGTTGAAGGCCCAGCTCACGCTCGGCGAGGTCGGCGAGGTGGACTGCGGCAAGAACGGCAAGCCGGGCACGGTCGTCGAGGTCTCCCCCCCCCCCCCCCACAGCCCGACCGCCGTGCCCAGGGGAGCCAGAATCAGCCTGACCCTCTGCGCCGACTGATCTGAGACGGCCCATCCCCGCCCCTCCGGATACCGGTGCCGGGAGGGACGGGGCGGGGCCGGGCGACCCGCGAAAACTCGCGCTCAGCCCCTCAGCCCCTCAGCTCCGCCTCCGCGAAGCGCCGCAGATGCCGTCGCGCGTCCTCGACGCTCAGCGCCGGGACCTGCCGCAGCCGCCGCAGGGCGAGGCCGTCCGCGAGGGCGGAGAAGCGGAGGGTGAAGTCCGCCGGGTCCTCGCAGCGGAAGTCGCCCTCGGCGCAGCCCCGCTCCACCAGCGACCGGATCTCGCCGTGCCAGCTCTCGTACCGCTCGGCCTGCCCCCGCGCGAAGGCCTCGTCCCGCTCCCCCGCGTTCCAGTAGTCGAACCACATCCGCCAGTGCCGGTCCGTGTCGTCCGTGAAGAGCGCGTCGATGAGCAGCCGCAGGC
The DNA here is from genome assembly GCF_055591805.1 of Streptomyces sp. NPDC041200. Classification (NCBI taxonomy): domain Bacteria; kingdom Bacillati; phylum Actinomycetota; class Actinomycetes; order Kitasatosporales; family Streptomycetaceae; genus Streptomyces; species Streptomyces sp. NPDC041200. The sequence continues at coordinate 272,953 of NZ_JBVIZF010000001.1, read as the reverse complement.
CCTCCGCGCCGCTGGTGGCGCGGTCGGCGGCCTCGGTGAGGGCGGCGTAGTAGCGCTCGATGTGCAGGACCATCGCCTCGGAGAGGACTTCCTGCACGCTCTCGAAGTGGTACGTGACGGTGCCGACCGAGACCCCCGCCGCAGCGGCGACCTCGCGCACCCCGACCCCCGCGGTGCCCCGCTCCGCGATCAGCGGAACGGCAGCCTCCACGATCAGTCGGCGCCGTACCTCGGTCGGCTGCCGGGTGCGGGCGGAGGCGGCGACGGCGCGGCGCGGCGGGCGGCGGTCGGACGGGCGATCGGACGAGGGCGTCACGCGGACGTCCTCGGGATGGTGTGCTGCCATGCGCGGTGGGCCACTGTCTCTCCGTTCGCCCGTGCTTCGACGCTGCTGTCCATGATGAATTCCTCCGCCGTGGCGCGCAGTTCGGTCGAGGTGTGGATCTCCGCGTCCCAGCCGTCGCGCCGCAGCCGGATGGTCCACCGCGAGCTTGCCACGGCCGACAGCGGGTCGCCGGAGCGGATGCGGTACGTCTCGCGGGCGCTCTCCTCGTACCGCAGCCCGCCCGGGTACGTACGCGAGCCACCGTAGTTGGGGTCCACGTCCAAGACCCACTCCCCCGTGGCCACGTCGTGGGTGACGGTGCGTTCGGGGCGGGGCTCGGCGGGCGCGTCCACGGTCACGGCGAGCGGCGTGGCCTGTTCGGGCTCCTCGAAGGTGATCGGCGCCCGCGTGGCGTCGGCGCCCGGGTCCCGTACGGGCAGCAGCAGCGCGCTCTCGGCGGGCCGTACGGTGAGCTGGCCGCGCTCGCCGTGCGGCCAGACCCACGGCCAGTACGCGTCGGAGACCGCGACCCGGACACGGTGCCCGGGCGGGAAGGCGTACCCGGTCCCGTTCAGCTCGAACTCGACGTCCTCGTAACGCCCCGGCTCCCACTCCACGGCCTTGTCGCGGCCGTGCCGGGACATCAGGTTGAGCACTCCGCGAGTGACGAGCGTGGACGAGCCGTCCGGCGCCACGTCGCACACGCGCGCGATGACATGGGCCCGCCGGGTCGCGCTGTCGAGCCGCAGCCGGACGCGGGGGCGGCCCAGGATCTCCACCCGTTCGGTCAGCGGCGCCGAGTCGAAGCAGACCGAGCGGCCGTCCTCCTCGCGCTGGTCCGGCGGCAGATCGGTGGCGTTGCCGAAGGGGAAGTAGCGGCCCGCGTCGAGCCCGGTGTGCAGCGGGGAGCGTACGATCACCGGCTCTTCGCCGCTGCCCAGCGGGCGTTCGTCCCAGGTCACGGACGGGGCGGGCCAGGCGTCGTCGCCGACCCAGCGGCCGGGCATGGTCTCGTACGAGGTGGCGGGCGGCACCGGGTCGTTGATCCAGGCCCGGAGCAGCGGCTCCTCCATGGCCCCCGTCTCCTCGCCCTTCAGCCAGTGGTCCCACCAGCGCAGCGTCTCCTGGAGGAACCCGATCGCCGGTCCCGGCGGCAGCCCCCGGTCCGGGTACTGGTGCGACCACGGGCCGATCAGCCCGCGTACGGGCGCGTCCAGGTGCTCCACCAGCCGCAGCACGGTGTCCCGGTACGGATCGGCCCAGCCGCCGACCGCGAGCACGGCGGCGTCGACCGCCGCGTAGTCCTCGCACACGCTGCCGTGCCGCCAGTACGCGTCCCGCTCCTGGTGGGCGAGCCAGGTGTGGAGATACGGCTCCAGCGCGTCGAGCCGCTCCCGCCACATCGGCAGCCAGCGGTCCTCGCCGACCGAGGTGGGGTGCGGGGGGCGGGCGGTGAACGCCAGCATCGTGCCCGCCCAGGCGAGCATGTCGATGCCGAGGACGGCGCCGCCGATGTAGTGGACGTCGTTGTCGTAACGGTCGTCCGCCGAGCACACCGTGACGATCGCCTTCAGCGGCTCGGGGCGCAGGGCGGCGATCTGCAGCGCGTTGAACCCGCCCCACGAGATCCCGAACATGCCCACCTTGCCGGTGCACCAGGGCTGCGCGGCCAGCCAGTTGACGACGTCCACGCCGTCCGCCAGCTCGGTCTCGTCGTACTCGTCGCGCATCACGCCCTCGGAGTCGCCGCTGCCGCGCAGGTCGACCCGTACGGAGGCGTAGCCGTGCCCGGCGTACCAGGGGTGACGCTGCGCGTCGCGCGGGGCGGTCCAGTCGCTCTTGCGGTACGGGAGGTATTCCAGGAGGGCCGGTACGGGGGCGGCCTCCGCGTCCGTCGGCCGCCAGATCCGGGCGTGCAGCCGGGTTCCGTCGCGGGTCGGAATCCAAACGTCCTCGACCCGCACCTCACGGTCGAACGTCTCGCGGTACCTCACGCTTCTCCCTTTATTGCGCCTAAACCGGCGCCGCTCTCGCGGACCGGGTTCTCACCGTCGGGGTTCCTCAATTGATGGTTGCGGCCCCGCTCCTCAATCGCCGGAGGGGCTGAGTGGCCAGGTTGTGGGCCATCGTTCCGCGGAGGGGGCACCTCCCAGCGGTAGCTGGGGGAGGAACGGGTGGGCACAACCCACCCACCGCCCCGCACCCGGCGACGAAACCCAAGGGCCCGCACAGGGCCCGGGGCGCAGCCCCGGCGACACCCCAGGGGCGCAGCCCTGGCGGGGGTCCGGGGCGCGGCCCCGGGTTCGGGGAGGGGCGGGGTGGGGGCTAGCCATCCGACGGCCGCCACCTGCGCACCCGGTGGCCGCCGCCCAGGTCGTCCCAGGTGGCGTCCGGCCCCGCCGCATCGGCCCAGTCGTCGGTCGGGGGCGCCGCCCCCACCGCCTCCGGGTCGGGCTCAAGGGCGGCGGCCATCAACTGCCGCGTATACGGATGGCCAGGGTCAGCGAAGACCGCATCCGTCGGCCCCTCCTCCACCACCACTCCCCGCCGCAGCACCACCACCCGGTCCGCGATGCCCCGCACCACCGCCAGGTCGTGGCTGATGAACAGGCAGGCCAGTTCCCGCTCCCGCCGCAAGTCATCCAGCAGCCGCAGCACATCCGCCTGCACCGACACATCGAGCGCCGTGGTGATCTCATCCGCGATGAGCACATCCGGCTCACCGGCCAACGCGCGCGCGATGCCGATCCGCTGCCGCTGCCCGCCGGAGAGCTGCGCGGGGAGCCGGTCGGCGAAGTCCGGGTCGAGGCGGACGTCGGTGATGAGGCGGCGGGCCCGCGAGGCCGCCTCATCACGCGAGGACACGGCACCGAAGAAGCGCAGGGGCCGCCGCACCGCGTCACCCACCGAACGCCGGGGATTGAGCGAGGTATCGGCGTTCTGGAAGACGAGCTGGATCTTGCGCCGGAGCGCGAGCGGACGCCGCCGCGCGGACGCGCCCAGATCCCCGGCCTCGTGGGTCAGGGCACCGCCCGAGGGGCCCCGCAGTCCGGCCAGCGCCCACGCGAGGGTGGACTTGCCGCTGCCGGACTCGCCGACCAGGGCCAGCACCTCGCCCCGCCGCACCTGGAAGGAGACACCGTCGACGGCCCGGGAGGATCCGTAGTCGATCGTCACGTCCCGTACGTCGACGGACTGCACAGCGTCCTCGGCCACCGGCCGCTTCGGACGGACCTCACGCGTGCCGTCCTCCCCGACCAGCGCCAGCCCGGTATCCGTCAGCCGGGGCACGCTGGCCAGCAGACGGCGGGTGTACGGATCGGCGGGGGCGGCGAACAGCCGCCGGGTGGGGGCCGCTTCGACGACCCGGCCCGACCGGAGCACACACACCTCGTCGGCCATCCGCGCGACGACACCCAGGTCGTGGCTGACAAGAACCGCCGCGAGGCCGAGTTCGTCGCGCAGCGAGCCGACCAGGTCCAGCACGGAGCGCTGGGTGAGGACGTCGAGCCCGGTCGTGGGCTCGTCCAACACCAGCACCTTGGGCCGGGTGGCGATGGCCATCGCGATGGCGACGCGCTGCTGCTGTCCGCCGGAGAGTTCGTGCGGGTAGCGGCGGGCGAGTTCGGCGGGGCGCGGCAGCCGGACCTGTTCGAGCAGGTCGGTGACGGGCACGTCGCCGCCCGCCTCGGCGATCTGCCGCCCGACGCGCATGGAGGGGGTGAGGGCCTGGCCCGCGTTCTGGGCGATCATCGCGACCGTACCGCCGCGCAGCCGCCGCAACTCCCGCGCCGGAAGGGCGAAGACGTCCCGCCCGTCGACCCGCACCGTGCCACCCGTGAGCCGCGAACCGTGCCGCAGATGGCCCAGCAGCGTGGCGGCGACGGTGGACTTGCCACTGCCGGACTCGCCGACGAGGGCGAGGGTCCGGCCGGGAAGCAGCTCAAAACCCACATCGTGGACGACGGGGATCTCCCGCCCGCCCGACCGGTAGGCGACGCCGAGGCCCGCCACAGAGACGATGGCGCTCATCAGGAGCCCTCCCGGATGCGGTCGACGCCCCACGCCTTGGACAGCCCGTCGGCGGCGAGGTTGAGCCCGACGACAAGCGTGGCCAGGGCGATGATCGGCGCGAGGCTGGCCATCGGCACGACGGTGATGGCGGTGCGGTTCTCGGACACCATGAGCCCCCAGTCCGGGGTGGGCGGATCGGCACCGAAGCCGAGGAAGGACAGCGACGAGATCAGCAGCACGACCCACGACGCCCGCATGGCGAACTCGACGCACACCACATCGGTGATGTTGGGCAGCACTTCGCGCCGCAGGATGGCCCACGTCCCCTCGCCCCGGGCGCGCGCCGCGGTGACGTAGTCCTGGGGGACGACGGCGAGCGCGGCGCCGCGTACGACCCGTACCACCTGGGGGACGCAGATGACGCCGATGGCCAGCACGATGACCCCGGAGCCGGTGCCCAGCGCGGTGACGATGACCAGCAGGACGAGGATGGCGGGGATGGACAGCACCGCGTCCAGGATCCGCATCAGCAGATCGTCCAGCCAGCCGCCGCGCAGGGCGGCCGCGCAGCCGAGGACGGTGCCCAGCGCGATGGTGAGGAGGGTCGCGGTGACGGAGACGCCGAGCGCGTACCGCCCGCCGTACAGCACCCGGGTCAGCACATCGCGCCCGTACTGGTCGGTGCCCGCCCAGTGGTCGGCGCCGGGCCCGAGCAGCGCGTGCGCGGCGTCGCCGGTGGTGGGGTGGTACGGGGTGAGCAGCGGCGCGAGCAGCGCGATCACGAGGTGGACGGCGACGATCCCGAGCCCGATGGCTGCGGGGCGGGAGGTGCGTACGGTGCGCCAGATGCGGGCGGCGGCGCCGGGGGCCGCCGACCGGGCGGGCGGCGGGGTGGGAACGGGGGCCGCGGCAGGCGTCTTCAGCGCGCTCATCGGATCCTCCCTCCTCGGGTGCGGAGCTTGGGGTTGAGGGCCATGGAGCCGAGGTCGGCGGCGAGGTTGCAGACGACGTAGACGACCGCGCTGATGAGGGCGATGGCCTGGATGACCGGCAGATCGCGGTTCTGCACGGAGGTGAGCAGCAGCTTGCCGATGCCGGGGTAGTTGAAGACGTTCTCGACGACGGCGACGCCGCCCACCAGCCACGCCACGTTGAGCGCGATCACATGGAGGGTGGGCAGCAGCGCGCCGGGCAGCGCGTGCCGGGTGACCACGCGCCAGGTGGACAGGCCCTTGAGGCGGGCGGTGGTGACGTATTCGCTCGCCATGACGTCGATGACGGACGTACGGGCCATCCGCACGATGTACGCGGCCATCACGATGGCGAGCGACGCGGCCGGCAGCCAGACCGCCGGGAGCAGTTCACCCGTGGAGGCCCCCGGCCCGTACAGCACCACGGCGGGCAGGACGGGGACGGTGACGGAGAAGGCGAGCACCAGCAGGGTGGCCACGACGAACTCGGGGATGGACATCCCGACCAGGCTGACCGTGGAGATCACATGGTCGGGCCAGCGGTCGCGGTAGAGCCCGGCGAGGATGCCGAGGACGAGCGAGCCGGTGACCGCGAAGAGGACGGTGACGACGGCGATGAGGGCGGAGTTGCCGAGGTACTGGGCGACCTCGCCGCCCACCGGCTTGGTGGTGACCAGCGAGGTGCCGAAGTCGCCGTGCAGGGCGCCCTTGATCCAGTCGATGTAGCGCTCCCAGGCGGGCTGGTCGAGCCCCATCTGCTTGCGCAGCGCGGCGACCGCGTCGGGGGTGGCGTCCTTGCCGAGCACCTGGGTGGCGACATCGCCGGGCAGTGCCTGGACGGCCAGGAAGACCATCACGGAGGAGAGCAGCAGGGTGCCGAGCGCGGCGGCGGCCCGGCGGGCGATGAAGGTGAGCACGCTTCTCACGCCCCCTTCAGGCCGATGCCGAGGTAGTCGAACTCGAAGCCGTGCTCGGTGTAGCCGCGCACGTCCCGGGAGATGCCGGTGAGCCGGTCGGCGAACATCGGGGTGATCGCGCCGCCGCGTTCGACGATCAGGGTCTGCGCCCGCCCGTACAGCTCGCGGCGGCGGTCCCCGTCGGTCTCGCGGCGGGCGCGGTCGAGGAGCGCGTCGAACTCCTTGTCCGACCAGGCCGTCTCGTTGTACGAGGATCCGCCGCGGAAGACCTGGTTGAGGAGCTGGTCGACGGGGCGCCCGGTGTACCAGTAGGTGGCCATGAGCGGCTTCTTCATCCAGATCTGGGTGTAGTACGAGTCGGCGGCCGCGGTTTTGACCCGGACCCGGATCCCGGCGCGGGCGGCGGACTCCTGGTAGGCGAGGGCCATGGGCGTGAAGATCGGGTCGTAGGAGGACGTGTAGAGGTCCACCGCGAGCCGTTCGTGCCCGGCCCGCTTCAGCAGCTGGCGCGCCCGCCCGGGGTCGTGGGCGGGGTGGGCGGCGATGTGGGCGGGGTCGTTCGGCGGTACGGGGTTGTCCCAGCCGAGCGTGCCCGCACCCTGGAGGGCCACCTTCCGGATGTGCTCGGGGTCGTACGCGAGCTTCATGGCCTGCCGGACCCGCACATCGGTGAACGGCTTCTCGGTGGTGAGCATCGGCAGCACGTACCACTGGGCGTTCTTGGAGCGGGCGATGGTGGCGCGGCTGGAGGCGGCGATGACGCGGGCGGTGGCGAAGTCGAGGTTCGTCTGGGAGAGCAGATCGACCTGCCCGGCGAGCAGGGCGTTGGCCCGCGCCTGCATGTCGGCGACGGAGAAGAAGTCGATGGCGTCGAGCACCGGGCGCCCGGCCCAGTGGTCCCCGTACGCGACGACCCGGCCGGGTCCGGCGGAGGTGAAGGAGGCCAGTTTGAAGGGGCCGGTGCCGATGCCGGTGCGGCCGATGGAGCGGGCGCTGCCGTCGGGGATGACGTAGCAGTTGTAGTGGGTGAGCAGGCTGGGGAACTCGGCGTGCGGGCTCTTCAGCGGGATCACGAGGGTGTGCGGGTCGGGGGTGCGCAGCCGCTTCGGGTCGACGAGCGGGGCGAGCACCGGGCCCTGCGGGGAGGCGGTCGCGGTGTCGAGGATGTGCCGCAGGGTGTAGGCGGCGTCGGCGGAGGTGAGCGCGGAGCCGTCGTGGAAGGTGACGCCTCGGCGCAGCCGGAAGGTCCAGGTGCTGGCCTTGGCGTCGGGCTCCCAGGACTCGGCGAGGTCGGGGGCGGTCTTGCCGTCCTCGTCGACGCGGACGAGCCGGTTGTAGAGGGCGCCGAGGTATTCGTACGCGGACAGCGCGCTCGCCGGGTCCAGCGTCTCGGCGTCGGAGGCGGGCGGCCGGGCGATGCGCAGGGTGCCCCCGCGGCCGGGCCGTCCGGCCGGGCCGCGGCTCGGCACGGCCTCGGCCGGGGAGGCGGACGCGGCGCCCGAGCAGCCGGTCAGCAGGGCGGACCCGGCGAGGGCACCGCCGCCTGCGGCCGCGGCGGCGAGCACCGACCGCCGCGGTATCCCGGACGCCCCGGGGTCTGTTCGGAGGGAGGTCTCGGACATGGACGGGGGCACCTTCGGTTCGAGGCCCGGTTCGCCTCCGGGGCGGCGCGTCGGCCACGCCCCTTCGGCTCACTGCGCCGACACGATTCGTTCAGATTCGTTCAGCTGAACGATTGGGTGAGGTGCGTGAACGATAGCCAGCGGTTCCGCCCAGGCCAACCCCTCGTTCGCGAAAATTAACGGGGGTCACACACTTGTTATCGACCCGCGCGGATGGGGGCGCGAGGCGCCCGGCACGGCCCGGGAGCGCTCCCGTACACCGTCCACACGCTGTCCACGTGGTGAAAAACACCGAGCGTGGCCGGATACACCGCCGTAAGGTGGCCGACATGCAGGTGATCCAGTCCACGAAGCTCGCCAACGTCTGCTACGAAATCCGTGGCCCGGTCCTTGAGGAGGCGATGCGACTGGAGGCAGCGGGTCACCGCATCCTCAAGCTCAACACCGGGAACCCGGCCACCTTCGGTTTCGACTGCCCGCCGGAGATCCTCGAGGACATGCTGCGCAACCTCGGCGACGCACACGGCTACGGCGACGCCAAGGGACTGCTCTCCGCCCGGCGCGCGGTCATGCAGCACTACCAGACCCAGGGCATCCACCTCGACGTCGAGGACGTCTTCCTCGGCAACGGCGTCTCCGAGCTGATCCAGATGTCGATGCAGGGACTGCTGGACGACGGGGACGAGGTCCTCGTGCCCTCCCCCGACTATCCGCTGTGGACCGCCTCGGTCTCGCTCGCGGGCGGCACCGCCGTCCACTACCGCTGCGACGAGCAGGCGGACTGGCTGCCGGACCTCGCCGACATCGAGCGCAAGGTGACCGACCGCACCAAGGCGATCGTCATCATCAACCCGAACAACCCGACGGGCGCCGTCTACAGCGAAGAGGTGCTGCGCGGCATCACCGACATCGCCCGCCGCCACCAGCTGATCGTCTGCTCCGACGAGATCTACGACAAGATCCTCTACGACGGCGCCACCCACACCCCGACCGCCACCCTCGCACCGGACCTGCTGACGCTGACCTTCAACGGGCTCTCCAAGGCCTACCGCGTCGCGGGCTACCGCAGCGGCTGGCTCGCGGTCTGCGGCCCCAAGGCCCACGCCGCCAGCTATCTGGAGGGGCTGACGATCCTGGCCAACATGCGGCTGTGCGCCAACATGCCCGCACAGCACGCGGTGGCCGCCGCCCTCGGCGGCCGTCAGACGATCAACGACCTGGTACTCCCGGGCGGGCGGCTGCTGGAGCAGCGCGACACGGCGTACGAGCTGCTGACCCAGATCCCGGGCGTGAGCTGCGTGAAGCCGAAGGGCGCGCTGTACGCGTTCCCGAAGCTGGACCCCAAGGTCTACAAGATCAAGGACGACCGGCAGATGGTGCTCGACCTGCTGCGCGCCGAGAAGATCATGATCGTGCACGGCACGGGCTTCAACTGGCCGGAGCCGGACCACTTCCGCATCGTCACGCTCCCGGCCAAGAAGGACCTGGCCGAGGCGGTGACCCGGATCGGGCACTTCCTCGACGGCTACAGCCAGCCCTGAGAACCCTGACCGACCTTCTGTAGAAGGCTCAACTTTAGACCGCGTCTAAGTTAGGATGGCCTCCTGAACGTTTGGAGGCCATCCATGTACGAGCCGATCCGCACCAAGTCGGTCCACACCATGGCCGAGCCCGAGCCCGATTTCCCGCACCGCTCCCGCGAGGAAGAGCTGGACATTCGGCTCGCCGGACATCTGACCGCCCTGCTGACCGTGACCGACGAGCTGCGCGTCCTCACCCCGGAGCCGGCCCTCGACGAGGCGGCGGAGCGCCTGGCCGGCCAGGTCATACGGCTCCGGGGCGGCCGCGCCCCGCTGCGCGCCGCCCCCACCACGGCCGACGCCGACCCGGCCCATGTCGCCGCCCTCCACCAGCGCGCCCACACCGTGGCGGGCTGGGCCCTCGTCATCGCCACCTCGCGCGACGACGCGACGGCCACCACGCTCACCGCCGAGCGCCTGGAGGCGCATGCGGCGGCCCTGGGCGTCACGGTCTGAAACCCTGAGGCGAGCCCGGGGCCCATGGCCCACGATGGAGCCATGACCACGATCACCCTCGTCCAGGGCGACATCACGGCGCAGCACGCCGACGCCATCGTCAACGCGGCGAACTCCTCGCTACTCGGCGGCGGTGGGGTCGACGGGGCCATTCACCGGCGGGGCGGGCCCGAGATCCTCGACGCCTGCCGCGATCTGCGCGCCTCCCGCTACGGCAAGGGGCTGCCCACCGGCCAGGCCGTGGCCACGGTGGCGGGGCGGCTCCCCGCCCGCTGGGTCATCCACACCGTGGGGCCCGTGTGGTCCGCCACCGAGGACCGCTCCGGCCTCCTGGCGTCCTGCTACCGCGAGTCCCTGCGCGTCGCCGATGAACTGGGCGCGCGGACGGTCGCGTTCCCATCGATTTCCACCGGCGCCTACCGCTGGCCGATGGACGACGCCGCCCGGATCGCGGTGCGGACGGTCCGCGCGGCGGACACGGGCGTCGAAGAGGTGCGCTTCGTCCTCTTCGACGAGCCCGCGTACCGGGCCTTCACGGCGCAGACCGGCTAGCCGCGTCTTCCGGGATCAGGCGCCTTCGCCGAAGCGGGCCGCTTCCTTCGTCCAGGCCGCCGCCTGATCGCTGAGCGAGAGGCCGAGACCGGCGCGGTCGGGGATGACCATGCGGCCGTCGCGCAGCTCCAGCCGCTCGTTGAACAGCGGCTCCAGCCACTCGAAGTGCTCGACCCACGCGGTGCGCGGGTAGGCCGCCGAGAGATGGACGTGGATCTCCATCGCGAAGTGCGGGGCGAGGCTCCGGCCCTTGTAGTCGGCGAGCGTCATGATCTGGAGGAACGGGGTGATGCCGCCGACCCGTGGCGCGTCGGGCTGCACGAAGTCCGAGGAGCCCGCCTCGATCAGCGCGGCGTGCTCCTGCGCGCTGGTCAGCATCTCGCCGGTGGCTATGGGGGTGTCCAGGGTGGCGGCGAGGGCCGCGTGGCCCTCGGCGTCGTACGCGTCGAGCGGCTCCTCGATCCACGTCAGGTCGAACTTCTCCAGCACCCGGCCGACCCGGGTCGCGGTGATCCGGTCCCACTGCTGGTTGGCGTCCACCATCAGCGGGACGCCGTCGCCCAGATGCTCCCGTACGGTCTCCACCCGGGCGAGGTCCACCCGCCAGTCCGGCGAGCCGACCTTGAGCTTGATCCCGGCGACGCCCCGGGAGCGGGCCAGGTCGATGTTCTCCAGCACCTGCTCGATGGGCGTGGAGAGGAAGCCGCCGGAGGTGTTGTAGACGCTGACCGCGTCGCGGTGCGCGCCCAGCAGCTTGGCCAGCGGCAGCCGGGCCCGCCGGGCCTTGAGGTCCCACAGCGCGATGTCGAACGCGGCGACCGCCTGCACGGCGGCTCCACTGCGGCCCATGGACGCGCCCGCCCACACCAGCTTGTTCCACAGGCGGCCGGTGTCGCTGGGGTCCTCGCCGATCAGCTCGGGCGCGATCTCCTGGGCGTGGGCGTACAGCGCGGGCCCACCGGCCCGCTTGGAGTAGCTGAAGCCCAGCCCCTGATGGCCGCCCTCGGTGCTGATCTCCGCGAAGAGGAAGGCCACTTCGGTGAGTGGCTTCTGCCGCCCGGTCAGCACCTTGGCGTCGCTGATGGGCGCGTTCAGCGGCAGGTACACCAGGGAGAGCCGGATCGCCGAGACCCGGTCGGTGCTTGCCTCGCCGGGCGCGGAGGCGAAGGGTTTGAAAGCGACGGACTCACTGGGCGCGACACTCATGCGGTGCTCTCCTCGGCATCGTGCTGATGCCGAAGGCCTACCATCCGCCACCGCCCCGAAAACCGACAGGCATTGACCTGTAGGGACTCCCCTCGATCATGTCCGGGCACAAATGAGCACAGGTAGACACAGGCCGGGGCCCGCACCGTGCGGTGCGGGCCCCGGCCTGATGACGTCCAGCCTGATGACGTGGCGGCTCAGCCCAGGCGCTGCACCAGCGCCCGGTACTCGTCCCACAGCTCCTTCGGCGTGTGGTCACCGAAGGTGTTGAGGTGCTCGGGGACCAGGGCGGCCTCCTCGCGCCACACCTCCTTGTCGACCGTGAGGAGGAAGTCCAGTTCCGCGTCTCCCAGTTCCAGGCCGTCGGTGTCGAGGGACTCCTTGGTCGGCAGGATGCCGATGGGGGTCTCGACGCCCTCGGCACGGCCGTCGAGGCGGTCCACGATCCACTTCAGGACGCGGCTGTTCTCGCCGAAGCCGGGCCAGACGAACTTGCCGTCGTCGTTCTTGCGGAACCAGTTGACGTAGTAGATCTTCGGGAGCTTCGACTGGTCCTTGCCCTTGGCGACGTCGACCCAGTGGCCCATGTAGTCGCCCATGTTGTAGCCGCAGAAGGGCAGCATCGCGAACGGGTCGCGGCGCAGCTCACCGACCTTGCCCTCGGCGGCCGCGGTCTTCTCGCTCGCCACGTTCGCGCCGAGGAAGACGCCGTGCTGCCAGTCGAAGGACTCGGTGACCAGCGGAACCGCGCTTGCGCGGCGGCCGCCGAAGAGGATCGCCGAGATCGGCACGCCCTTGGGGTCCTCCCACTCGGGCGCGATGATCGGGCACTGTCCGGCGGGCACGGTGAAGCGGGCGTTGGGGTGGGCCGCGGGCGTCTCGCTCGCCGGGGTCCAGTCGTTGCCCTTCCAGTCGGTGAGGTGGGCGGGCGGCTCCTCGGTCATGCCCTCCCACCACACGTCGCCGTCGTCGGTGAGCGCGACGTTGGTGAAGACGGAGTTGCCCCACAGGGTCTTCATCGCGTTGGCGTTGGTGTGCTCACCGGTGCCGGGCGCGACGCCGAAGAAGCCCGCCTCGGGGTTGATCGCGTACAGCTGGCCGTCCTCGCCGAACCGCATCCAGGCGATGTCGTCACCGATCGTCTCGACCGTCCAGCCGGGAATGGTCGGCTCCAGCATCGCGAGGTTCGTCTTGCCGCACGCGCTCGGGAACGCCGCGGCCACGTACTTGGCCTCCCCGCGCGGCGGGGTGAGCTTGAGGATCAGCATGTGCTCGGCGAGCCAGCCCTCGTCACGCGCCATGACGGAGGCGATGCGCAGGGCGTAGCACTTCTTGCCCAGCAGCGCGTTGCCGCCGTAGCCGGAGCCGTACGACCAGATCTCGCGCGACTCGGGGAAGTGGGAGATGTACTTGGTGCTGTTGCACGGCCACGGAACGTCGTCCTGGCCCGGCTCCAGCGGGGCGCCCAGGGTGTGGACGGCCTTCACGAAGAAGCCCTGGTCGCCCAGGACGTCGAGGACGTCCTGTCCCATGCGGGTCATGGTGCGCATGGCGACGGCGACGTACGCGGAGTCGGTGATCTCGACGCCGATCGCGGACAGCGGCGAGCCGAGCGGGCCCATGCAGAACGGGACGACGTACATGGTGCGGCCGCGCATCGAGCCCCGGAATACGCCCTGTTCACCCGCGAAGACGCTGCGCATCTCAGCGGGGTCCTTCCAGTGGTTCGTCGGGCCCGCGTCCGCCTCCTTCTCGGAGCAGATGAAGGTGCGGTCCTCGACGCGCGCCACATCGCTGGGATCGGAGGCCGCGTAGTACGAGTTGGGGCGCTTGATCGGGTCGAGCCGTTTGAACGTGCCCTTCTCGACGAGCTGCGCACACAGACGGTCGTACTCCGACTCCGAACCGTCACACCAGACCACTTCATCGGGCTGGGTGAGGGCGGCGATCTCGCCGACCCAGGAGATCAGTTCCTGGTGGCTGGTCGGGGCCGTGGTGAGGGTAGAAGCCACATTGCTGGGCGCCACGATCGCTCCATCCCGCCGGAACCGCACTGCTCCGGCGTCTTGGTTTGAGGGTTTTGGGCGGATATGTGCACGCACATCCGCATATGGAGACAGCTACCCCTTGGGGGCTGCGACCCGGATGCTCAGCTCATCCGGTGCCGACCGCGCTCATTTGATCATCCGACGGTACGGGCGATCTGTCCAGTGGGCACCTTCGTGACCATCACCACTCGACACGGCCGGTAACTCACGGTGGCTGGGTAGCATGAGCGTCATGACTGCAGCCGCGCCCGATGCCGCCGTTGACCCATCCCCAGGGCTCGAGGCAGCCCCGCTCCCCGCCAAACCCATGCTGCGCGGCTGGCTGCACGCCGGCATGTTCCCCGCCGCGCTCATCGCCGGAGTGGTGCTCACCGCGCTCGCCGACAGCCCTCGCGGGCGCGTCGCGTGCGGCATCTTCACCCTCACCGCCTGCGCGCTCTTCGGCACGAGCGCCCTGTACCACCGGGGCAATTGGGGCCCGCGCGCCACGGCGGTGCTGCGCCGCCTGGATCACGCCAATATCTTCCTGATCATCGCGGGCACCTACACGCCCTTCACGATGCTGCTCCTCCCGCACGGCAAACAGCAGCTGCTGCTCTGGCTGGTGTGGGCCGGAGCGCTCGCCGGTATCGCCTTCCGGGTGTTCTGGGTCGGCGCCCCGCGCTGGCTCTACACCCCGTGCTACATCGCCCTGGGCTGGGCGGCGGTGTTCTTCCTGCCGGACTTCCTGCGCACCGGCGGCATCGCCGTCATGACGCTGATCGTCGTCGGCGGCCTGCTCTACAGCGCGGGCGCGGTGATCTACGGGACCAAGCGCCCCAACCCGTCACCCCGCTGGTTCGGCTTCCACGAGGTGTTCCACTCCCTCACGCTCGCCGCCTTCGTCGTGCACTACGTGGGGATCTCCCTGGTCGCCTATCAGCATTCCTGACTCCGGCCGCCCGCCGGTGCTCGACAATGATCGGCATGGCCTCCGCACACACCACTCCCCCCGGGCCCCGGCCCGGGCTGCGCGAACGCAAGAAGATCCAGACCCGGCAGGCGATCCGGCGGGCCGCCTACCGGCTGTTCGCGGAACAGGGCTACGAGGCGACCCCGGTGGACCGGATCGCGGAGGCCGCCGACGTCTCCCCCAGCACCGTCTTCCGGTACTTCCCCACCAAGGAGGACATCGTCCTCACGGACGAGTACGACGAGGCCATCGCCGCCGCGCTCCGGGACCGACCGCTGGACGAGCCGCCGGTCTCCTCCCTGCGGCGCGTCCTGATCGACATGGCGCGGCAGCTCACCGATGACGAGCGCGCGGAGATGCTGACCCGCCTCACCCTGGTCCGCCAGGTCCCGGCGCTGCGCGCCCGCATGGGCGAGGGCATGGCCAAGACCGGCCTCCGGCTGGGCGAGGTCCTGGCCGAGCGCAGCGGCCGGTCCCCGGAGGACTTCGAGGTGCGGGTGCTCGTCGGAGCGGTCCTGGGCGCCCTCCAGGAAGCGGTCTTCCACGGCATCGACCACCACGGGGTGAAGGCCATGGAGGACAGCATCGACCGCGCCCTGGCCATGCTGGCCCAAGGCCTCCCGCTGTAGCGGCCGCGACCACCCCGCGTCGCCCCTGCACCCCGCCCTGGCCGGGCCGCTGCCGTCCTCGGCTGGCAGGTCGCCCAGGACGGCGAGCCGTACCCGGCGACCGCGCCCTGGCCGGGCTGCCGCTGTCAGCCGCCGAGCCGGGCCGTCAGCGCGTCGACGTCGGCCGTCGGGGCGTCACAGGTGAAGTGGCGGCAGACGTACGCCGCCGGGCGGCCCTCCAGCAGCACGCGCCCCTCCAGCAGCGGCACCTGGTCGGAGCCGGGCGCGCCCACCGCGATCACCGCTCCCGGCGCCGTGCCCAGCAGCGCGGCCCGGTGCAGGGCGCGGGTCGCGGGGTCGCCGTCCGGTCCGACGACGGCCACCTCGCGCGGCCCGTCCAGCCGCGCCTCGGCCACCGCGAGGCCCCAGCCGATGAACCGCGGCACCCGCGCCCCCAGCGCCCGCACCACGACCAGCGCCCGCTCGGCCGCCTCCCGATGGCGGCTGCTCCCCGCGATGGCGGCGTAGGACAGCAGCGCCCCGGCGGCCGCCGTCCACCCCGAGGGGGCGGCGTTGTCGGTCGGGTCCTGGGGCCGCCGGATGAGCGTCTCGGCGTCGTCGGCGGTGTCGAACAGGGTGCCGTCCTCGGCGGCGAAGTGGTGCAGCACGGTGTCCAGCAGCAGCCCCGCGAACTCGACCCACACGCCCTCGCCGGAGACCGCGGCCAGGGCGAGGAAGCCCTCGGCCACATCGGCGTAGTCCTCCAGCACGCCCGCGTGGCCTCCCACGACGCCGCCCAGCGAGGTGCGGGCGAGCCGCCCGCCGTTGTCCATGTGGAGGCGTACGAGCAGGTCGGCGGCCTCGGTCGCGGCCTCGACCAGGTCGGGGCGGTCGAAGTAGGCGCCGGTCTCGGCGAGGGCGGCGATGGCCAGCCCGTTCCAGGCGGCCACGATCTTGTCGTCGCGGCCGGGCCGCTCCCGCCGCTCCCGCGCGGCCAGCAGCCGCTCCCGTACGGAGGCGAGCCGGGCGGCGTCGGCCGGGCCCGCGCCGTCGGGCAGCTGGAGGACGGACGCGCCCGCCTCGAAGGTGCCCTCCTCGGTCACCCCGAAGTACGCGGCGGCCTGCTCGGCGTCCGCCTCGCCCAGCACCTCCCGCAGCTGTCCGGCCGTCCACACGTAGTACGCGCCCTCGACGTGCCGCCCGGTGCCGTCATCGCTGTCGGCGTCCAGCGCGGAGGCGAATCCGCCCTGCTCGGTGCGCAGCTCGCGGACCAGGAAGTCGGCGGTCTCCAGGGCGACACGGCGCGCGAGGTCCGAACCGGTGGCCCGCCAGAGGTGGGCGTAGACGCGGCACAGCAGCGCGTTGTCGTACAGCATCTTCTCGAAGTGCGGAATGATCCATTCCGCATCGACGGAGTAGCGCGCGAACCCGCCACCGAGCTGGTCGTAGATGCCGCCGCGGGCCATCGCCTCACAGGTGGCCTGCACCATCTGCAACGCACCCTCGGAGCCGGTCCGGGCATGGTGCCGCAGCAGGAACTCCAGCGCCATGGACGGCGGGAACTTCGGCGCTCCGCCGAACCCGCCCCGCACGGCGTCGAATTCCCGGGTCAGCCCCATCAGCGCGGCGGCCAGATCCTCCTCACCCGGCGGCTGCGGCGAGCCGGAGCCCAGCGCGATACCGGTGCGCTCGGCCAGATCCCGCACGATCTTCCCGGCCACGTCCCGCACCTCGTCCCGCCGGTCGGCCCACGCGGCGCGGACCCCCTCCAGCACCTGCCGGAAGGACGGCACACCGGGCCGGGGCCGGGGCGGGAAGTAGGTACCGAAGTAGAAGGGCTCGGCATCCGGCGTCAGGAACACCGTCATCGGCCACCCACCCTGCCCGGTCGCGGCCTGCACCGCCTCCATGTACACGGCGTCGACGTCGGGCCGCTCCTCGCGGTCGACCTTGACGGAGACGAAGTGGGCGTTCAGATACTCGGCCGTCTCAGCGTCCTCGAAGGACTCGTGCGCCATGACGTGGCACCAGTGACACGCGGCGTAACCGACCGACAGCAGGACGGGTACGTTCCGCCGCTTCGCCTCCTCGAACGCCTCGTCGCTCCAGGGCCACCAATCCACCGGGTTGGAGGCGTGCTGAAGGAGGTACGGCGACTGCGAGTTGACCAGGCGGTTCATACCCGAATCGTCGCACGAGCCGGAGCGTCCAGCCCAGCGCCACAAGGGTCCGACGTCGGGCCGGGTGGGTGAGCGCCACCTCGTCCTCACCCGCCTGTCCCACATCGCCCGCCACCACCGAGAGGCAGTCCGGTGAGCAGCACTCCCGGGAGCGACCCCGATCCGGCGCGCGTGCCTCAGCGGCGGGAGAAGGTCTGCCGGTAGGCGGACGGGCTGGTGCCCGTGGCCTTGTGGAAGCGGGCGCGGAGATTGGCGGCGGTGCCAAGGCCGACGCGCCGGGCGACCTCGTCGATGCCGTGGTCCCCGGATTCGAGGAGCTGTTTGGCGAGGTCGACTCGAGCGGTCAGCAGCCATTGTGCTGGAGATACGCCGACCTCTTCGACGAAGCGTCGAGCGAAGGTGCGCGCCGCCGCCCGCAGCTTCCTCTTCGTCCGGCCCACCGCCGCGGCTCAAGGGCTGGAGCCGGGGCGGGACTACGACGAAGAACTGGTCTTCCTGATCTGCCTGCTGCACGACCTGGGCCTCAGCGAGGCGGGCAACGGCCGTCAGCGCTTCGAGGTGGATGGTGCGGACATGGCGCGCGCGTTCCTGCTCGACGCCGGGGTCGAGCGGGAACGCGCCGACGCGGTGTGGACGGGGATCGCCCTGCACACCTCCGACGGCCTCGCCGCCAGGTTCGGTCCCGAAGCCGGTGTCGCCCAGCTGGGCATCGCCACCGATGTCGCCGGTCTGGCCCGCGAGGACCTGCCCGAGGAACTGATCGCCGACGCTCTCGCCAGGTGGCCGCGCCACGACCTCGGATACGCGATCGTCGACGACATCGCGGCCCAGATCTCCGCGACACCGGAGAAGGCGTCACCGATCACCTTCCCCGGCCACATGGCCGCGCTCGGTATGCCGCCCGGCCAGGCACCCACCTGGTACGACATGGCAGCCCACTCGGGATGGGGCGACCGCCCCGCGCACCGGCGGCCAGGCGCGCCGACGGCCGCCGAGACGCCCGAGCAGCTCATCCCGGTGGTCTCGCCGCGAGGGTCGAGTGATCCGCTACTCGGCCCATGCCGCGATCCGTTCCGCGATCGCCTCGGGGGCCTCGATGTGCAGGAAGTGACCGACGTCGGGGACGACCTCCAGCGCGTGCGGGGCGGCGAACCGATGTCGGTCGTCGACCTGCGGGGGGAGGATGCAGCCGTCGTCGGCACCGTGAAGCTGCAGCAGGGGCACCGCGATCGGCTGAGACAGGCGGCGCGTCGCCCCAAGCATGCCGGGTCGCAGCATCGCCCGGTAGTACTTTAGAGGCGCGGGCATGCTCGCCCGCAGGTGCTCGTGTAGCTCCGCCCGGAGAGCTGGATCGAGCGAGAGGCTGGGCGACCACTGACGCCAAAGGTGGTCGATGAGGGCGAGATCGCGGGCGGTGACCATCCAGCCGCTTCCCGGCAGTTGAAAGAGCCCCATGTACCAGCTCCGGCGTAGCTGAGCGGGGCGCGGCCGGCTCAGGAACGTGAGTGGGTGGGGGACTGCGAGCGTGACCGCGCGTTCGATCCGCTCCGGCGCGGTGACGCAGGCATCGTATGTGATCAGGGCGCCCCAGTCGTGGCCAACCAACTCCACGGCTCGCCCCGGAGACCAGCGGTCGATCAGCGCGAGCACGTCGCTGGTGAGGGCTGCGAAGTCGAACGGCCCCGCGGTCGGGGACGGCGCGTAACCGCGAAGCCAGGGTGCGACGACGTGACGTCCGCGGCGGCCGAGCTCGGCAAGGAAGGGCTTCGCGGTCGGCGGATGGTCCGGGAAGCCGTGCAAGACGAGCGTCGGTTGACCATCAGGATCACCACCCTGCAGCGCGTGAAAGGTGCCGTGTGGCAGGTCGAAGGTGACGTGTTCGAACTCCATGTGTGTCAGCCTTTTCCAAGAGCGGTCGGACGAGAGAGGCTGATGCTGGCTTCGGTGTCTCTGGTTTTGGACATGTGCGTCTCCTCAGGCGCCGGGTGTACTGCGGGGTCAGCCGGCCAGTCGGTTGAGCTTGCGGATTTGTCTGTCGAAGGCGCGCGAGGGCACGATCCGGCGCAGGACGCTGACGCGTCCGGCCATCGAGCCGGCGGTGTACCGGAGCTTGGGCTTGGAATCGGTGGAGGCCGCGACGATCACCTTCGCGACAACGTCCGGGTCGTCGGCATTGCGCAAGGCCGTGGCCAGCACGTCTCGGGAGACCTCCCGCTGTGCGGCGTAGATCGGCAGGGGCGAGTCGGGTGCCAGGCTGCTCGCCTCGAAACTCGTGCTTGTGTAGGCCGGCTCGATCAGCAGCATCCGGACGCCGTGCTCGCGAAGCTCGTGGTCGACGGACTCGGAGTAGCCCTCGATCGCATGCTTGGTGGCGGCGTAGATGGCCATGAAGGGGGCTGGGATCAGACCGAGTACCGAGGAGACGTTGACCACGCGGCCACTGCCCTGGGCGCGCATGTGGGGCAGCACTGCGTTCGTCATCCGAATCAGGCCGAAGACGTTGATGTCGAAGACCTCCTTGGCCTGGTTGATCGAGCTCTCCTCGCCGGCGCCGACCGCGCCCACGCCTGCGTTGTTGACCAGGACATCGATCCGGCCGAACCGCTCGATCACCTCCTCGACCAGGGAGCGGACCGACTCGTCGCTGGCCACGTCGAGATCGAGGAACGTCACCCCGGCGAGCGGCTCGGCGTTCGCCGCATTGCGGCTCGTGCCGACCACCGCGAAGCCGGCGCCCACGAGGGCGAGCGCCGCCGCCCGCCCGATCCCGGAGGAGGCGCCCGTCACGAGGGCCACTGGGGGAGCTGTCCGCATGTTGGTTCCTTCGGTTGTGGGCATGACTTCGTCGTGCGCTGTGCGGGGTCGCCCCGCGCTGAGGCCGACACGGTCCGCACCGGTCCTGCAAGCCCGGACCAAGCCTGTCCGGTGAGCTCAGGATGGTTGTGTACTAAACAGTCAGAAACCTAGGCAGTTCTGTACTGAGTTGTCAAGAAGGGTGGGTCGGCTTTACCTTCTGTGTATGGCGAGACCACGAAGCTTCGACCGCGACCACGTCCTGCATGCCGCCGAGCGGCAGTTCCGCACCTCGGGCTACAACGGCACGAGCGTCGACGACATCAGCGCCGCCACCGGCCTGGGCCGCGGCAGCCTCTACGCCGCGTTCGACGGCAAGCACGGCGTGCTGATGCAGGCGATGGCCGGGTACTTCGCCCGGCTGGGGCAGTTTGCGCCGAAGGCGCTCGCCGGACCGGACGAGGGCGCCCTGGAACGACTGCGCGGGTTCTTGCTCCGCGCCGTCGACGGGGTGCCACTCGCCGCCGACGTACCCCCCGCCCCTGACCGGGCGGCGGCGGCCTGCTTCGCCGCCAAGATGGCCCTGGAGATCGGCGCCTCCGACCCCGAGGTGGAACGCCTGGCCAACGACTGCTTCTCCGCGGTCGCGACGTCGGTGGCCGAGTGTGTGCGCGCGGCGCAGCGCAGCGGCGACATCGACCCTGACGCGGATCCTGACGACCTCGCGTACCTTCTGCTGACCATCGTCCGCGGGATCGATGTCGTAGGCGCGTCCGGCCACAGTCCCGCCCGCCTGGCCTCGATTGCGGAGAGCGCGTTCGCCTTGCTGCCTCGCCCGCGCCACCGCTGAGAAGGGCACGGCCGGCCTCGTTGCACAGGCATCTGATGCGGTCGGCCCACTTCGACGCCGCGGAGGCACGGCCCGTAGGTTTACGCGCCGCCGTGGCCTCTGTCGGCGAGAGTGTCCAGCCGGGCCAGCCAGTCCTCGAAAGCAGCGTGGCCGGAGTCGGCAGTGAGCGTGTCCGCCTTCACGGTCCACCGCTGCCGTCTTTCGGATTCGATGGCGACGAACACAGCCAGCTGCGCCATGGCCGTCCGGTACACGTCGTGGAAGGCGTCGGTGCCGGTGGCATCCGGAATGAGGTTGGTGGGGCAAGGAATGAGCAGCAGCTCCACGAGGGCATTGTGCACAGAGGAGCAGATCAACCGCGTCCGGTGACGCGAGAGGTCCAATGTCGGTGCGGTCACGCGGTGGGACGGGGCCCCGCGGCGCGGCGCAGCCGGTTGGCGATCGCCAGTCCCAGCCCCTCCTCCACCGGCATGGAGGCGACGATGAGGTCGCACCCCCGCTGGTCGAGTTCGCGCAGGAACCCGTACAGCTCGCGCGCGTAGTCGGCCAGGGACGCTGGGACATTCGCCACGGCGTGCGCCTTCACCGGGGTGTCGGCGAGGGACGGGGGAAGAAGGACGCCAACCTGGTGCCCCTGCTCCTGCGCGAGCCGCGCCTCGTCGACGACCTTCTCCGGCTCGACCAGGACGACCCGAGCAGACGGCGCGTAGTGCGACGGGTGCTGACCCGGCACCCGGACATGGCTCGTGGACGGGAAGTCGATCGGATACCCCAGCACCGCTTCGAGGTCCTCGCGGGTCACTCCACCGGGCCGGAGGATGGCCGGGGTCTCACC
Source organism: Streptomyces sp. NPDC041200 (assembly GCF_055591805.1). NCBI lineage: Bacteria > Bacillati > Actinomycetota > Actinomycetes > Kitasatosporales > Streptomycetaceae > Streptomyces > Streptomyces sp. NPDC041200. The sequence continues at coordinate 251,044 of NZ_JBVIZF010000001.1, read as the reverse complement.
CATGACGTCGACGATGGTCGACTCGACGCCGACCCCGCAGGGACCGCCGTCCAGGACGAAGTCGACGGCATCGCCGAGCTCCGCCCGCACGTGACCGGCCGTGGTGGGGCTCACCGAGCCGAAGCGATTGGCGGACGGAGCTGTGACACCGCCGCCGAAGGCCGACAGCAGCGCGAGGGCAACGGGGTGGTCGGGCACACGCACGGCCACGGTCTCCAGGCCACCCGTGGCTTCCAGGGGCACCCGCCGACCACGCCGCAGGACCAGCGTGAGCGGCCCCGGCCAGAAGTGCTCGGCCAGCAGGTGCGCCGTCGCGGGAACGTCCTGGACCCAGTCGTCCAGGTGCTGCGCGCCGCCGATGTGGACGATCAGCGGATGGGAGGGTGGGCGTCCCTTGACCTGGAAGATGCGCGAGACGGCAGCGGGGTCTTCGGCGTTGGCGCCCAGTCCGTAGACGGTTTCGGTCGGGAGGGCCACCAGGCCGCCGGCGCCCAGCACACCGGCCGCCTTCTCGATGTCACTGGTTCTTGCCATCACCCTCGAAATCCTCTCACCGTTCCGCTCTCCCACGTTCCGCGGTCTGGTCGGCGCATAACGACCAGACCACGGCTCTCGGCACCTCGTGAGAGAAGCTCGGCAGAACGCTGCGGCCAGAGTTGAGGGCGACCCGCCACCGTGATCAATCTCAAGGCCGACCACGGTTGGCTGTCATTCCCATGCGGGAGTCCGGGGCTTCAGCGATCGAACACAACGACTTGCCAGGGAACACCATCAACGTCGCCCGCCGCCAGACCGACGGCCGCTGGCTCTACGCCATCGAGGAACCCTTCTTCGCGCGACTGCCCATGTGATGGGGTACCGGAGGGAGGTGCCGCATGGCCGAGGAAGAGATCCACCACCGGGACGCGACCGCGCTGGCGGGGCTGATACGCGAACGGCAGGTGTCCGCGGTGGAGGTGGTACGGACGCACCTGGAGCGCATCGAGACGGTCAACCCCGAGGTCAACGCCGTGATCACGGTCCTCGCCGAGCAGGGGCTCGCCGCGGCCCACGCGGTGGACGCGGCCGTGGCGGCGGGCGAAGCGGTGGGTCCGTTCACCGGCGTGCCGTTCACCGTCAAGGACGCGCTGGACGTGGCGGGAGCGGTGACCACCCGCGGGTCGGCACTGTTCCGGGACCACGTCCCCGCGGCGGACGCGACCGCGGTGGCCCGTCTTCGGGCGGCTGGTGCGATTCCGCTGGCCAAGACGAACCTGCCGGAGTTCTCCTACTGGACCGAGACCGACAACCTGCTCGTCGGCAGATCCCGTAATCCCTGGGACGGCGAGCGCACTCCGGGCGGCTCCAGCGGCGGTGAGTCGGCCGCGATCGCCGCCGGGATGTCACCACTGGGCCTGGGCAGCGACGTGGCCATCTCGGTGCGCGGTCCGGCCCACGACACCGGCATCGTCGCCCTGAAGGCGACGCGGGGGCGGATCCCGATCACCGGGCACTGGCCCGAGGTCCCCCGCCGCTACTGGCACGTCGGCCCGATGGCCCGCAGCGTGCGGGACATCGCGACCGCCTTCCGGCTGCTCGCAGGGCCCGACGGCGTCGACGGGTACGTGCGCCACTCACCACCCCACGCGGCCGGGTCCCGCGAACTGGCCGGGCTGCGGATCGGCTGGGCGAGCGACCCGGCATTCGGCCCGGTGGACCACGAGGTGACAGCCACCGTCAGGTCCGCCGCCGAGGCGCTGCGGGAGCTGGGCTGTGCGGTCGAACCCGCCCCGCCGCCCGGGCTGGAGGCAATCGACGCGACCGCGCTGAGCGCCGTGCTCTACACAGCCGAGGTGGTGCCGTACTTCCGGAAGGTGGCCGCCGGCCGCGAGTCGGAACTGCACCCCCTCATCCTGCGAACGCTCACGGCACCGGAGGTGACAACAGCCGACTACATCGCCGCACAGCAAGGGGCCGACGCGCTCAGCACACTGTTCGCCGGGTACTTCGAACGCTACGACGCGCTGCTGTGCCCGGTGTGCCCCGTCCCCGCGCCACCACACGCCCGGCCAGCCCTCCAGATCGCGGACGCGGCCGTCCCGGCGCGCGGCATCATGCGGGCGACCGTTCCGTTCAACCTCACCGGCCTGCCCGCGCTGTCGCTGCCGTTCGGGGCGAGCACCGAAGGCCTGCCGATCGGCGTTCAGCTCGTCTCCCGCTGGTACGACGAAGCCACCCTCCTGCGGCTGGGCACCGCCCTGGAGACGGTCAGCCCGGTGCGCGACCGCCACCCCGGCACGCGGTAGTCCGACGTGCTGGTCAGTGCGACCGCTGCCGCGGTACCGGACACTGGAGGAATGGACACCCCCATGGAATCGCCCACGGAAACCGCCACCACACTGGGCGAACAGCTCCTGCTCCTCTCGCTGGACGACGAGTCCGGCACCGCGAGGGAGTCGGCGAAGGTGGCCCTGGCCATCTCCGCGGCCTCGCTGGTGGAACTCGCCCTGGCCGGCCGGATCGACGTGGCCGACGACAAGGTCACCGTCGTCGACGCGACACCCCTGGGCGAGCCCGCCCTCGACAGCGCGCTCGCCGCCATCGGTGGCAAGGACAGGCCGGGCAAGCCCAAGGACTGGATCACCCAGGGGAAGACGGACGCGGTGGCGCGGGCGAACACGGGCCTGATCGAGAAGGGGCTGGTCCGGGAGGAGAAGAAAAAGGTGCTCGGCCTCTTCCCCGTGCGCCGCTACCCGGAGGCCGACGGCTCGGTGGAGGCGGCGGTACGGCAGCGCCTCGACGCGGTCGTCCTCCAAGGCGCGACGCCGGACGCCCGCACGGCGAGCCTGGTGGGGCTGCTGCACGGAGCGAAACTGCACCGCCTGGCCTTCCCGGACGCCGACGCGCGCCGGGTCGCGACGGCCATGGAGTCGATCGCACAGGGCCAGTGGTCCGCGACGGCGGTGCGCCACGCCGTGAAGGCCGCGGAGGACGCACTGGCGACGATCATCGCGGTGACGGTGACGACGACGGTCATCGCGGGCAGCTGACGGCGCCGTCCTCGGTGAGCGTTTCCGCGAGCAGGTCGCAGTAGTGGCGCAGGTCCTCGTGCCAGCCGACGAACGAGGCGAAGTCCCGCATGTGGACGGCCAGTCGGAGGGTGGCCGCGCGTGCGGTGCCGCGCGGGACGGCGGCGGGGCCGTCGCCGCCGGTGTAACCGGACAGCAGGGCGTGGGCCGCGGCCGGATAGTCGACCGGCGGGCCCTGTCCGGCGGAGCCGAGGCCCCGTGCTGCGGCGGCGCGCAGTTCGTGCAACTCGCCGAGGATCCAGCCGAGGTCGAGGGCCGGATCGCCCCCGGTCACCTCCTCTCCGGTGAGCAGGGCGGCGTGGCCACCAGCGGTGGAGGGGACCAGCCAGCCGGTGCTGGGCGCACCGTGCAGCAGGACGGCACCGCCCGTGAAGGGTGGTTCGTTCGCGGCCTCGGACCAGTCCGTCAGCCGCGCCCACAGCGAGGGGCCGAGCCGGGTGCGGGCCAGCGCGCGCAGCCGCGCCGCCTCAGGGGTGTTCTCCTCTCCGGCAACCCAGGCGAGGAGCCGTCGCACGCCGTGGTGCGGCGGCCGCTGGGGCAGCTCCCACGGCTCCTGGTGGAGTCGCCGCAGTGTCTTGCCCACGTCCACCAGGGCACGTACGGAGAGCCGGAGGGCGGTGTCGTCACCGGAGGGCAGCAGCCGGGCCACCGAGACGGCGCCTGGCACGCGGTACAGCACACCGGGCCGCACACCCTGCCGGGTTTCCCCCTCCGACGCCGGGTCAACAGCCCACTCCCCCAGGGCGAGCCGGGCACCGCGCCGGCCGTCGGCGGAGGTGTCGCCGGGCGTGCTGATGGCGGTGTCGACGCGGCGCAGCGCCGAGCCGACCGCCGGTGGAGGCAGGCGCTGCGGATGGGTGTGGGCCGGCCCGGGGGCGCGCAGCCAGCTGAAGCCGGTGTTCCCGTGGTAGCGCACGGTGATCCGCAGATAGCGGGTGCCGTACTCGCGTACGGTGATGGCCTCAGCCACCGTGCCGCCGCCGTACCGCCTCGATGATCTCCCGGGCATCCCGGAACGCCGCCTCCTGGCCCTCCGTGAAGAGCACCCCGCCGCAGTTGAGGATCACCTCGTCCACCCCGGCGTCCCGGTATTCGTCGAGCCGGGCGGCGATGTGGTCCGCCGAGCCGAATACGTACGTGCCGCTGTCCACCAGGGAGATGGCACCGGCCCTCGGGTCGGACGACTCAGCCGGTACACCGGCCCGGCGCAGCATGTCCGTGTAGTGGTCGGCCGAGAGGTGCCCGGAGGCAGCGGTGTGGGCGAGCACGTACGGGTCCCGGCCGCCGCGCTCCACCGCGACGTGGACGACGGTCGCGACGCGGCAGCGGGCGTCCCGGTCCTTGGCCCCTTCCTCCAGGGCGGGCAGCAGGGTCTCGGCGACGTATCCGGGCGGGGTCATCCAGGTGATGGCGACATCGGCGACGCCGCCCGCGGTACGCGCCATATTGGGGCGCAGCACGCCCACGCCGACCTCCACGCCGGGGTGCTCCATGGGGATCAGCCGCCCCCGCAGCGCGTGGTAGTCGCCCGCGTGGTCGACGACCTTCCCGTCGAGCAGGGAGCGGACGGTGCGCAGGTAGTCCGCGGCCATCGTTCGCGGGCTGGGATAGGGGCGTCCGTTGAGGCTGCGCACGAACGCCGGTGCGCCGACGCCGTATCCGGCCACCACCGGCCGACCGGTCATCAGGGCCAGTGAGCGTGCCTGGAGGGCGGCCTCGTACGGGTGGCGCAGCGGCATCAGGGTCACGCCGGTGCCTACGGGGACGCGTACGCCCGCCCCGGCGAGATGGGCGAACGCCTGGTGGGTCTCGACCTTGAGCGACTGCCCTGTCCACAGGCGGCGCGCACCGGTGTCGCGCACCAGCTCGGCGTGGGGCCGCAGGGCGTCCGGGGTGTCCGGCATGTTGGGCACGAGCACGCTCGGGAGCACGTGGCTGGAGGCATCGGTGGTCACGGGCGGCACACCTTCCCTGGTCTCTGGTGCTGGGTGTCTCTGGTGCTGTGACTCCTGCCAGAGCCGTTGCTTTTCCTTGACGAACTGTTGTGTTTCCACTACATTCCTTGCATGAGCCCAGTGAGCCATCGCGAGGGAATGCCGATCTACAACCAGCTGAGAGTGCTCCGCGCGGAGCGCGGCCTCAGCAGGGTCGCGCTGGCCAAGATGGTGGAAGTGCACCCGCAGACCATCGGTGCCATCGAACGGGGCGACTACTTCCCGAGCCTCGATCTGGCGTTCCGGTTCAGCGACGTGTTCGAGCTTCCGATCGAGGCGATCTTCAGTCGTAAGCCCTTCGCCCCGCTGTCCGCCCAGCTGTACAACAAGGAGGCACGCTCGTGAGTCGGCAAGGTTCTGACGGGACAACGGATATGGTCCGCAGCCCCTCGTCCCCCGTGGCGCTCTCGCTCTGCGCGTTGAGCGCGGTCATGGTGGTGCTGTCGCTGATCTCCGAGGGCAACGCGTTCTCCGACTCGTGGTGGCTCGTGGCCTTCGCCGTCTGGCTGCTGGTGTGGGGCGTGCTGCGCTCGATGACCCGCGGCGTGGCCGAACGGCCGCTGAAGGGACTGGACGAACGCGAACGCGGACTGCGCGACCGCGTCTCCTTCATCGGGTATCAGTGCGCGGTCGGCGCCGGCATGGCCGTCGTCCTGCTCATGGTCGCCTTCCAGAACGAGCCCGCGATGATCGAGCGCATGCCCGCGCTGCTGACGACCCTGATGCTGACGTCATCGGCACTGCCCTCCATCATCCTGGGATTGTCCGGTGCGGGCGTCGAGGACGCCGAGGCAGATCACGACGAGTGATCCGGCACGCGGAGACCGGCGCCCCGGGCTCTCGTGCGGCAGGGCGGGTGCCCACCGATTGCGGCGGCGGGCACCCGCCCTGCTGCTCAGCGAGTCACGCGGGTCAGCAGGAGTGGTCGAAGGTGTTGTCGACCGACACCGCCGAGACGGCGGACGCGGCGGAGATGCAAGCCTGCGACGAGGTGGTGATGGTGATGGTGGCGCCCGGGGCCTCCGCCGCCGGAACCAGCTCGTCGGCGTCGGCGTAGGCGGAGTAACCGCTGATGAGGGCCTGGGTGTTCATAATGACTCCCGTTGGTGATAGTGAAATTGACTGGCGACCGGATCGGTAATTTCGGCGATCACACTCTCAGGCCGCGACAGAACCATTCACCGACCGGCGCCGTGAAGGCAATGGAATTGACCGCATGCGGACACTGGCCGCTATCGGTCAACGCTCCCCGTTGAGCCGGTACTTGACTCGTTCTACACTCGCCCAGATGATCCGAAATCAGCTGCGCCGCCTGGTATTGGACAATGGCCTGCGGGTGCTGATGGCTCCGAATCCCGTCGGCGCGTCGATCGGCGTCGCGGTGCACTACGGCGTCGGTTTCCGGACCGAACCCCACGGACATACGGGCCTTGCGCACCTCTTCGAACACCTGGTGTTCCAAGGCGGCCGCCGTGCCGCACCTGAGGGGTACCTACCCCAGGTGCAGCGTGCCGGAGGTTTCGGCGACGCCAGGACCCGCCAGGACGTGACGGTTTACTACGCCGCCGGCCCGGCCCCCGCATTGGAAATGCTGCTCGCGCTCGAAGCGGACCGAATGCGCTCGCCTCGCATTTCCGCGCGAAACCTGCGCACGCAGACCGCGGTGATTGACGAGGAGATCCGCCTCATGGTGCGCAATCGCCCGTACGGCGCATTCCCCTGGGTACTGCCGCGCGCCCTGCACACTCGTGGTGAGAACACCAGGGACGGGTACGGCGAAACCGTCGACCTGGCAGCATTCGACATCCCGCTGTGCGAGAAGTTTTTCGCCGACCACTACGGCCCCGGAAATACTGTGGTGACGCTGACCGGTGCGTTCGACCCGGGGACGGCGGAGCGTCTCGTACGCGAGCACTTCGAGCCCCTGGCGGCCCGTCCGTCGGTGGCCGCACCCGACGGGCACGAGCCGTTGCCGCGCGAGGAGCGTCGGATGACCGTCGCCGATCCGCACGCCGGGGCGCCCGCGGTGGCGGTGGGCTACCGGATGCCGGACCCGGTCACCGAGCGCGCCGACTACCTCGCGCACCTCGTGCTGGCCGCGCTGCTCGGCCAGGGCAGACAAGCCCTGCTGCGCCGAGGGCCGACCGCTGCCGCGCGGGTGTCGAGCCTCTCGGTGGGCTGCGGTCTGTTCGGACTGCCGCTGGATACGGCGGGGCCCGATCTGCTGACGCTGTTCGCCGCGCACGAGCACGAGCACGGCGCCGAGGACGTCCTGGCCGCGCTGGACGGCACGCTGGAGGCACTGGCGAGGGACGAGGTCGATCCCGCACTGCTGCGTGCCACGACCGCCCGCTGGGCCGCCGGGGCGCTGCGCGAACTCGGTGACCCGGGCACCCGGGCACAGTTGCTCGGGCTGCGCGAAGCGCTGTTCGGCGAGGCCGAGTTGACTGGGGCGCTGCCGGAGCTGGTGCGGACCGGGGTGACCGGTGAGCAAGTGAGCCGGGCCGCCGCCCGGCTCACGTCCTCGCACCGGGCGGTCGTGCGCTTCATACCGGACAAAGCCGCGCCACGGGGCGCCGCGCGAGAGAAGGCGGCATGACCAAAGGTGCGATGGCCAAAGACATGATGGCCGAAGGCGTGACGCACGAGCACGGTATCCGCGGCGGCCGACCGCACGGGCGGCTGCCGCTGCCCGACGTCGACATCACTCTCGCCAGCGGACTGCGTGTGGTGGTCTGTTCGGCCCCCGTCGTCCCCCTCGTCGAGATCCGGCTCACCGTCCCGTACGCCGCCACCGGCCCCGGCGAGGTGGCGGCGTGCCAACTGCTGGCCGGGGTCCTGCAGTACGGCACCGCGCACCGGGACGCGGACGGCTACGACGCGGCGCTCGCCGCGCACGGCGCCACTCTGGACTCCGCCGCGGACGCCCGCAAACTCACCATCGCCGGGCACACCATGGCCGACGCCCTGCCGCCCGTACTCGCCCTGCTGGCCGAGTCGGTCCGAGAGCCGCGGCTGACGGAGGACGTCGTCGCCCCCGAACGCGAACGGCTGGCACGCCGCATACGGCTGGCCACCCACCAGCCGGCGGCCCTCGCCCAGCACGCGCTGCTGCGACGGCGGTACGGCGAGGAGACCGCCGCCCGCTGGCAGCCGACGCCCGAACTGGCCGCCGCCTGCACACCGGACGGCCTGGCGACGCTGCACGCGCGACACCTGGGGGCCGCGGGCGCGGTGCTCGTGCTGGTCGGAGACCTGAGGCCGGAGGAAGCCGTCGCCACGGTCACGGACGTGTTCGGGCCGTGGGAGGCGGGGCCGGAAGGCGACGTACCCGAGGTGCCGCCGCCGTTCGCGGGCGGGCCGCTGCTCCGGGTGGACCGGCCCGGGTCCGTCCAGAGCGTGATCCGGCTGGCCACCCCCGCGCTGCCCCGAACCGACCCGGGCTACCCGGCCCTGCACCTGGCCCAGTTGGTCTTCGGCGGGTCTTTCGCCTCCCGGCTGGTCGCGCGTCTGCGCGAGGACGAGGGGTACGCCTATCAGCTCGGTTCGGGCATGGAGTCGGTACCGGGGGCCTCGACGCTGATGGTCGAGGCCGACACCGCCGCCGAACACACCGTGCCCGCACTCGCGGTGATCAAAGAAGAGCTGGAGCGCATGGCGGCCGAGCCTCCGTCGGTGCGGGAGGTCGGCGCTGCCAGGAGTTACGCGGCCGGTTCCACCGCGACGGCGATGTCGTCACCGGGCGCGCTGGCCTCTGGTCTGGCGAACCTGCTGCACATCGGGGTCGGTTCCGACTGGTTGCACAACTGGGGACCGCTCCTGGACGGCGTGCCGTACGAGGCGGTCGGCGAGGCGGCCCGCCGGTTCTTCCGGCCCGCCGATTTCACGGGTGTGATCGTCGCCGATGAGGCGTCGGTGGCACCGCTGCGCCGGGGCGCCACCGACGAACTCGACTTCTGAGGGCCTTCAGGGCTCCGATCGGTGTTCAGTTCCGGCTCTTCTTGATCCCCGCGACAACGGCGACGAGAACGGCGAGGCCGACGGCGATCCAGAGGGCGGTGCTCATGAGGTACTCCTATGGGGTGAGGTAGCCAGGGAGGCCAGTTGGGTGGGTTCCGAGTAGGGGCGGGGGGATCGGGGCTCTAACGCAGCCGCAGCGCCTCGGCGAGCGGAACGCGGGAGCCGCTGCGGAGCACGCTGCCCGCGTACATCCGTCCGGCGATACGGGTCATCCCGGCCAGGGCGGCGCCCGCCAGCACCAGGGAGAGGGCGATCTGCCAGACCGGGGCGATGCCGAGCAGCATGCGGGCGGGCATCAGGATCGGGCTGAGCGGCGGTACGAGTGACAGCCACTCGATCACCGGGTCGTGTGCGTTCTTGCTCAACAGGGCGATGCCCAGGATGAACGGCGTGGTGATGAGCAGCATCACCGGTTGCAGCACCCCCTGGAGGTCCTCCTGCCGTGAGACGCGCGCGGCCGCCGCGGCCAGCATGGCGGCGAAGAGGAAGAAGCCGAGCAGGAACCAGGCGCCCAGCGTCACCAGCGTCCCGCCCACGGCGGTCGGCAGGGTGAGGGCGCCGGTGCCCTGGGCGAGCGCCACCGCGGCCCCGCCGAGCAGCACGAGCTGGGTCAGGCCGACCACGGCCACACCGATCAGTTTCCCGGCGAGAAGCTGCCAGGGACGAATGGTCGAGAGGAGCAACTCCACCACGCGGCTGGTCTTCTCCTCCACCACCCCCTGCGCCAGCATGATCCCGTAGAAGACGAAGAAGAAGTACAGCAGCCCGGTGGAGGAGAGGATCAGCGCGAACTGCTCGGCCGCGCTGGTCTCCGACGGCTCCAGTGCGTCGACCTTCACGGTGGACGATGCCACGTGCTCCCTGAATTCCACGGGGTCCACACCCGCGCGCTCCAGTTCGCTGGTGGTGCGCTCCTCGGTGGCCGCGGCTCGCACCACGGCGAGCAGCTGCTCGTCCGCCTCACGTTCCACGGACAGCGTGAGCTGCCCGTCGGTGCGGCCGATCACGGCGGATAGGTCCCCCTCGCGCAGGAGACGGTCCGTACGGTCGCCGTCGACGCTGACGAACTCGAAGTCGCCCGCCCCTTCGGCCACCGCGGCGAGCACCGGGCGCGTCGCCGAGGCCTCCCGCTCGACGCCGACCTTGGTCGGCCCGTCCTCGGAGAGGAGAATGATCAGGGCATAGACGCCGAGTGCGAGGAGCAGCCCCAGGGTGCTCAGCGCGAACGACTTCGTCCGCATCCTGCTGTTGATCTCCCGCCGGGCGACCAGGCCGACGGCGCGGCGGGCCGGTAAGTCCTGGCCGGTCGCTTCGCCCCGCGCTCGCACCGCTGTGCTCATCGCTCGCCGCCCTCGGTCCGGTTGCTGATCAGGTCGCGGTACAGCTCGGTCAGCGGCGGGTGTTCGGACACGAAGGCCGAGACCGGCCCGGTGGCCAGCGCCGCGTGGAGCACCCGCTGATCGTCCGCGCCCTGCGCCAGGCGGAGCCGGGTACGGGTGCCCTCGCGGCTCACGACCTCCACGCCCGCCAGCCCCGCGGCCCAGTCCTCCCCCGCCTCAGGGGCGTCGACCAGCAGTCGGCGATCGGCGTTCTCGCTCAGCTCCTTGACCGTCCCGCAGGCGATGAGCCGCCCGCCGCCGACGATGCCGACCCGGTCGCAGACGCGTTCGACGAGCGAGAGCTGATGGCTGGAGAACATGACGGGGACCCCGTCGGCGGCCCGTTCGGCGAGCACGTCACGCATGACGTCGACCGCCACCGGGTCGAGGCCGGAGAACGGCTCGTCGAGCACCAGCGCCTTCGGCCCGTGGACCAGCGCCGCGGCCAGCTGGACCCGCTGCTGGTTGCCGAGGCTGAGGTTCTGGACCTCCTCGGAGGCGTACGAGGACAGCTCCAGCCGCTCGATCCACAGCCCCGCCGCCGCCCGCGCGGCGGACGGCGAAAGGCCGTGCAACTCGCCCAGGTACCGGAGGTGTTCGCGGACCTTCATCCGCGGATAGAGACCGCGCTCCTCGGGCATGTAACCGAACTGCCGACGGGCGGCGAAGTCGACCGGACGGCCGAGCCACCGGACCTCTCCCGCGTCGGGTGTGAGGACTCCGAGGATGATCCGCATCGTGGTGGTCTTCCCGGCTCCGTTGCTTCCCACGAAGCCGAACAGCTCACCGGCGCGGATGTCGAAGGTCATGCCGTCGACGGCCTGACGTCTGCCGTAACTCTTCCGTACGCCGTCGACCTCCAGCGCCGACACAGCCATGCCGCGCACCTCCCCATGCCATGCGTTAACTCACTGAAGTATTGTGTTAACACATCACCTCGTCAAGTTACTCATACACTTTGGCGCTCCACCACGTAGACGTGCTTCTCCGCCTGATCGGTCACCGGGCCGCGGTCCCAGCCGGCCCAGCGGCCGGTCACGCGCAGTCCCGCGAGCCGGGCCATCACGTCGAACTCGGCGGGCCAGGCGTACCGGCTGACCTCCGGCACCTTCCGCAGCCCGCCGGGGCCCATGATCGTGTGGACGACCAGGACGGACTGGAGCGACCGGTTCACCTGAACCGTGTCGAGCAGCAACGCGTCCGGCGCCAGATGGCCGACCCGGGTCGTCGCCTCGGTGAGCCGGTGGTACACCTGCGGGTTGTACGTCTCGAAGACCGCGACCCCGCCGTCCGCCAGCGCGTCGTGGATGCCGCGGAGACAGCTGATCTGCTGCTCCTGGGTGGGCAGCATGAAGAAGGTGTTGAGCGCGGTGAGGACGAGGTCGTACCGCTCCTCGACGGCCAGCGCGCTGAAGTCGCCCACCGACGTGGTGACACCGCCCGTGGGGTCGTTCTCGTGGAGCTTCGCCAGCATCGCGGGGGACGCGTCCACCCCGTGCACCCGGTAGCCGTGCCTGGCCAGCGGGATCGCCAACCGACCGGTCCCCACTCCCAGTTCGAGCAGCGAGGCGGGGGCGGGGCACAGCTCCTGGAGGAAGGCGACCATGGAGTCGATGGCGGGGCCCGAGGCGGGGTAGAGCGTGTCGTAGACGTCCGCCAGCGACTCCCCGTACGCGCTGCTCTCGGTCTGCCGGGGTGTTTCGGTGGTCATGGCTGCCTCCGTGAGTTGTCCGGTGCTTCCAGGTCCGCCCGCAGCCTGTCGGCCGCGGCCAGCACGTCGGGAAAGGACGCGGGCGCCCACGCCTCGCGCTTCCCGCTGGTCGTACTGCGGCCGGGATGGGGTGGGACGACGAGCACGTTGCTCCGCGCGCCGAGCTTGGCGGTGTGTTCCGCGTACGCCGCGCTCTCCGCGCCGCCGGGCGGCAGCGCGGGCGCCAGCGCGATCGCCGCCCGCGTGCACTGAAGCGCGAGGAGGGAGGGCGAGTCGCCCAGCCCGATGGCCAGTCTGGCCAGGTAGTTCAGCGTCGCCGGCAGCACCACGACCGCGTCGGGCCACTGTGCGAGGTCCACATGCCGGGCTCTCGGCTCCGGCTCGTCGGGCCATCGGTCCGCCAGCACGTCACAGCCGCTGATGGCGGCCAGCGCCTCCCGGGTGACGAACCTGGTGGCCGCCCCGGTCAGTACGTACCGCACCTCCGTCCCGGGGTGCCCGGCCTTCAGCCAGCTGGCCCAGAAGGGCAGATGGGCGGCGGTCACCGAACCCGTACCCACCACCAGCAGGCGCCGCACCCCCACTGGTTGGACCGCGCCCGCCGTGCCGGTCACCGCTCCGCCATCCCGGCCACCGGCGCGGGCGGCACCGGGGCACTGTCGACCGCCCGCCTCGCCGGACCACCGCGCAGGGACTGTCCGTACACCAGCTCCTGATAGAGCGCGGAGCGCGTCAGCAGCTCCTCGTGCGTGCCCCGGTCGACGATGTGTCCCTCGTCCACGACCACGATCAGATCGGCGTCCTGCACCGTGGAGATGCGGTGCGCGACCACGATCACCGCGCGCTCGGCCGCGAGCGTGCGCATCAGCACCCGCAGCCGTTCCTCGTTCTCGCTGTCGAGCTGCGAGGTCGGTTCGTCGAAGATGACGATGCGCGTGTCCCGCAGGAGCACGCGGGCGGCCGCCAGCCGCTGCCGCTGGCCTCCCGACAGGTCCTCGGCTCGTCCCAGCTCGGTGTCCAGACCGTCCGGCAGCGCTTCTACGGCGCCGCGCAGCGCCAGCGTCTCCAGCGCCTGCCACAGCTCCGCGTCCGGCAGGTCCTCGTCCTGCCCGAGCTGGAGGTTCTGCCGCACCGTGCCCTCGACGAGCGTGAAGCTCTGGTCGACGTAATTGATCTCGCCGCGCAGCTGGCGCAGGGGCCAGCGCTCGACCGGAAACCCGCAGACGGAGATACGGCCCGAATCCGGCAGGAGGAAGCGCTCGGTGAGCCCGAGCAAGGTCGTCTTTCCCGCCCCGGACGGCCCGACGATGGCGGTGAGTCCCCGTGCGGGGGCCGCGAAGGACGCCTCGTGGATGATGGTGCGCCCGCCGTCCGTGTAAGTGACCGCGTCGAACTCCACCGCGGGCGCGGTCGGTGACGGCTCGACGGGCGAGGCGGCCCCGGCGCCTTCCGAGGCGAGGGTGAGCACACTGTTGAGACGCATCCGGGCGGCCAGGCCGCTCTGCATCCGGGCCACGCCTGAGACCAGCAGGGTCAGCGGCGCGACGAGTTGCAGCAGGTAGACGATGAAGGCGGCGAACTCGCCGATGCCCAGGTCCCCGGAGGCCAGCCGGGCACCGCTGGTGACCATCACCGCGATGATCGAGAGCTGTTGGCCGAGCTGCATCGTGGGTCCGACCAGGGCGGTCACCCTCGCGACCGATACGGCGGCCCTGCGCGCGTCCTCGACACTGCGGCCGAGCGAGGACGCCACCTGGCGTTCGGCGAGGAACGCCTTGACCGTGGGCAGTGACAGCACGGCCGCCGTCATCTGCTGCGACATCGTCCCGATGGCGTTCTGCTGGCGTTCCACACCACCGCGGATCGACCGTACGCACAGGAAGATGCCGACACCGGCGATCGTGAAGGTGGCGAGCACGACGAGCAGCAGGACCCAGTCCAGCATGCCCATGGCGACCAGGGTGCCGATGGCCAGGAAGAGCGACGACGGGAGCTGCGCCACCCCGACGTCCACCACAGAGCGCAGCTGCGTGCTGTCGGAGTTGGCGCGGGCGACCAGATTGCCCGCTCCCTCACGCCGCACCCGCCGCAGCGGCAGGGTCAGGATGTGCGAGACGATCCGGGACCGCGCCTCGGAGACCAGGCCCTCACCGGCGCGGGTGAGCAGGTAGGAGGAGAGCGCCGACGCCAGCCCGGCGCCCACCGCGAGGCCCGCCATCATGAGCAGCGGACCGACGGGACGTTCGTCCTCGGCGAGAGCCATCACCAGATCGCGGACCTGGAGGGGGAGGACGAGGGTGGCGGCGGCGGAGAGCAGGCTCATCACCACCGCGGAGGCCACGGAGGCCCTCCGGCCCTCCAGAAGCTGTGTGAAGACACGCAGCTCGTGGGAATCGTCAGGGCGTGGTTCTCTGGCCATGGTGATGGACCTCCTGCGGGGTGCGGTTGAATCCGGTCACCGTCGTGGCCACGGCTGACGGTTCAGGTCGTCGACGGCTGACTGCTTCAGGTCGTCCACGGCTGACGGTTCAGGTCGTCCACGGCCAGTCGCCCGAGTCGAGATTCCGGGCGGGGTCGGCGGGATCCACGTTCGCCGCGACGCACGCCGCCGCCAGCTCGGCGGCGGTCGGATGTTCGCGGCGCTGTTCCGCCGCGCTCACGAAGGCCCGCGCGACCACATGCGCCCGGTGTTCGCCGAAACTCATTCCGCGCATGCCCGTACGGTCGTCCTTCGGCTCCCACGCGGCCGTCACACCGGGCGCGATCACATGGGCGAACGCCGGGGCGGGCCCCTCCGGCAGGGCGGTGGCAACGGCGGTTTCGGTCACCACGTCGACAACGTGCCAGGAGCGCGAGCTGAGGTAGAGGACCATGCCGTCGTTGCGCGGCAGGCTCGCCGGATTCGAGATGATCTTCGCGCGATAGGTCGCGGAGCGGCTCTCCAGAGCGCTCAGTACGGCATGCCACAGCTCCGGCGCCGCGTCCGGGTCGGCCACCCGCAGATAGAGCCGCAGCAGATCGCCACCACCGGTGCGGCCCGCGCCGCTGTCCACGAGGAAGAAGCCGGGAGAGACGAGCGGGCGGGCCGCCGGGAGTTTCATCGTCGCCACCGGGCGTCCGGGATCTCCCGCCAGCCGCCCGGTTTCCCGGAGCGTCACCGAGTCCGGGACGCCCACGCGCAGGCCGTCGATCTCCACGACCTGTCGGCCGGCGGCCGACCGTTGCCCGGTGAGGATCACCGCGGCGACCGTCTCCGGGTGCGGTGTCGCCTTCGCCAGCCGTGCCTCGAAGTCCGGCGCGCGCAGTGTCTTGGGCGGCTCACGGTCCTTGACCCCGCGCCCGGTGTGCAGCACTTCGTACAGGGTGCGGGCGAGCACGAAGCGCATCGCGGACGCGGACTCGGCGGTCACCTCGTCGTCCCGCACCCAGGCCGTCTTGCCGTCCGGCGCGATCCGTACGTCCTCCAGCGCCAGCCGGAGCCCGGCCGAAAGCACCGGTACGGGCCCCCCGTTCACGGAGGGCTGCTCCGGCACGCGACCGGGCGTGGCCATCTCTTCGGTGCGCGTACTCATGGAGCCTCCCCGAGTCCGACCGTGGAGACGAAGCTCCGCGGATCAAGTAGCGCGGTCCTGCCAATGCCCGCCGCCGCCCGGACGATGGCCGACAGCCGACCGCTCTCCCTGGTCGAGGCGATCAGCCGATCGATCAGGTGCCAGCCGGCGTAGGACGTGGCACGCACCACGAGTCCGTCGTCGTCGGGGCCCCCGCCCTCGCGGTAACCACGGTGGAACCCGGAGATCAGCGGCAATACGCGCACCAGTTCGTCGCTGCCGCGCGCCACGACCTCCTCGTGCGTGAGCACGGGGGAGAACGCGTCGTCCGTCTCCTGCCCGGGAATCCGCAGCACCGCGCGGTGCAGCCACTCGCCGGCGTACGCCCCGACATCGCGTGCCGGGTCACCGAGCCTGAACTCTTCCCAGTCGTTGACGTAGAACGCCGTGTCGGTGAGCAGGAACTGATCCAGCCGCAGGTCACCGTGGATGGGCACACGCGCGACGCTGGCCTCGGCCGCGCGCAGCCGCTCCAGCTCGTCGAGCAGCGCGGCGTCACGCTGCAACAGCGCCCATGCCTGCACGAAGGCGCCGGTGGCGTTGACGTAGTTCTCCAGCGGCAGCGACCGCAGGTCTTCGACCGGTGGGTACGGGTGGGGGTCCGGGTCAGGGAAGTCCTCGGCCCGGAACGGGAGCCGATGCAGCGCTGCCAGCGCCCGCCCGGCCTCCACCGCCATGGCCTCGGTGAACTCCTGGTCCGCGGCGAGTTCGCTGCCGGACCTGATGTCGTCCAGCATCCGGAACACCAGCAGCCGCTGCTCCTCATCGCCCCCGAGGAATTCGGGACGAGGGAAAGGCCGGACACCGCCCTTCACCAGGCACTCGAACGACAAGACCCTTCGGTAGCGCTTCAGGGATTCCCTGGGACTCCCCCTGAGCTGCTTTACGAACACCGAATTCCCGGTGTCCGTGATACCGGACCAGTTCTCATTCCGGCCAGGATAGGAGTAGACCTCCGAGGCGCTCAGTGAACCTAACCCAAGCCGACTCAGAAGCTGTTCGACCGATGCACTCACGGGACTGTCGACAGCCGACGCGGAAGACCGGACCTGCGGGTACTTAATCTTTTCGCCTGCCACAGACGTTTTCTATCGCGGGACGATGCCGCCGGACAACGAACTGACCGGCATCGGCCACCGGGGGCGGCAGGGGCGCACAGGGCGCGGTACAAGATGGCCGCGCGGCGGCGTGGCCCGTCACGGCACCCGGGGGCGATACCGCGGGTACGGCGCGACGAAGCGGGTGCACGGCGGCTGGTGACGGTTTCCTCCGCCAACCGTCACCTGGCGCCGCTTTAAACGACAGCGTGACTCCGGTCAGATGATTCTTCGGCGCACAGCCCACACCACTGCTTCTATCGGGGTTTCCACGTCGACGTGGTCACATATCGATCGGAGTTTGCGCCGGAGTGTGCGGTCGCTCATCTCCATGCGGCGGGCGACCTGCACCATGGTGCAGCCCTCTGAGACGAGTCGAAGGATTCTCAAGTGATCGTTTCCTAGTTCGATGTGGGGATCTCTTAAGGAAGTACTTGAATTCACCTATCAACCTTACGTTCGTCCGGCGGTGAGGCGCCGGATTTCGAGGCACCAAAAGTGCCCTAGGAAGATGGTTTGCGATACTGCTGACGATCAGCTATGGCCAACAGTTCTCGGTGTACGCGCCACCTTGTGGTCGACAGGCATACCGCACAGCGCTTCAATGCGGCGTAACGCCGACACGCCGTCCGCCCAGACACCATTGAGCCGCGCTTCCGCGCTATGCCTCAACGAGAACTCTTTCAGCGAAAATGCCGTGAGTCTCGCATCAAATGGTCACCATGAATGGCGAGGAATTCGCGAAGTTTCGCCGACTCCTGGCGGTTACGTACCCTCGGCCACGACGCCGGCGATCACAGGATCAACGAAGCCCTCGAGCGATGCGCCCTGATCAACTCGTCCAAAAAGCATGAGCTTCCCCCCTGAGCTGAGACCACATGACTGCGCCGGACGGACACGCGGCGGCCGCACCGGAGGCGGCGATGAAGGTCAGTTCATCCGCGGCACCGAACGTGCCGCCAGTATATGAACCACCGGATCCACTTGATCAAGTCTTTACCCATGTGATCGACGTCACATCGTGATCATTTCGCCGGAATCCGAGATTCCACATGTGGTGAATCAATTCCTTGAACCTGCGACTCGGTGTCACGTCCCTGGCTATTCACGCACAAAAGGAGCCAGCTTTAATCATTGGCCATCGTCTGTTTCATCCAGGGAATGACCCAACGCCTCCTCGCCCGACCAGGCACGGGCCCGGCCCGCGGGGGCGAGGCCTGCCCGTGGGGGCGGGGCCGGCTCGCGGGGGCCCGGCTCGTGGGGGCCCGGCTCGTGGGGGGCGGCGAGTTGTCCACAGGGGGAGTTATCCACAGGGCTGCCGGAAATGAGGCAGAAGCGGAAGACTTGGGGAGCAACGCGCGATTCACGCGTGGCGCTCGTGCAGGAGGGGGATCACATGCCGGGCTCACTGGCCGTGCTGCGGGACAGCCACCGGACGGAGGTCGAGCGGCTGCTGACACGGGCCGTCGAGGAGGAGGTGCGGCGCTCGGGCGGCCGCACGGACGGCGGGGTGCTGCTGACCCGCGCGCGGGGCTCGCTGGACGAGATGGCGGCGACCGCGGCCGAGGAGTACGGCGCGTACAGGCGCGCGCTGGAGGAGGCGGAGGCGGGCAGACGACCGCTCTCGGCGATGCTGGGGCGCGGGCGGCTGGCCACCCCGGCGCTGGCCGCGGGGGTGGCGGCGGTCGCCGCCTTCGGCGCGGACCTCACCTTCGGCACGTCGGCGGGCACGGCGCTGGGCGCGGGCGTGACCGCGGGGGTGGCGGGGTCGGCCGCGGCCGTCCTCAAGCTCACCGCGGCGCACTGGCCCGCCGCCCACCGCCAGGCGGCGCTGCGCAACCAGCCCGGCGGGCCCGAGCAGTTGCGGCTGCAGTGGCTGACGGCGGTCGAGGTGCGCGGCATCCGGCCGTTCATCGACAAGCACCGGATGACCTCGGCCGCTACCCGCCAGGGCGGCGGCTCGCCCAAGCGCTCCGGCTCCCCGGCCGGCGGGCAGGCGCCGCGGCTGCGGGGCGCGGACCGCAGCCAGGCGGCCCGCAGGCGCACCGTGCTGGAGCAGTCCTTCGGCCATCTCCCCCAGGCGGACGGCCCGTTCGCCGGGCGCCGCGCGCAGACCACCCAGATCGCCCAGTGGGTGCACCAGGCGCGGGCCAGCACCGAGACCAAGCCGACGGTGGTGCTGCTGGAGGGCCCGCCGGGCTCGGGCCGCACCATGCTGGCCGTGCGGGCGGCCCACGAGCTGCGCGACCAGTTCCGGGGCGCGTGCCTGGTGGATCTGCGCGGGGACAGCGCCGAGCAGGCCCCGCTGTCGACCCGCGACGCGCTGCTGCATCTGCTGAACAGGCTCGGAGCCCCCCGCGACCAGCTGCTCTTCCGGGAGCGGGCCGGTCAGGACCAGCACCTCAAGCGGCTCATCGAGCTGTATCACCAGCACATGACCGGGCTTCCGGTCACGATCGTGCTGGACGACGCGAGCGACGCGGAGCAGGTGTCCACACTGGTCCCGGAGCGGTCCGACAGCCTGATCCTGGTGACCTCGCGCACCCCGCTCACCCTGCCGCCGGATCTGGCCGCGTGGGTGCACAAGCTGGAGGTCGGCCCGCTGGACCAGTCGGGCGCCGAGGAGCTGCTGCGGGTCTCCGCCGAGAACCCGGCCGGGCCCGGTCCGTACGACGGGCAGTCCGTGGAGCGGATCGCCGAGCTGTGCGGGCGGCTGCCCCTGGCCCTGCGGATCGCGGGCTCCTCCCTCGGCCCGCGCACCCCCGCCGCCCTCGCCACCGACCTGGAGGCCTACGGGCCGGTCGGCCCGGTCGAGCGCACCCTGTGGCTGCGCTACACCGACCAGCAGGACGGCGCCCGGCGGCTGCTGCGGCGCCTCGCGCTGGCCGGGCGGGCGAGCATGGGCGCGGCGGCGGCCGCGGCGCTGCTGGGCGCCGATCAGCAGGAGGCGGCCCGTCATCTGGACGCGCTGGGCCGCGCCGGGCTGATCCAGCATGTGCGCGGCAGCCGCTACCGGCTGCACGACGTGGTGCGCTCGTTCGCCGCCGCGCGGCTGGCGGACGAGGAGGAGCCCGAGCAGCGCACCGCCGCGCAGGAGCGGCTGATCCGCAGCTATGCCGAGCTGGCGGACTCGGTGATCCGGCTGGTCGACGGGAAGACGTCCACCCGCGCCGACGTCTTCACCAAGGGCACGGCGGGCGGCCACGGCTTCACCTCGCTGGACGCGGCGCTGGGCTGGCTGGACGACGAATCGAGCTTCATCACGGCGGCGCTGCGCCACGCGGAGGGAGTGGACCAGTCCGTGGTGCTGCATCTGCTGGGCGCGCTGTGCGACTACTGCCTGCTGCGCGGCGACCTGTACCGGCTGGGCGAGATCAGCGAGCTGACCCAGGCAGTCGACCAGGGGCTGCTGGTGCGGTCCGTGCAGTGGCGGACCGGGATCGCCGCCCGCCAGCTCGGCGAGCTGGACCAGGCCCGTACGACGCTGTCCTCGGTGGTCGACCTGTATTTCGAGGCCCAGCACGAGGCGGGCGCGGCCCGGGCGCTGTGCAGCCTCGGCATCACCCTGCACCACCAGGGGAATCTGGTCGAGGCCTCGGCGAAGCTGCGCGAGGCGCTGGCCCTGCAGACGTCCGAGCCCCTGCGCGGGGACCGGGGGTGGACGATGCACGCGCTGGCCGCCGTGGAGCGGGACCGCGGGCAGCTCGCCGAGGCGCTGGACCTGCTGCGGCAGTCCCTGGAGCTGCACCGGGAGTCCGAGAGCCTGCACGGCCAGGCGTGGGCGCACTTCCAGCTCGGCCAGGCGTGTCTGCGCATGGGCGACGTGCCGCGCGCGGAGGCCGAGCTGCGGGACGCGCTGGGCGCGTACCACCGCACCCACGACCAGCGCGGTGAGGCCTGGGCGCTGACCCAGCTGGCCCGCGCCCGGCTGGTGGCCGGGGAGCCGTCGGCGGCCGTGGACCAGCTGCGCCAGGCCCTGTCCCGGCACCGGGAGAACGAGGACGCGCGCGGTGAGGCCTGGACGCTGTACTACCTGGGCCAGGCCCTGGAGGAGCGCGGCGACCGGGACGCGGCGGTGCGCGAGCTGGAGCGGGCGCGCACGATGTTCAGCCGGATGCGCGATGTGTACGGACTGGCGTGTGCCCGGCACCACTCGGCGCGGGTCACCCGTGATCTGCGGGCGGCGCAGACCGGCTCGCTGCGCAACAGCGGCTTCGCGCGGCAGCTGCTGCAGGACGCGCGGCAGGACTTCCACCGGGTGGGGGTGGCCCATGGCGAGGCGTGGTCATGCGTCGAGCTGGCGGTGATCGACGCGGGGAACGGCCGGGCGGTGCAGGCGCTGGAGCTGGTGGAGGAGGCGACCCGGCTGTTCGCGGAGTACGGGGACCGGCGCGGTGGGTCCTGGGCCCGGTTCCTGCGCTGCACGCTGCTGCCGTTCGCCTCGGCGGGCGGCTCGGTGATCGGCACGGCGGTGGCGCAGGAGGAGCTGGCGGAGCTGCTGCGGGAGCTGCGGGAGCCGGACGGGGCCGCGGCGGGCGGGGACCCCCGGCTGGAGGGGTGCGCGGAGGCGTTCGCGCTGGTGCTGGAGCGCGGTGTGGAGCCGGAAACGGGATGGCAGGCATGGCAGCTCGGCATGGTGCCGAGCCGCCGCTCCCGCGAGGTCATGGCCGTGCTGTCCGACCGGCCCCGCGCCTGAGGCCACACTTGAGGCCGCGCCTGCGCCCGTGTCTGGGCCCGGTCCACTCCGGTCCGGGCCCGGGTGAGGCGGTGCCGCTCCGGGCCTGGGCCCGGGAAGTGGTGCTACGCCGTGCGCGCGCTCAGGCGGTGCGCTCCCCGCGGGCGGGCTCCCCCGCGGCGCCCTTCGCGCCCTTCGGGGAGGCGGTGGCCCGGGCTTCACCGGGCTCCGGCGCCTCCTCGAAGTCCACCTTGTTCATGTGCTTGTTCATGGACTTCATCAGGAGCCACACCGCGCCGCCGATCAGTGCGAAGACGACGAACCCGAGCAGGCCGGGGGTCACCTTGTTCTCGTCCAGATCCTTGGCGAGCGGGACGAGATGCGTCATGGCGAGGGTGCTGGTCGCGCTCATCATGGGGTCAATTGTTGCGGATGCCCGCGAAGAGGTCGTCCTCGGGGAGGGAAGTATCGACGAGCGACTTGGCCAGCTCGTACTCCTCCGTCGGCCAGACCTCCTTCTGGACGTCCATGGGCACCCGGAACCAGCCGCCGTCGGGGTCGATCTGTGTGCGGTGCGCGATCAGCGCCTTGTCGCGGATCTCGAAGAAGTCCGCGCACGGCACATAGGTGGTCAGGGTGCGCTCGCGCCTCGAGAAGTCCTTCCAGCGCTCCAGCCACTCCCCGTACGGCGAATCCAGCCCGCGCGCGAGCAGCGCCTCGTGCAGGGCGACGGTGCGCGGCCGGTTGAAGCCCTGGTTGTAGTAGAGCTTCTGCGGCTGCCAGGCCGGACCCGCCTCGGGGTACTTCTCCGGGTCCCCGGCCGCCTCGAAGGCCACCATCGTGATCTTGTGGGTCATGATGTGGTCGGGGTGCGGATAGCCGCCGTTCTCGTCATACGTGGTGATGACCTGCGGCTTGAAGGAGCGGATCAGCTTGACGAGCGCGCCCGCCGCCTCGTCCACGTCCTGGAGCGCGAAGCAGCCCTCGGGCAGCGGGGGCAGCGGGTCGCCCTCGGGCAGCCCGGAGTCCACGAAGCCCAGCCACTCCTGCTTGACGCCGAGGATCTCGCGCGCCTCGTCCATCTCCTTGGCGCGCACCTCGTGGATGTGCTCCTCGATGTACGGGTCCCCCTGGAGCTTGGGGTTGAGGATGGAGCCGCGCTCACCGCCTGTGCAGGTCGCGACCAGCACGTCCACCCCCTCGGACACGTACTTGGCCATGGTGGCCGCGCCCTTGCTCGACTCGTCATCCGGGTGCGCGTGCACGGCCATCAAACGCAGCTGCTCAGTCAACTTCGATCCTCAGTGATTCGTCGCGGAAGACGGCTTCTATAGTGACCCACAGCGGGCCCGAATAATTCCGGGTCTCCCAGGCAGGAGGAAGCGATCATGTCGGCGGTGCGCGAGGGCCTTCCCGAGGGGCGCTACGGCCGCTCCGCGGACGAGCGGGCCGACCGCAAGCTGAAGATCATCGGTTCGGTGCTCGGCGCCGGTCTGGTCGCCCTGATCGCCTGGTTCGGGTACGCGTACGTCATCGAAAAGGACGTCAGCGGGCAGCTGACCGGTTTCGAGGTGACCTCGGACGACACCGTCGAGGTCCGGCTGGAGATCACCAAGGACCAGGACACCACCGCCGAGTGCACGGTGCGCACGCTGGACACCTACCACGAAGAGGTGGGCCGCAAGAGCTTCAGTTTCGGGCAGCGCCAGGACGACATGATCAAGATCGTGACGGTGCGCACCACCGCGCGCGCGACCAGCGCCGAGCTGGTCGGCTGCGGCTCCGCCGCGGACAGCTGAGCCGCGCACCGGACAGGGCCCGCCCAGGACACCGGCCCGGCACCGACCGGATACCGTCCCGGCACCGACCGGACGCCGCCCTGACACCGGCTAGAGGCGCAGCCGGAGGCTCGGTCGGAGATCTGAGCCATTCACACCCGAACTGGTCGGTTTTGTCCCGTTTCATGCGCATGGAGCTGAGTTCCCTCCTCCCCGTTTCCTGTCGGAATTGTTAGGCTCGTGGTTTCGCCCGGCTTTGAAGGCGCACCCTTCTGAGTAGGGCGTTCATTTGTATTCCCAGCACCGACGAGGAGCACCTGTGACCCAGACCAGCGAGAACGTCACCTGGCTGACCCAGGAGGCGTACGACCAGCTCAAGGCCGAGCTGGAGTACCTGTCGGGTCCGGCACGTATCGAGATCGCGAAGAAGATCGAGGCTGCCCGGGAGGAAGGTGACCTCCGGGAGAACGGCGGTTACCACGCCGCCAAGGAGGAGCAGGGCAAGCAGGAGCTCCGAGTGCGTCAGCTGACGCAGCTCCTGGAGCACGCGAAGGTCGGAGAGGCACCCGCGGACACCGGCGTGGTCGCCCCCGGCATGGTCGTCACCATCGCCTTCGACGGCGACACGGACGACACCCTGACCTTCCTTCTCGCCTCTCGTGAATACGCGAGCTCGGACATCGAGACCTACTCGCCGCAGTCCCCGCTGGGCACGGGTGTGAACGGCAAGAAGGTCGGCCAGGACGCCGAATACGAACTCCCCAACGGCCGTACGGCCTCGGTGCGCATCCTGGATGCCAAGCCCTACCAGGGCTGAAGCGCCCCCCGAACGCCCGCACGTCGCACAGCGAGCCCCCGGCCGACACGGCCGGGGGCTCGCTGTAGCAGCACTCAGGCCGTCGCCGAGCGGTACTTCCGGACCGACAGCGTCCGGAACACCACGATGATCACCACCGACCACAGCACCGACGCCAGCACCGGATGCTGCATCGGCCAGGCGTCCGAGACGACGCCCTGCGGATTGCCGAACAGCTCCCGGCAGGCCTGCACCGTGGCGCTGAACGGGTTCCAGTCCGCGATGTGCCCCAGGAACTCGGGCATCTTGCTGGACGGCACGAACGCGTTCGAGATGAAGGTCAGCGGGAACAGCCAGATCAGCCCGCCGGACGTCGCGGCCTCGGGGGTCCGTACCGTCAGCCCGATCAGCGCGCCGATCCACGAGAAGGCGTACCCGAGCAGAAGCAGCAGCCCGAACGCGCCCAGCGCGCTCAGGATCCCGTCGTGCACCCGCCACCCCACGATGAGCGCGACGATCGCCAGCACGACCAGCGTCAGCGCCGTCTGTACCAGATCGGCGAGCGTACGGCCGGTGAGCACCGCGCCGCGCGCCATCGGCAGCGAGCGGAACCGGTCGATCAGCCCCTTGTGCATATCGTCGGCGATCCCCGCGCCCGCGCCCGCCGTCGCGAAGGTGACGGTCTGCGCGAAGATCCCGCCCATCAGGAACTCGCGATAGACGTCCGCGTCCGCACTGGCCTGCCCCGGCACCATGATCGCGCCGCCGAATACATAACTGAACAGCACCACGAACATAATGGGCTGGATAAGGCCAAAAATGACGACTTCCGGAATCCGCATCATTCGGATCAAATTGCGCTGGGCGACCACCAGCGAGTCCCGGACCGCCCCGAGCGGCCCGCCGCGCGGCCGGGGGGCGGCGGCGACCGTGGCGCCCGACTCCTCGACAACAGCCATCACTTGCCTCCCTCGCGCGCACCGCTCGCCCCGACGTCACTCGTCCCCACGCCGCTCGCCCCGACGCCCCTCGCCCCGACGCCCCTCGCTCCGACGCCGTCCTCGGCGCCGCTGTCCTCGGCGCCATGGCCGGTGAGCGAGATGAAGACATCGTCGAGCGTCGGGCGGCGCAGCCCGATGTCGTCGATCTCCACCCCACGGGTGTCCAGTTCGCGGATGACCTCGGCGAGCAGCTTGGCCCCGCCGACCACCGGCACGGTGACCTTGCGGGTGTGCTCCCGCACCGTGGTCTCCCCCTTGCCCAGCACCCGCAGCACATGCTCGGCGACCGCGATGTGCTCCCGCTCGTGCACCACGACCTCCACCCGCTCCCCGCCGGTACGGGCCTTGAGCTGGTCGGAGGTGCCGCGGGCGATGACCTTGCCGCGGTCGATCACGCAGATGTCATGGGCCAGATGGTCGGCCTCCTCCAGGTACTGCGTGGTCAGCAGCAGCGTCGTACCGCCCGCCACCAGCTCCTGGATGACCTCCCACAGCGCCTGCCGGTTGCGCGGGTCGAGCCCCGTCGTCGGCTCGTCCATGAACATGACGGGCGGGCTGACGACCAGGGCGGCGGCGAGGTCGAGACGGCGGCGCATGCCGCCGGAGTACGTCTTGGCGGTGCGGTCGGCCGCGTCCGCGAGGTGGAACCGCTCCAGCAGCTCGTCCGCGCGGGCCTTCGCCTCGCGCGCGCCCATCTGGTAGAGCTGGCCGACCATCCGGAGGTTCTCGCGGCCCGTCAGATACTCGTCGACGGCGGCGAACTGCCCGGACAGGCCGATGGACCGGCGGACCTCGTTGGGGTACTTCAGCACATCCACCCCCGCGACCACCGCCGTCCCGCTGTCCGGGCGCAGCAGCGTGGTCAGCACGCGCACCGCGGTGGTCTTGCCCGCACCGTTGGGGCCGAGCAGTCCGAGCACGGTTCCTTCCGGCACGTCGAGGTCGACGCCGTCCAGAGCCCTTACTTCGCCGAAGGTCTTCACCAGGCCCTCGGCATGGATCGCGCCTGGCATGTGGCACTCCCAGAGTTGGGTGTTCCCGGGTTGAGTCAGCGCCACGGGGGACGCGTCCCCTCAATAAAGGCATATGTCCGGCCACAACGGCAGCGTCGCGACAGCAACTGGAGAGGAATCCGCACGCAATCGCGTTACATCGCGACACATGCCTGACGGCAGGCGTATGCCGTCAGATCATCACCGTGTACCCGGCCCCGTGCAGCGCCTCGCGGACCTCGGCGCAGTGCTCCGGCCCCTTCGTCTCCAGCTGAAGCTCTACCTCCGCTTCACTGAGCCCCAGCCGAGGGTTGATCCGCACATGGCTGATGTCCAGCACATTGGCGTCCATCGCCGACAGCTCCGCCAGCAGCGTCGCCAGCGCCCCCGGCCGGTCGGTGAGCCGCAGGCGCAGCGACAGATAGCGGCCCGCCGCGGCCATGCCGTGCCGCAGGATGCGCTGCATCAGCAGCGGATCGACGTTGCCGCCCGAGAGCACCGACACCACCGGCCCCTCGAAGGACTCCGGATCCGACAACACCGCAGCCACCGGGCTCGCCCCCGCCGGTTCGACCACCAGCTTCGCCCGCTCCAGGCACAGCAGCAGCGCGCTGGACAGCTCGTCCTCGCTGACCGTGCGGACCTCGTCGACGAGCGCGTTGATGATCTCGAACGGAACGTCGCCCGGCAGCCCCACCTTGATGCCGTCCGCCATCGTCACCGGCGCCTCGACCGGCACCGGGCGCCCCGCCGCCAGCGAGGGCGGATACGCCGCGGCGCCCGCCGCCTGCACCCCCACCACGCGTACGTCCGGCCGCAGCGCCTTCACCGCCACCGCGACCCCGGCGACGAGCCCGCCCCCGCCGATGCCCACCACGACCGTGCGCACCTCGGGGCACTGCTCCAGGATCTCCAGGCCCACCGTGCCCTGGCCCGCGATGACGTCCGGGTGGTCGAACGGGTGGATGAAGACCGCACCCGTCTCCTCCGCGTACCGCCGCGCCGCCCGCATCGACTCGTCCACGATCTGGCCCTCGAACCGGACCTCCGCGCCGTAGTCCCGGGTCGCCGCGATCTTCGGCAGCGGCGCACCCTCGGGCATGAAGACGGTCGACCGCACCCCCAGCAGCGAGGCCGCGAGCGCGACGCCCTGCGCATGGTTCCCGGCGCTCGCCGCGACCACCCCCGCGGCCCGCTCCGCGGCCGTCAGACGGGCGATCCGCACATAGGCGCCGCGCAGCTTGAAGGAGCCCGTACGCTGCAGGTTCTCGCACTTCAGCTGCACCGGGGAGCCGACCAGACCGGTCAGATAGCGGCTGCCCTCCAGAGCGGTCAGCCGGGAGACCCCCGAAAGCATCTTCTGCGCCTCGCGCACATCATCCAGCGTGACCGCGAGCGGAGCGGACGGTACGGAACGGGCGGGACTCGGGGCCCGGCCGGACCCTTCCTCGCCGCCGGGTCGGGGGGCCATACCGCCGGATCGTGGAGCCATGGCCCCAGTCTCGCAGCTCCATCGCAACACGGCCGGGCCGGGGGAACCAGACGTTGGCCGGTTGTCGGCAGGTTTCTGCAGCCCCCGTACGGGCAGGGCCCGGGCCGCGTACTCTGTGCCACATCCCACAGACCACCGCATGAAGTGAGCCCTAGGCCATGCCCACCCAATCGGACATGACGACTCAACTCGACACAGGCGTACTCGATTCACTCCAGCACCAGGTCGCGATCTTCGCCCGCCGCGCGGAGCAGACCCGGCTCGGCGGCGTCGGACAGGCCCGCAATTCGATGGACCGCGCCGCCTACCTGCTGCTCAACCGGCTCGACCAGGAAGGCCCCATGGGGGTCAAGGCGCTCGCCGGAGGCATGGGCATCGACTCGTCCACCGTGACCCGGCAGGTTGCCCCGCTGGTCGACTCCGGCCTGGTCAAGCGCACCTCGCACCCCGAGGACGGGCGCGCCGTCGTCCTCCAGCTCTCCCCGCGCGGCAAGGCCCGTCTTGAGGAGGTGCGCTCCTCGCGGCGCGAGCTGATGGCGCAGGTCACGGACGACTGGACGGTGGAGGAGCGCGATATGTTCTGCGATCTGCTCACCCGCTTCAACGTCGCCCTCTCCGCCGCGCACGGCGCGGTGCCGCAGGCGGCGGCCCCGGCGTCCTGACTCCTGACTCTTGACCGGGCGCCCCTGCCTGCCGTGTCCTTGAGGAACGGAAGGCGGAGGACGTGGTGCGAGAGCGGCAGGCAGCACGGGAGAGCCGCCGGGCCCGGGAATTCGAGGCATTCGTCGCGGGCGCGGGTGGCAGGTTGTTGCACGCGGCCACACTGCTCACCGGAGAACGCACAGGGGAACGCTCGGGGGAAGTCGAAACCGAAGCCGGCACCGTCGTCGGCACCACGGCCGCGCAGGACCTGCTGACCGCCGCGCTCGCGCGCACCTACGCCCGCTGGGACCGGCTGCGCGGTGAGGATCCGTACGACCGCGCCCGCCAGGAGCTGGCCGCCCTCTTCGCCCACCGGGCCCGCCGCTACCGCCGCCCGCGCGGCGGCGTACTGGACCGGCTCACCCCGCGTGAGCGGCTGGTGCTGGTGCTGCGGCTGTACGAGGGGGTAGCGGAGGAGCAGGCGGCGGCCACGCTGGGCCTGCCGGTCGAGCGCGTACGGGCCATCTGCGCGCGGGCCGTCACCCTGATGCGCAACCCCCCGCCACGCCCCGGCCCCCATGACGTACCCGAGCCCCCGAACACCGGCCATCCCGCGGGAGCGGCACGATGAGCTTCCCGGACCGCAAGGAGGACCAGGTCCGGCGGATGCTGGAGGGGCCGCATCCGGTACTGCCGCCGGATCTGGCCGGACGGGCGGCCGGGCGCGGGCAGCGGCTGCTGCGCCGCCGCCGGACGGCGCGGACCGTCGGCTGGGCGGTGCTGATCGCCGCGGTCGTCGCGTTCACCGTCTGGGCGGCGGTCGTCCACCCGTGGGCGGGGCCGCCCACCGACACCACCCCTCCGCTGGAGGGGTGGTGACTCAGGTGGTCAGGCCAGCGCCCGCGTGAGATCCGCCAGCAGGTCGTCGATGGACTCGATGCCCACCGACAGCCGTACGAGATCCCCCGGCACCTCCAGCGCCGAACCGGCCGTCGAGGCGTGGGTCATCCGCCCCGGGTGCTCGATCAGCGACTCGACGCCGCCCAGCGACTCGCCGAGCGTGAACA
Source organism: Streptomyces sp. NPDC041200 (assembly GCF_055591805.1). Lineage (NCBI taxonomy): Bacteria > Bacillati > Actinomycetota > Actinomycetes > Kitasatosporales > Streptomycetaceae > Streptomyces > Streptomyces sp. NPDC041200. Next base: position 221,721 of record NZ_JBVIZF010000001.1, on the reverse strand, counting down.
GCCGGGCCCGGTTGCAGACCTCGACCGCCGCCTCCTCGCCACCGGCGACCCGGAACGACACCATGCCGCCGAACGCCCGCATCTGCTTGGCGGCGACCTCGTGGCCCGCGTGCTCGGCCAGCCCCGGGTAGTAGACCTGGGCCACCTTGGGGTGGGCGGTGAGCAGCTCCGCGACGCGCTCGGCGTTCGCGCTGTGCCGGTCCATCCGTACGCCGAGCGTCTTGATGCCGCGCAGCACCAGCCAGGAGTCGAAGGGGGCGGCGACGGCGCCCATCGCGTTCTGGTGGAAGGCGAGTTCGTCGCCGAGGGCCGGGTCGGAGACGATCAGCGCGCCGCCGACGACGTCCGAGTGGCCGCCCATGTACTTGGTGGTGGAGTGCACGACGACGTCCGCCCCGAGCGCCAGCGGCTGCTGCAGATACGGGCTGGCGAACGTGTTGTCCACGACGAGCCGGGCCCCCGCGGTGCGGGCGACGTCGGCGACGGCGGCGATGTCGGTGATGCCCAGCAGCGGGTTGCTCGGCGTCTCGACCCAGATCACCTTCGTACGGGGGCGCAGCGCGGCCCGTACCGCGGCCGGGTCGGAGGTGTCGGCGACCGACCACTCCACGCCCCAGCGCTCGACGACCTTGGAGAAGAGGCGGAACGTGCCGCCGTACGCGTCGTTCGGGATCACCACATGGTCGCCCGGCACCAGCAGCGTGCGCAGCAGGCAGTCCTCGGCGGCGAGGCCGGAGGCGAAGGCGAGCCCGCGGCGGCCTCCCTCCAGGGCAGCCAGGTTCTCTTCCAGCGCGGTGCGGGTGGGGTTGGCGGAGCGGCTGTACTCATAGCCGCCGCGCAGCCCGCCCACCCCGTCCTGCTTATAGGTGGAGACCTGGTAGATCGGCGGAACGACGGCGCCGGTAAGCGGGTCCGCCTCCTGGCCCGCGTGGATGGCGAGCGTCTCGAAGCTCTGGGGGTCCTGATCGGTCATGAGCCCGAGCGTAACGCGCGGCGGGCGGGTCGGGGCGGGGCGGCGGGCAGGTCCAGGATTCAACGGCTGTCTTCAATATCCGCCGGGGCGCATAGGCTGGAGCACAAGCCGTCACGGGACTTCACACGGGGACACCATGGAGCTTCTGATCTTCCTCATCGCCGTCGTCATGATCGGTGGGCTGATCGTGCTGCCCGCCCTGCGGCGGAGGCGCGGCGGCCGCGAGGCCCTGCGGGGCGCGGTGCGCGCCACGGACCCGGGTGAGTACGGCTTCGTACCGCCCGAGCAGCTGGACGTACGGCTGCCCGGCCCGGACCGCCAGCTCATCGACGCGCTGGAGGAGGTCCAGTCCGGCCAGGACTGGCAGCCCGCCTCCCGGCTGCTCGCGCTCACCGAGGCGACCTCCGAACTGCGCTGGCAGCGCGTGCAGACGCTCGCCGGGGCCGCCGCCTTCGAGCTGGCCCAGGCCCCGGGCAAGGGCGGGATGTGGCTGCGCACCTGGCGCGTCGCGGCCCCCGAGGACCCGGGCGCGGCCGCCGTGCAGGCGGAATTCCTGGTCCGCCAGGCGCTGCGCGACCCGTCCTCGCAGGACTTCCGCATGATCCTGGAGGAGGCCCGGGACGTCTGCCACGAGGCGGCGCGGCTGGCCCCCGACGACCCCGTCCCGTACATCATCGAACTCGGCGTCGCCCGCGGTCTCCCCTACCGGCAGGCCGACTTCGAGGAGCTGTGGACCAAGGTCACCGACCGCGCCCCGCACCACATGGGCGCCCACCTCGCCGCCCTCCACTACTGGTGCGAGAAGTGGCACGGCTCCCAGGACCGCGCCGACCGCTTCACCCACGCCGCCGCCGGGTCCGCGCCCGAGAAGAGCCTCCTGCCCGCGCTGCCGCTCTTCGGCGTCTTCGAGCACCTGCCCGAGGTCAACCTCGTTCGCGGCCTCTACCAGAGCGACGTGATCACCAAGGCCGTCGAGGGCGCCCTGTACGCCGTCCGCCGGGCCCCCGCCGACCACCCGGTCCTGCCCCACGTCCGCCATCTGCTGATCTGGTTCCTGGTGCGGTCGGAGCGGTACGCGGACGCCATGGAGCAGCTGCGCCACGTGGACGGCCACGTGGGCGCGGTGCCGTGGTCGTACGGGGCGGACCCGGCCGCCGAGTACGCCGTCTACCGGGCGCTGGCGGTGGCGGGCTGGGAGGGCCACGGCGGCTCCCCGGCGACCCTGCCGAAGTGAGCGGCGCCGCGGCTACCCGGCGACCCTGCCCAGGTGCCCGGCGACCCTGCCCAGGTGAGCGGCGCCCCGGAATTCGAGCGCGCCCCCGCCCGTTGTAAGGGATAGCCACCCCACTCTTCCGCCCTCCGAGGAGCCCTCCCGATGCTGTTCAGCCGCCGCGAGAACCACCTCCCGACCCCCGAGGAGGCGCTGAAGGGCCGCCCCGAGCCGGGCTTCGCGGTCCCCGACCGCCACACCGTCCTCGGCAATCCCCTCACCGGCCCGTATCCGCAGGGCCTGGCCGTCGCCGACTTCGGCCTCGGCTGCTTCTGGGGCGCGGAGCGCGTCTTCTGGCAGGCCCCCGGCGTCTGGACCACCCTGGTCGGCTACCAGGGCGGCCACACCGAGAACCCCACCTACGAAGAGGTCTGCAGCGGCCTCACCGCCCACACCGAGGCCGTCCGCGTCGTCTTCGACCCCGCGGTCACCTCGTACGGCGCTCTCCTGAAGCTCTTCTGGGAGTCCCACGACCCCACCCAGCACTTCCGCCAGGGCAACGACGTCGGCACCCAGTACCGCTCGGCCATCTACACCCACTCCCCCGAGCAGCAGTCCGAGGCCGAGACCTCCCGCACCGCCTACCAGTCCGTCCTGACCGGCTCGGGCTACGGCGAGATAGCCACCGAAGTTCTTCCCGCGGGCCCCTTCTACCCGGCCGAGCCCTACCACCAGCAGTACCTGGACAAAAACCCCGCAGGCTACTGCGGCATCGGCGGCACGGGCGTCTCCTGCCCGATCGGCGTGGCCCCGGCGGACGGCTGAGGGAGAAATGGCGAGGCCTGCGGAGTAGTGCGACCATCGAATCGCGTCCTGTCGGCCGGTAGTCCCGCCACGCGGCGCGGGACCGGCCGGGGCGCTGACATCGATGATGTGCGGTCGCTGTTCCTCCCCGGAGGGAGCTTCCATGGCCAAGAATCTGGTCCTCTGCTGTGACGGCACGTGGGACCTCGCCGACCAGCCCCACAAGACGAACGTCACCAAGGTCGCCCTGGCCGTCCGCCGGCGGGCAGACGGCGTGGAGCAGCGCGTGTACTACGGCCGCGGTGTCGGCACGCGCCGTTGGGAGCGCCTGCGCGGCGGCGCGTTCGGCATGGGGTTGTCCAGCAACGTCCTGGACGCCTACCGCTTCCTCGTCGACGCCTACGAGCCCGGTGACCATCTGTACCTGTTCGGATTCAGCCGGGGGGCTTTCACCGCACGCAGCCTCGTCGGCCTGGTGCGCAACTCCGGCATCCTGCGCCGGGAGCACGCCCACCGGATCAAGGAGGCGTGGGCCCTGTACCGCGACCGGATCGAGAAGCCGACCGGCACGGCCGCCACCCTGTTCCGCCAGACGTATGCGTACGAGACGGGGATCCGCTTCATCGGAGTGTGGGACACGGTCGGCACCCTCGGCATCCCGGTTCCGGGTCCCCGGTGGCTCAAGCCGGTCGTGGCCTCGGTCAACCGTCGGTGGGCGTTCCACGACACCGACCTGAGCAGCTGGGTGGAGGGAGCCTTCCACGCACTGGCCATCGACGAGCAGCGCACACCGTTCATCCCGACGCTATGGCACCAGCAACCCGGCGCCGACGACAAGGGCCAGGAACTGAAGCAGGTGTGGTTCGCCGGAGTACACAGTGACGTCGGCGGTGGCTACGGTGAGACGGCCCTGTCCGACATCACCCTGCTGTGGATGGTCCACCAAGCTCGCCGTCACGGGCTGGAGTTCGACCCCGAGGTCCTCAGCGAGACCGGGCCGCGCGCCATTGCCTCGAACACCGGCATGGGCTTCGCTGTGCGGCCCGACATCATGGGCACGGTGCACAACTCACGCACCGGCCCCTACCTCATGGCCCGACCGTGGCACCGGCCCATCGGAGAGGCCGCGGACGAGTCGGGCCGTGTCGACGGGTGTGAGTACCTCTCGGAAACCGCTCGCACGCGCCACGACGAGGACGCCTCCTACCGACCGCCCGAACTCGACCGCTATCTCGCTCAGGGAGACGTACACCTCGAACCAGTGCCCCTGACCGCTCCCGACTCGCATCGAGCGCCTGCCAAACCGCGCCGATTGAGACGGCCCCCCGCTTAAGAACCACCGCGACCGGCGCCCATGCGCCGTGGATCCCGTAGACCGCGCTGCGCGGGCCGCGGGCGCCCTCTCACGGGGCAACTGGTCGACCTGGCTGGATCGCCCGCTGATTCGCCGCAGAAAAAATCGATCGAATGGACCGAACGCCGTCGCTAGCGTATGGCGGATGGAAATCCGGGCGTTCGACGAGCGTGACTGGCTGCAGGTCTGGCCGATCATCGAGCAGATTGTCCGCAAGGGGGACACCTTCTGCTACGACCCCCTGCAGACTGAGGCGCAGGCGCACGACATGTGGGTGGTACCGCCACCGGGACATGTCGTGGTCGCCGTAGAGGGCCAGCGCGTGCTGGGCACCTCGAACATGTACCCCAACCGCCCCGGCCCCGGTTCCCACGTCGCCAGCGGCAACTTCATGGTGGCGTCCGAGGCGCGCGGCCAGGGCGTCGGTCAGGCGCTGGGCGAGTATCTGCTCAACTGGGCTTCGACCAGCGGCTTTGCTGGCGTGCAGTTCAACGCGGTAGCGGCCTCCAACACGCCCGCCGTCAGACTGTACGAACGCCTCGGGTTCGCCCTCATCGGCACCGTCCCGGGCGCGTTCCGCCATCCGGCGCTGGGCCCGGTCGGACTGCACGTCATGTATCACGACCTGGCTGTCTGACCTCTTCACACCGGTCGCCCGGCGATTCTCTACTCCCTGATGGCGATATCTGAATCTGGCTCTGACCGCGATTTCGTGAACGATCTCGGTGACGCGGCAGGCTGCCTCCCCCGGGCCATCAGGTCGATGCTTCACCCACGGCGTGCGGTGCGGGCAGCCTGCTGCCTTGCGGTCCCGGAACGGCAACACGGACAAGCGCCAATTACCGATGAGGCCCTTGCCTTCGGCAGGATGGGCGCCATGACCGAGATCCGCACCCCCCGCCTCCTCCTCCGCCGCTGGCACGACGACGACCTCGCGCCCATGGCGGACATCAACGCGGACCCGCGCGTCATGCACTGGATCGACGACGGCTCGGTGCGCGACCTGGAGCACACGGCGGAGGCCATCGAGAGCTGGGAGGAAGAGTGGGACGAGGAGGGCTTCGGCCTCTTCGCCGTCGAGCTGCTGGCCTCCGGTGAACTGGCTGGCTTCACGGGTCTGTCCGTGCCCGAGTTCCTGCCGGAGGTGCTGCCCGCCGTGGCGATCAGCTGGCGGCTGGGCTCACAGTTCTGGGGTCAGGGATACGCGTCCGAAGCCGCCCAAGCCGCCATGGAGTTCGCGCTCCAGGACCGTGGCCTCGACCGCGTGATCAGCATTGACCGGGTGGGCAACGACGCCTCCGGGAACGTCATCCGGAAGCTGGACATGGTGCCCGAACGCGTGACGACGCACCCCGTGTACGGCTATCCGCTGCGCGTCCACACCATCGATCTCACCCAATTCCAGGCGTGAACCGGCCGAGCCATCGGATCACCATGAGACCGTCGGCCGCTGTGCCTCGTGCCAGTCGTCTGGCCCTGGGCACGGCCAGACGACTGACCTACCCAAGCTGAGGTTGGAACAGGCTCACCCTGAGAAACGCCGAAGCCGTACCGGATTCCTGCTGTACCCGTTCCCACGGCCCGCACAGCGCTAGCGTGGGGGCCCATGATCGTATGGCTCAACGGCACCCATGGTGTGGGCAAGACGACGACCAGTGCACTCGTGCAGCAGCTGATCCCGGATTCACGGGTGTTCGACGCCGAGAAGGTCGGCGAGACGCTTATGGACATCACGCCAGGACTGCCCGCGACGGACAACTTCCAGCACTGGCCTCCGTGGCGGCCTCTCGTAGTCGAGACCGCCCGCCGCGTACTCGACTACACCGGCGGCACGCTGGTGATGCCCATGACTGTCCTGGTCGAGCAGTACTGGCGTGAGATCAGCACAGGCCTCGCCCACCATGCGATTCCAGTACGACATTTCGTCCTCCACGCCGACAAGGAAACCCTCCGCGGGCGCATCGCGGGCGACACTGTGCTTGGCCCCGACTCCCCATTCCGTCTCAGATACCTTGAGCCCTACGCCGAGGCGGCCCGCACGTGGCTACACGGCGAGGCCGAGGTCGTCGACACCACGCACCTCACGCCAGCCCAGGCCGCCCAGCAGATCGCAGAGGCCGTCAAGAGTTGATCTCAACCCAGCACCGCAGTGTCATCTAGCCCAGCGTGACGGGGCGGCGCTCATCCGCGGGTGCGGCGGCGGTAGTAGTGGAGGGTCACCGCGCCCAGCAGTGGGCCCCAGGCCACGAGGGGGAGATAGCAGGCGGTGAGGAGCCAGTTGCCCCATGGCGTGATGTCCATATGGGCGTGCAGGGTCGTCCAGACGAACAGCACTCCGTACACGCTGCAGGCGATGGTGCCGAACACTGCCGGGATCACCGCGGCGGGGACCGGGACCGGGCGGCCGCCGAGGTACGGCAGCCAGCGCGGCCATACTTCGCCCCAGGAGCGCACCAGCCCGAGGGTCAGCCAGGCCAGGCCCTCTTGGGCCAGGGACATCAGGGGCAGTATCAGCAGGCCCCAGCCGGGGAGGAGCATCGCGTCGTACTCGGACTGCGCCAGGCCGAGCGGAATGCCCAGGACCGCGCTGAGGCGCCATAACGCCGAGGGGAGGGACACCCATACGGCCGCTGCCGCGGCGCGGCGCGCCCAGGGCGGGACGGGTAAGTGCGTCCCTTGGGTGGAGGTGGGGTCAGGCTCAGACATGCCGAACGCTCCTCAATCAGCGATGTGTCGTTCGATGTCCTTGATGCTTTCGCGGGGCCCCGCCACACGGCGTCCCGCCAGGGCATGGAACGCCATCAGACAGCGGGCGTATCCGCATATCGCCGCATCAGACCCCAGGCGTACGTGCCGCCAGCGTGTCGCGGAGGAGCGCGATGGCCGGGGGGATGTCGGTGTCGGTGATGTTCCCGTATCCGAGGACGAGCGCGCGGTCCGCCGCATCGTGCACGCGGTAGTCGTCGAGGTCCGACAGGCGCAGCCCGGCGGCGGCCGCGGCGCGGACCGTTCCGCCCGTGTCGGTGCCGTCCGGCAGGTGCAGCAGGATGTGCAGCCCGGCGGCCGTACCGGCGACCCGGCCCTCCGGCAGCTGGGCGGCGAGCGTCCGGATCAGCAGGTCGCGGCGGGTGCGGAACCGGCGCCGGGCCGCGCGCAGATGGGCGTCGTACCAGCCGCGGTCGATGAAGGTGGCCAGCGCGAGCTGGTCCAGCACCGGGGGCGCGGCGGCGACGGGGTTCGCCGCCGCGAGCGCCGGGGTCATGGCGGCAGGCGCGACCAGCCAGCCCAGGCCGAGGGCCGGGGACAGGGTCTTGCTGACCGAGCCGAGGAGGAAGACCCGGCGCGGGTCCATGCCCTGCATGACGGCGACCGGGTGGTGGTCGTAGCGGAACTCGGCGTCGTAGTCGTCCTCGATGACGAACCCGTCCACCTCGGGGGCCCAGCGCACCAGACGCGCCCGGCGGGCCGGCGACAGCACCGTGCCGGTGGGGAACTGGTGTGCCGCGCCGACAACGACTGCCCGGGCCGGGGTGCGGACGAGGTCGTCGACGCGGAGGCCATCGTGGTCCACGGGCACCGGGTGCAGCCGCAGTCCGGCGCTCGCCGCGGCGTCGCGCAGCCGCCCCCAGCCCGGGTGTTCCACGGCCAGGTCGGCGATCCCCTCGACGCGCAGCGCCCGGCACGTACGGACCAGGCCGTCGGTGACCCCCGCGCACACGGTCACAGCCCCGGCGTGCGCGTCCGCGCCGCGCGAGCGCCGCAGGTACTGCGCGACGGTGGTCCGCAGGCCCGGATGCCCGGCGGGGTCGGGCAGGCCGAGGTCGTAGTGGACGGCCGAGCCCGTGACCGCCCGGACGGCGTCCGCCCAGCGGCGGCGCGGGAACGCCCGCAGGTCGGGCAGGCCGGGCGCGAGGTCGTACCGAACCGGTGAGAACGGCACCGGTACGGGCTGCGCGCGGGGGCGCGGCGGCGCGGTGTCCGGTGACCACGAGACGCGGGTGGCGGACCCGACCCGGGCGGTGAGGTAGCCCTCGGCGATGAGCTGCCCGTACGCCTCCGTTACGACCCAGCGGGAGCAGCCCAGATCCTCGGCGAGCGCCCGGCTCGGCGGCACGGCGGCGCCCTCCGTCAGTCGGCCGTCCCGGATCGCGGTGCGCAGGGCGCGGGCGAGGCGATCGTGCAGGCGGCGCGGGCCACGCTCCGGAGCACCGACCTCCAGCAGCGTCGCCCACGCGAAATTGGTCTGGGAATTCGCCACAAGATTGGAGCGTACTGCCGATCCGCATCGGCCTAGCGTGATGGCCATGATGAACAATCTGGTTCTTGGGGCCATGCTGTTCGGCACGGTTCAGGACGAGCGTCGATCGTTCGAGATCCTGGACCGTTTCGTGGACGCCGGAGGCGTCTGGATCGACACCGCCAATTGCTACGCGTTCTGGTCGGACCCGACCGGTTTCGGCGGGCAGAGCGAGACGGTGCTCGGGCGCTGGCTGGCGAGCCGCCCGGGCATCCGTGACCGCGTCAAGATCAGCACCAAGGTGGGCTGCGAGCCGACCGAGGCCGGACGCTTCCCGGAGACGGCCGAGGGCCTCGCGGCCGGGGTGATCAAGCGCGGGATCGAGGGCAGTCTCCGGCGCCTCGGTACGGATCACGTCGAGCTGTACTGGGCGCACAAGCCCGATGCGGCCACACCACTGGAAGAGACGGTCGCCGCCTTCGACGAACTGGTCTCCGCGGGCACGGTCGGTCGCCTCGGATGCTCCAACTACCCCGTCTGGCAGCTGGAACGGGCCCGGCAGATCGCGCGGGCCCACGGCGGCGCGGGCTTCACGGCGGTGCAGCAGCACCACACGTATCTGCGACCGCGCCCCGGTGACCACCCCCTCGTGAAGCACCGGTTCGGCGTGGTCTCCGACGAGGTGCTCCACTATCTGGCGCATCACCCGGACCTCGCGCTGTGGGCGTACACACCGCTGCTGAACGGCCGCTACACCCGCCCGGACCGACCGCTTCCGGCGGAGTACGACCACCCCGGCACCGCCCGCCGCCTCGCGGCGCTCGACGAGATCGCCACCGAGACCGGTACGAACCGCAATCAGGTGGTGCTGGCGTGGCTTACCGGCGGAAACCCGGCCGCCACGCCGATCGTCGGCGTCAGCACGGTCGAGCAGCTGGACGAGGCGGTCGCGGGGGTGTCGCTGCGGTTGACCGCCGAGCAGCGCGAACGCCTGGACGCCGTGGTGTGACCAGCGGGATCAGGCGCGCTTTTCGAGGCGGGTGCCCTGGCGCAGGGTGATCGACATCAGGTCGCTCGGGGCGTCGAGTTCCAGGCGGTGCCAGCGCCCGCGGGGCACGACGACGGCGGTGCCCGCCGCCAGCCGCACCACGTCCTCGGGGTCGCCCGGCGCGGTGGGGCGGAAGGCGAGGCGGACACCGCCCGCCAGACAGCACACCGCCTCGTCGGCCTCCGGGTGCATCTCCCAGTGGTCGGCGTGGACATCGGCATCGGTCTCGACGTGGAAGGTGGCGACGTGCCAGGCACCGTCGGGGCCGTTGCCCCGCATCTGCCGCTCGGCGGCCCGGATGTCGCCGTCGGGGTGGAAGCACATCGCTGAGGCGAACAGGTCGATGGGGGTGGTGGTCGTCGTCATGACGGTGTCCTTCCAGACAGCGGTTTTTGTACGTGTACGGAAAATAGTGGGGAAGGGTCGCCGCTGTCGACACCTGAGGGATGATGGGGCCATGCCGCAACCGTCCGCTCCGCGCAAAACCCGTGGCCGACCTCCCCGTATCTCCCGCGAGGAGGTCGTCGCCACGGCCCGCAGGATCGTGGACGAGGACGGCGTGGACCGGCTGACCATGCGGCGGCTCGCCACGGAGGTCGGCAGCACGCCGATGGCGCTCTACCACCACGTCCGCAACAAGGAAGAACTGCTCCTCCTGCTGCTGGACGACCACGCCGCGCGAACCCTGCGCCGCCCCGAAACCCCCGCCGCCCACCCCCGCGAGCGGATCGTCGTCGCCGCCGCCGCGATCCATGAGGCGCTCGCCGCCTGCCCCTGGATCGTGGAGGTGCTGACCTCCGACGACCTGATGTCCGTGTCCGCGCTGTGGTTCGTCGAGCAGATCGTGGACGGCCTGGTCGCATGCGGCCTGACTCCCGAACGGGCCGTGCACGGCTATCGCGCGATCTGGTACTACACCGCCGGAGAGATCGTGGTACGGGCGTCAGCGGCCCGGCGGCGCGCCGCCGACGCCACCGACGACCGTGTGACGTACCGGGAGCGGGTGTTCGCCGATCTCGACCCGGACGAGCTTCCGCGCCTGGCGCACGTCGCGGACGACTGGGCACCGCTGACCGCCGAGGACACCTATCTGGACGGGCTCCGCGCCCTGGTGGACGGCCTTCTCGCCACCCGCTGACGGGTCTTGTCGGCCAGGGGCGCCCCAGCTACGACATCGCTGTGCACCGCGAGAACGGTGCCGCGCTCGCCCCGCGCAACGAGCCGTCGAGGCGGAAGCGGGCATCAAGCTCAAGGTATACGGGCGACTGACCGCCGGTGACAACGGCTGTGACGGCGGCGGAGATCCCCCCCGGTGGTCGACCGGATCGTGTCCCGGTTCGACGACTACGCCGACCGCTGGCACACGCTGCCGGTCGGAGGTTCGCTGACCCTGACGTGGTGACGTCGGCCCAGCCCTTCTCCGGCCCCGTCCGCCCCGTCCGCCCCTCGGCTTCCGCTGGACACGTGGTGCGGCGGGCTCAGAGCGTGTCGCCCAAGGAGAGGCATTTGGATTCCTGAGGAATGCTGCGGACCGCCCGGGTGAGGTCGACCACCGCGTCTGTGGCCTTGGATCCATCGCCCTCGACGGTCACCTCGACCGCGGGGTCGCGGCCGTACGTCGTCAAGACGTGCACCCCGTCCTTCTGCGCCTGTTCCTCGTCGAGCACCCAGTCGACGCCGTTGACGGTCACGCACAGGTTGGTCGTCGGCCTCAGCGGCGTGACGCCACAGCGCAGAACGACCGAGCCGTCTCCCCAGGAGGCGACTCCCTCTCCGGTGACGTCGTCGCGATGCTTCGAACGGACGGTTTCGGGTGCCCGGGAAATGACATCCGAGCACCGTGGATTATCGGCAAAGGGACCGGGCTCCACGGAAACCTTCGAAAAGAACAGGAAATACGAGGCGACGGCGGCCGCGATTCCCGCCGCGACGCACACCCCGGAGATGAGGCGGGCCCTTTTACTCCATGACCTGAACCGCATCGGACCCACTTATCCCATCGACACCCTCGCCCGCACCCTACCGCCACGCCCCTCCCCCACCCGGGCCGGGGATCGCGGCCCCTTACGGCGCGGGCCGGGGAGGTAGCGATACGGGAGTGGGCGTGGCCCCGTCCGTCAGGGAGCAGGGCGTTCGCCGCTCTCCAGATACGCGGTCCGCCGCTCGGCCAGGACGCGGAGCGCCTGGGCGGCTCGTCGGCGGGTCCGGGGCGGGAGCATGGGCAGAGCCTCATCCGGGGCAATGAACTCGCAGGCCGAGAGTTCGTGGTCGCGCGGGTACAGGCAGCGAGTCTGATCGGCCGAGAGCGTGCCTCCGTCGAAAACGAACGCGAGCTGGTCGTCCCAGGGGCCGTGTGGCGCGACCCAGTCGACGCACAGAAGCCCTCGCAGCTCGACGGCAAGGCCCAGCTCTTCGCTCAGTTCCCGCCTCGCCGCATCGGCGGGTGATTCGTTCGCCTCGGCCATCCCGCCGGGGAGATCCCACGCTTCCTTGTACGTCGGCTTGACCACCAGCACACGCCCGGCGGCATCGCGCAACAGCACGTCGGCCGACACGCGCTTGCGCGCCTGCCTGGCGTTCCCTTCCGCGAGGTAGGCGTCCCATTCGGCGGTGCCTGGCTGGGGGCGCGTGGTCATATGGCGGTGCCTCCGCCGATGGGAAGTGTGCCGAGCCCGGCCAGGATGAGTGCCCGTTGCCGCTTTGTCGCTGCGAGACGATCCAGGAAGTCCCTCACGGTCGGTTCCGAGAGGTGCCGGGCCAAGGCATCGGACAGCACATCAAGTTGCTGGGTGATCCGCAACGATCCGAGCGTTGCACACTCGCCGAGGAGCGCACGGCCAACCTCACAAGCGGCCTCCAGCTCGCCCTGCCGCGTGCGGATCAGCGCCAAGGTGATCTGACTGAATACGCGACTCCTCGTGCGGTCACCGGAGCGGAGAGCGATCGCCTCTTCGGCGGCTTCAACGGCGGCGGGCAAGCGGCCCGCATCCTGCAAGGACAACGCTGTCTCGCTCGCCAATGCGGGACTGTCGAACGAACTGATCCAAGGGGATGGCTGGGTGTCCGGCATCTTGTTGATCTCCTTCTGTGCCACAGCCAGCGAGCGGCGAGCCCCGTCGCCATCCCCGAGCTGAGCGAGCGCTCGCGCCTCCATCGCGTGCAGTCTCGCGTTCAGCGCAGGAATGCGGGACCCACCGGTTACATGGTCGTGTCCCGCTCTCGCGAGAGAAACGGCCTTATCCGGGTGCCCCGTCTGTAAGGCGAGATGGCTCTTGCTGGCCAGGATGTTCGCACTCAAAGCGTGGTCATCTCCGGCCTTCGCCAGCGAAAGGGCCTTGGTGAAGTGGTCACCGGCCCGCCGGTTATGTCCCATGTCATGAGCCATCCATCCGGCCATCTCCGTGAGCGCTGCGGCTGCCTGGAACGTCCGAGCGGAGTCAACGCCGGTCTCGCCCCCAAAGACCCGTGGGCCCACCTCGCGATGGAGGTAGTGGAGCACTGAGGCGTACAGATGACCACCGCCCAATTGCCGGTCCGCGGCCCGAAACGACCTCACCGCGGCCAGGTCCGGGGTTACTTCCGAGGACGGCACGGACTGGATGCGCCCGGCCTGAGCGGCGAGGGACGCACGCCGCGTCTCGTAACCCTCCCAGGGACGGGGAGCGAGGCGCATCAATCCACCGGGGATACGCAATCCATCAGCGATCTGCTCCATCTTTTCCACGCTCGTCACGCGACCTTCGCCGCGTGCGAGCTTCCCGACGCGCTCAGGCTTCATGTCGCATGCGTCGGCGATGCGCATGAAGCTGATGCCGGACCATTTACGGGCGAGAGCGAAGAACGCGCCGAAGTCATGACACAGCAGCGCGGCGCGCACGTCTTCGCGAGCGAGCAGTCGTTCCGGCAGGGCGTTGGGCGCGACGGACTCGGCCAAGGGAGCACTCCCGGTGTCGCGATCTTACTGAGGGTTGATCAGCCCGCACCGAGTGTACCCAGTGCAAGGTGTCTGCGACCGCCACCGGTCGCCATCACGGCAAACCACCCCGCTGCGAAGGTGCCTACCCATGATGGGGATAGCCAGGGGCGGGAAGGCAGCGCCGTTACTCCGCAGCACAGTTGGCAGTGCGAGACCCCCGCGACCGCGCGAACGGCCCGGGGGCGTGGTCAACGCTACTGAGGAGCGCCAACGTGCTGAACCATATCCACCCCATCGCGTGGCGGCTGCTGCGATCATTGCTGCCCGGCCGGGAGCGTCGGCCCACAGGCCGGACGAGCCCTCCGGTGAGCTGCGCGGATGCCCCAACGCTGCGGCTTCCGCGCGTGCATCAGGACACTCCTCGCGTGGAGTTGCTGTGCGCTCCGCACGGGATGGTGGTCGTTCGGTGAGCACACAACCGCGTCTGCTGCCGTGGAATGGGGTGGCTGGGAAGCCGTGTTACCTGGTCCCCAGCGAGGACGGCAAGGGCTACCTGTCACGGCTCGCAGACGAGATGGAAGCCGTACAGCTCCGCATGGGCACCGAACTCCTAGGCCATGCGGCCGCGCTGCTCGGCAACCCCAACGCAGAAGCCGGAGAGCTCGCTTCCTCGCGAACCGGCTGGTCGAGGCGCTACGGGACGCGCTCCGGGTCGCAGAGAGCCGCGGCAGGCGGCTCCCCGGGGCCGATGAGGACGAGAACGGGGCGGTCGGATGAGCGGGGCGGGAGAGGGCTGGCAGGTGCGGCCCGTGCCGGGGCGGGGGTTGCGGCGGGGCGGGGATGGCCGCCTTGAACTGCCGGTTCATGTGCTGCGCCCCGGGCCCGTCGGCCTGGGCTCGCTGGTACTGACGGGAGTGGAAGCGGAGCAGCTACACGCCGCGTTGTGCTACGCCCTCGACGGGCAATCCGCCCCTGTCGACGCGCCGGAGTGCCGAAAAGCGGTCCGTTACCCGGGTGGCCGACAGCGGTACTGAGGTCGACGTCGAGGCGCCCCCACCCTCGCGAGGGCTGTCGGTCTTCTCGCGGAGGAACTCAGGCCTCCACCAGCGCCGTCACCAGGCGGGTCATGGCGGGCCTGGGGTCGGGCGTGCCCGGCCAGCTGGTCATCAGGAGGTGGTGGGCGGCGCCGACGATGGCCAGGGCCACGGCGTCCGGGTCGACTGTCCCTGCCACCCGGCCGAGCCGCTGTTCGGCGTGCAGATAGCCGGTGACGGCCTCCTGGATCGTGCCGAAGCCCGGGGCCCCGGCTTCCAGGGCCTCGCGGATGCGCAGCGCGGCGCCGGGGCGGGACAGGGCGAGCCCTGAAATGGCCGGGCCGCCGGAGTCGAACAGGGCGAGGGCGACGGCGTCCAGGTTCCGGGTCACCGTGTTCCGCCCCGCGAGGTCCGACAGCGCCCGCGCCTTCGCGGCGGTCCGCGCGAACCGGTCGAGGCACAGCTCGGCCACGAACTCGTCCATGCCCGCGAAGTGCGTATGCAGCAGCCCCTTCGCGCAACCGGCCTCGGTCGTGACGGCCCGGCTGGTGAGTGCGCCGGGGCCGGACCTCTCCACGACGCGCTCGGCGGCCGAGAACAGCTGCTCGCACACGTCCGGCGTCGCCACTCCACGCGGTGACATGGGCCTCTCTTCCGTTCCGCTCTTCCGTTCCGCTTCGGTCGCGCGCACAGCGCGGAACGCCGTTGATGGTAGCGGAGATTGCGGGTTTGGGCGGATGCCCATACTGTTTGGGCGTACGCCCATTCTGCGGCATCCATCACAGGAGGCACCGTGCCCGACGTCGTCAACACGGATCAGGCCCAAGCGTGGAACGGCCCCGAAGGCAGCCACTGGGCTCGCCATCACGACCGCTGGAACGCCGTGAACGAGGGCTTCGACGAACCACTGCTCGACGCCGCGGGAATCACGGCGGCTCATCGGGTCCTGGACCTTGGCTGCGGCTCCGGGCACACCACGTGCCGCGCCGCGCTCAGGGCACCCCAAGGACACGTACTGGGCCTTGACCTGTCCGGCCCGATGCTGGCCGAGGCGCGGGCCCGCAGGGAGCGGGAGGGCATCCCCAACGTCTCCTTCGCCCAGGGCGACGCCCAGGTGTTCCCCTTCGAGACGGAGGCGTTCGACGCGGTGATCAGCCGCTACGGGGTGATGTTCTTCGCCGATCCGGTCGGTGCGTTCGCCCATGTCGGCCGGGCGCTGCGGCCCGGCGGTCGCCTGGCGTTCGTCTGCCCGGCCGATGCCCTGCTCAACGACTGGGCGGTGGCGATGGCCTCGCTGCGCGACATCGTGCCATTCGGCGGCTTCGGGCAGCCGAGACTGCCCGGCATGTTCTCCCTGGCCGACCCGGGCCACATCCGTGAGGTCCTCACCGCGGCGGGCTTCACCGGCATCACCGTCAGTCAGGCACAGGCGGACGGGGCATGGGGGCAGGGGGCCGAGGACGCGGCGGAGTTCCTGCTCGGTACGGGCCCCGGCCGCCACCTGATGGCACAGGCCGACGCGTCCCAACGGGACCGTGCCCGCCGCCACCTGATGGCACATCTGCGTCCCCACGAGGCGGAGGACGGCACCGTCCGGCTGCGCGGCACCTCGTGGCTCGTCACGGCGGACCGGTTCACAGGCGCGTGACGATGCCGGGGGTGGCGATGGTGATGGGGTGCGCGAAGGTCTCCGCCGCCGCTGTGTGTGCGGCTGTGGGGTCTGTTCCCGGCCAGAGGTGGGTGAGCATGAGGCGGGCGGCGCCCGCCTGGTGGGCGTACTGACCGGCCAGGCGCGCGGTCAGCAGGTACGGGGCGTCGCCGGTCGGCACCTGGTGGACGTACGTGGCCTCCGACAGGAACAGGTCGGCGCCCTGGGCGAGGCGGGGGATGTCGGGGCTGGGGCCGGTGTCGCCGGTGTAGGCGAGTACGGCGCCGGGCGTGGTGAGCCGGATGCCCGCGTTGGGGACGAAGTGGGGCAGCAGCCAGGTGTCGGCGGTGCAGGGGCCGATGTCGAACCGGTCGCCGGGCGTGAACTCGTGGAGGCGGTACGCCCCGGCGAGCATGCTCGGCTTGTCGAGGGCGAGCACGGCGTCGACCGCCCCGTGCGGGGCGTAGACGGGCAGGGGCGGCGGCGGGTCGTCGCTCAGCCCCCGGGCGCGTAACAGGGGGTTGAGGTCGGCGCAGTGGTCGGGGTGGCCGTGGCTGATCAGCACGGCGTCGACCGCGTCGACGGTGCTGTACCGGAGCAGGCGCGGCAGCGTGGCGTAGCCGGGGTCGATCAGCAGGCGGAATCCCGCGTACTCCACAAGGTAGCCGCTGCATGCCTGGCCCGCGGTGGGCCAGGCTCCGCAGCCGCCGAGAACGGTCAGTTGCATGACACGGGACCCTAGCGCCGTTCCTCGGCGGTGAGCAGGTGTTTTACGACCAGCTCGAAGGGGTCACGGGGCGTCCGGTGTCCACGCCGCCACCAGGTCCAGGAGACCGGGGAAACGGGCGTTGAGGTGGGCGACGCGTACGTGGCTGCGGCGCTCCAGGCCGTACTGCCGCTGTCTGGTGATGCCCGCCTCCCGCAGGGCCTTGAAGTGGTGGGTGAGGGAGGACTTGGGGCGGTCGATCCCGAACCAGCCGCAGGGGTGGTCGAACTGCTCCGACTCCAGGAGGAGTTTGCGCACGATGAGCAGGCGCAGCGGGTCGCTCAGTGCGCCCAGCACCGTTTCCAGGCGCAGGTCTTCGACCGCCGGTTCCGGCAGCGGCTCGGGCAGCCCCGCGGGTTCGGGCAGCACCTTGATGGCCGGAGGCGGACCCACCGTCGAAGGCATATGCGGCTCCTCGCATCCCGAATCGACTGTACGAGTCCAATCGTACTGCATGCTATGTTCGACTTAACTCGTACTGCGCTGGAGGGAGCGGCCATGGTGGAAAGTCGAACGGTGCCCGTGGAGGGGAGAGAGGGAGGGCGCTCGGACACGAGCGCCCCGGCGGCGGCTCCCACCTGGTGGGTGTGGCTCGCCGCGTGGCCGGTGACCGCCGTCTTCGTCCTGTCCAACGCCGCGACTCCGCTGTACGTGCTGTGGCAGCGGGACATCGGGTTCTCCCAGGGCACCCTGACGGTGGTCTTCGCCTTCTACATCGTCGGGCTGCTCGGCTCCCTGCTCGTCTCCGGCGTCCTGTCCGACCGGCTCGGACGCAAGCCCGTACTGCTGCCCGCGCTCGCCCTCGCCGTGACCGCCTGCCTGATCTTCGCCACGGCCCACACCGTGGTCGCACTGATCGTCGCCCGGCTGTTCAGCGGCATCGCGGTCGGCGCCGTCGTCTCGGCGGGTATGGCGGCCGTGACGGACGTGGCCGGGCAGGACCGCAGGCGGCTCGCGGCGTTGCTCGCCTCCTGTGCCATGGTCTTCGGGGCCGGGCTGGGGCCGTTCCTCGCCGGTGTTCTCTCCGAGACTCTTCCCGCGCCGACCGTCACCGTCTTCATCGTCGAGGCCGCGCTGCTGATCACCGCGATCCTCGTCGTGCTGCGCATGCCCGTGCGGCGCCCAGCGGCACCCCCGGCGAAGGGGAAGTGGGTGCGCGTACCCGGCGTACCGCACGGCAACGCTCCACAACTCACCCTGGGCATCGCGGTGTTCGCGCCCGGCATCACCGCGACGTCCTTCGTGCTCTCACTCGGCCCGTCGCTGCTGGCCGGTCTGCTCGGTACGAACAGCCGGATCGTCGCCGGAGCCATGGCGTTCGCGATGTTCCTCGCCGCGACCGGGGTGCAGTTCGCGGTGCAAAAGCTGCCCAGGCGCACCATTCTGACCGCGGGAGCGGTCAGTACCGCCCTGAGCATGATCGCGCTCATCGCCGCCGTCCGCACCTCATGGATCCCCGCGCTCATCGCGTCCGCCCTGCTGGCCGGCGCCGGCCAGGGCATGGGGCAGCTCGGCGGCCTCTCCCTGCTCAACTCCACCGTCCCGCCGCAGCGGTTGGCGGAGGGGAACGCGGCGCTCAATGTGGGCGGTTACGTTCCGGCCGGTCTGCTGCCGGTATCGGCGGGCTACCTCAGCGACGCCGTGGGGCTGACCGACGGGGCAACCCTCTTCGGCCTGGTCCTGATGGCCCTCGCCGCGGCCGGCGGCATCGTGGTCGTCGGCAGCCGCGGGCGGGCACGTGAACTCGGGTGAGCGAACGGTTCCGTGCGGCGTCAGCCTACAGACGAAGAACTCCGTGCCCGGAGGGTGTGTCCGCCGCCTGACGGCCCTAGGATCCACTGCTGTGGGGGAATCGAATCCTGAGTCTTTAACAGGAGTTGTCCTGACTCGCGGCCGGACCCGGGTGTGGGTGGAGCGGGGCGCGCTGCACTGGAGGCGGGGGCGTACGGCCGTCACCGTGCCGGGGGCGCGGGTCCGCCGAGTCAAGGCCGCCGGGCGGTCGCTGACCGTGGTCATCGTCGACGATGCCCAGGGCGGTGGGGTCATGACGGTC
Organism: Streptomyces sp. NPDC041200; assembly: GCF_055591805.1. Classification (NCBI taxonomy): domain Bacteria; kingdom Bacillati; phylum Actinomycetota; class Actinomycetes; order Kitasatosporales; family Streptomycetaceae; genus Streptomyces; species Streptomyces sp. NPDC041200. The sequence continues at coordinate 202,678 of NZ_JBVIZF010000001.1, read as the reverse complement.
CGGCACCGCGATGCGGCGGTGGTCGCCGCGCTCGGCGCCGACATTGAGGCGATCATGGGCGACGCGGGGCCCGCGGAGCGCCCCCGGCCGGTCAGCCGGGAGGTGGTGCCCGTCTGGCCCGTGCGGGTACTGACGGGTCTGCGTGATCGGGTGCTGCATGGCAGTCCGTGGTGGCGGCGCGCCCTCTGGTACGTGGTCCTGGGGTTGCCGCCGGCTGTGTGGCTGCCAGTGGAGCCGCGCGGCCTGGTGCTCTTGGCCTGGCTACCGGTGGAGCCGCGCGGCCTGGGGCTCTTGGCCTGGCTGTCGCTGCCGCTGAGCATCGGCATGCTGCGCATGTGGGTGGGCATGGCCGAACTCGACACACGGTGGGTGATATGGCGCCGGGGCGTCACCGTACGCGCGAGGTTCGAAACCGACCTCTTGAGCGAGAGCCCCAGCAGCTACCGCGTGCACTTTCGCACCCTCGATGGCCATGAGGTCACCGCGCACGCGCATCTGCGGGGCCGCGGGGACGAGATCCGTTACGACCCACAGGACCCCACGCGCGTGCTCGTACCGACGCGCGTGGCCTGGCTGGGGATCGCCCTGGCCGCGTTCATGGTGAGCGGTATCTGGGGTGTCGCCTGTGGCGTTCCGACGATTCTGTGGCTGAACAGGCTGTCGGCGTTGCCGTTCTGAAGCGTAAGGTCGGGCCCGGCCCACAGGGGCCCGCTTCAGGCCGGTTCGGCGGCCTTCGCCCTGGCGAGGGCCACGTCCAGGACGACCAGCAGGGCGTCGCGTACCGAGCCCGTCTCGCGGGCGTCGAAGACGGTGAGCGGGACGTGCTCGGAGACGTCCAGCGCCCAGCGGACCTCGTCCAGGTCGTGCTCCACCTCGCCGTCGAAGGCGTTGACCGCGACGGCGAAGGGGATGTCCTTGTGCTCGAAGTAGTCGACGGCCGCGTAGCAGTCGTCCAAGCGGCGGGTGTCCACGATGACGAGGCCGCCGAGGGCGCCTTGGACCACGTCGTCCCACATGAAGCCGAACCGGTCCTGGCCCGGCGTGCCGAACAGGTAGAGCTTGAGGGTCGGGTCGATGGTGATGACGCCGAAGTCCATGGCGACCGTGGTGGTGGTCTTGCCGGGGGTGTGGGTGAGGTCGTCCACGCCCGCCGCGACCTCCGTGATGGCGGCCTCCGTGGTCAGCGGGCGGATCTCGGAGATGGCGCCCACGGCCGTGGTCTTGCCGACTCCGAAGCCGCCCGCGATGACCAGCTTGACCGGCAGCGGAGGTCGTTCGGGCTCAGCTGCTGTCGCGGAGTGTGCCCCGTGAGTCGGGGACGGCACGGAGACCATCGATAACCCTTCGCAGTACGGAGATGTCCTGGACTGTCCTGGCGTCCGGAACGTGGACCGCCAGGTGTCCGGCGGTGCACAGGTCCTCCGCCAGGACCCGGACCACGTTGAGGTGCAGCCGGAGGCGGGCGGACAGTTCCGCCACCGACTGCGGGCGTCGGCAGGCGGCGACGATGTCGCGGCGTTCGAAGGCGAGTGTGCGGAGGGCGGAGAGCCCGTCCGACGTCGCCACGACCTGCGCCTCGACCGGGAGCGGGGGTGCGGTGCCGCCGCCCGCCACCCGGCCCGCGGTCAGCAGGAACGGCCGGATCGCGGAGGCGCGGGGGGCGGGTTCCAGGTCCGGGTCCGGTTCCGGGCTCGGATTCATGGCCGCGCTGTCCGGCTCGTCCGGCCCGTCCGGCTCATCCGGCTCGGGCCGTTCTGGTTCACCGGTGTCCATCACACGCCCCCCTTCTGCATGCCCGCAACGCGTCAGATGATGGAGGGGGCGCCGGCGCTCTTCTTCAGCTCCAGTACGAGCTGGGGGGTGAGCGCGGCCCCGGCCCGGTTGGCGAAGAGGGTCATCTCGTAGGCGATGTTGCCGAGCTTCGCCTCCTTCGACGTCACCACGCCGAGCACCGCGCCGCAGCCGATGGCCGAGACCAGCACATGGCCGCCCTCCAGGTCGATGATGACCTTGTTGAGGCCGCCCAGGCCGTAGTTGCCGGAGGCCCCGGCGGCCAGGCTCGTGACGCCCGAGACGATCGCGGCGAGCCGCTCGGAGTCGGCCTGTTCGCGCAGCTCGGATACGGCGATCAGCAGGCCGTCGGAGGACACGGCGATGGCGTCGACGACACCGGCGGTGTCGGTGGCGAACCGGTCGAGCAGCCAGGTGAAGTCGGCCGCGGCTGCTCGCAGATCGGTGGGTTCCTGCCCAGCGGGACTGCTCTTACCTGTCGGCGTGGTCACTGCCCGACTCCTTCCGGGGTTGCTGATGCGGCAATGGCGTGGGTTCGGTCGGGGTGGTGGCACTGTCCTGCTGTGCCCTGCGTACGGCGGCCTCGAACTCGTCGAGTTCCGACCGGACGGCATCGGCGTCGACGGGCGGGCGGACGTCCCCGATGCCCCGGTCCGGCGAGGCCGGGGGCGTGGTCTTGTCGAGCGTCGCGCCCCGCACCCGCCGTCGCAGCGGGCGGGAGGTGGACGCGGCGGGCGGCTTCTCCGCGGAGGACGACGAATTCCGGTCGGTGGCCGGTTCCGGCGTGGTGGGTGATTCCTGTGCGGCGGAAGCGTCCGCAGCGGTCTCCTGGGGCGTTCGCTCCGCGCCCTTGCGGTTCGGGATCCGCCGGGGCAGGCCGCCGGGCTGCGCGGGGGCCGCCGAGCCCTGTTCGGGCGCGAGCGGGGACGCGGGCGGGGTGGCGGGCGTCCGTACGGGCAGCGGCGTGGCCCGGGCCGGGGCGACCGGCGCGACCGGCGCGGACGCCGCCGGGGTACGGGCCAAATCCGTGACCGGGGGCGGCCCGGAGGGGTCCGTGGGGCTCGCCGTCATCAGCAGCGCGTCCGGAATCCACACCGTGGCGGTGACCCCGCCACCCGGCGTACGGCTCAGGGTGACCCGGACACCCCAGCGCCGGGCGAGGCTGCCGACGACGAACAGGCCGAGCACCTTGGTGGGGACGAGGTCGAGCCGTTCGCGGCGGATGAGCCGGGCGTTCTCCTCTTCGAGGCGTTCCGCGCCCATGCCCAGACCGTGGTCGATGACCTCGATCAGCGCGCCGCCGTCCGCCGTGATGTCGGTGCCGGGCCGGACGACGACCTCGACGGGGGTGTCGGACGGGGAGAACGCGACCGCGTTCTCCAGCAGTTCGGCGACCATCAGCGTCAAGTCACCGATGATGTCGGGCGCGACCGTGACCTCGGTTTCGGAGCGCAGCGACACCCGCTGGAAGCCCTCGATGCGGCCGAGGCTCGCCCGGATGACGTTGGCGAGGGCGGTCGGCTGGGCGTCCAGCTCGGCTTCCCGGATCCCGGCGAGCAGCATCAGGCTGTCGGCGTTGCGCTGGAGGCGTACGGCGATGTGGTCGATGCGGTAGAGCCGCTCCAGGACGTCGGGAGCGGTCTCCTCGCGTTCGACGGCGTCGATCAGGGTGAGCTGGCGGGTGGTGAGGTTGCTGACCCGGCGGCCGACGTTGCCGAACATCTCGCCGACGTTGCGGCGGCTGAGCACCTGCCTCTCCAGCAGCGCCGCGGCGGTGACCTGGACCTGGTTGAACGCCTCGGCCAGGTCGCCGATCTCGTCGCGCACGGGGACGGGGATGGGCCGCGGCCGCAGCGGGGTGCTGTCGGCCGACTCGTCGTCCTCGTCCTCGACGCGGGCCAGTTCCTCGCCCGCCACCTCGACGACCTGGTGCGCGGCACCGGTCAGGGCCGCGAGGGGGCGCACGACCGAGCGGCGGACCAGGAAGGAGAAGCCGAGCCAGACGGCGAAGCCGAGGACGGCGAGGCCGAGCAGGGCCACCGCCTTGTGCAGGGCGTCCCGGGAGAGGCTGTCGGCGTGGGCGGCGATCTGCCCGGTCAGGGAGCGGGTGACGTCGAGGCGGTCCTCGGCCTGCCGGGTGCCCGCGGCGATGGAGGTGCGCAGTTGCCGCGGCGACTGGCCCTGGAGGGAGCCCGGGTCGATCTGCAGCTCGGCGAACTTGGCGGTGAAGCCGTTCTCCTCGGCGCTGCGCTCGATGCCGTCCAGGCGCAGGACCTGGTCCGGGTCGGCGATTCTGCCGAACCGTTCCTTCTGCTCCTGGAAGATCCGGTGGGCACCGGCCGCGCGGGTGTACTCGGTGAGCGGGTTGGCGTCCTGGGTCTGGGCCGAGAACACGCCGCTCTCGAACGCCGCGTGGGCGGCGTCGGCGCGCAGCACCGTGTCGAGCAGCTCGACCACCGAGGACGAGGAGGAGCCGGAGAGCCGGTCGAGCCCGATGCCGTCGATCAGGTAGCCGACCGCGTTGGCGTACGCGGGGTCGATACCGGCGGCGGGGACCGAGCCACGCTCGACCTTGTCGCGCAGCACGCCGAGGCCACGGACGTACTCCAGGGCCCGCCGCTCCTCCCGCGCGAGCCCCGAGCCGAACGCGGAACGCACGGCGGTGGTCTGCTCGTCGGTGGCCCGCTGCGTCCGGCGGTAGTCGACGGTCGACGGCAGCTGCGCGCCGGGCCGGGCCGACTCCTGCTGCACGGCCAGCAGCAGCGCCTGCCGGTGCTCGGCCTGGATGTCGTTGATCAGCCGCGTGACCTGCTCGCTGTCGCGCACCAGTTGCGCGGTCCGGTCGGCGTCCCGGGCCTGCCCCACTTGGTCGTACGCGCCGACGCCCAGCAGCACGCCGACGACCACGACGGGCACGACGACCAGGACGTTGAGCTTGCGCCGGAACGGCCACCGGTCGAGGGCGTCGCCGCGCAGGAGTGCGTACGCCCCGCGACGGAACCGGGGGCCCCGCGGGGCGCGCCCGGACGGGTCCGGATCGCGTCGCGGCGCCTCTGTGTCCACCGACACCCGGGCCTCCTTCGATGTGCTCATGAGCGGTGACCGAGGTGTCGTTGTTGCCGACCGCCGACGACGGGGAGCGTGGCGCCGGCGACGTCCAGCGCCCTCGTAGCGAGCGACCAGAGCGACTGGATTGCGCCACACGTCCAACCGGCCGTGAACACTACCGTGTGTGCGCACGCTGGCAAGACATCCACCGACAACGGTTACCGAAGATCCACGGTTGTCGGGTTTAGGCCATTGCCCCGTCGCTTTCCGCTCGCTCCCGGGGGCTGCCCGGCGGGGCGCCGCCACCCGTAATCTGTCTGCTCCCACCCCCGGCCCCACCCCGGCCCCGAACCGTCTGTGCCCCGCGAGGAGACCCGTGCACGCCACCCGCAAGTCGGTCCTGACAGCCGCCGCGCTCCTGGCCGTGGCCACCACCGGCTGCGAACCCGGATCCGGCACCGCCGCCACGCATCCGCGCCCCGCCGAGCCCGGCTGCCCCGCCACCCTCGCCAAGGCCAAGCGGGCGGTCGCCAAGGCGGAGGACGTCGACGCGCCGTGGAAGGGCCCCACCAGCGGGCCGACGGCCCGGCGCGGCAAGAGCATCGTCTTCATCGCGCAGACCCTCACCAACCCCGGGGTCGCCGGAGTCGCCCAGGGCGTGCAAGAATCCGCCAAGATCCTCGGCTGGAAGGCCCGCACCATCAACGGCCAGGGCACGCCGAGCGGCATCCGCTCCGCGTTCAAGGAGGCCCTCGACCTCAAGCCGGACGGCATCGTCATCGGCGGCTTCGACCCCGAAGTCGCCGCGAGCGAGGCCAAGGAGGCCAAGGCGGCGGGCATTCCGCTGATCGGCTGGCACGCCACCGACGCCCCCGGCCCCAGTGAACAGCCGGAGCTGTTCAGCAACATCACCTCCCGGGTCGAGGACGTCGCGAAGATCAGCGCCGACTGGATGATCGCCCGGTCGAACGGCCGCGCGGGGGTCGTCCTGTTCACCGACGCCACGGTGCCGTTCGCGAAGCGCAAGTCGGACCTGATCAAGAAGGAGCTGGCCACCTGCTCCGACGTCAAGCTGCTGAGCTACCAGAACATCCCCATCCCCGACGCCAACCGCCGCGCCATCGGGGCGGTCCGCTCGCTGCTCTCCCGCTTCGGCGACAAGTGGACGTACTCCGCCGCCATCAACGACCTGTACTTCGGCCACACCGCCCCCGCCCTGCGCGCCGCGGGCAAGGACGGCGCGGGCGCCCCGTACACCATCGGCGCCGGTGACGGCGATCCGTCGGCCTTCGAGCGCATCAACGGCAAGCAGTACCAGGCCGCCACCGTGCCCGAGCCGCTGTCCGAGCAGGGCTGGCAGATCGTCGACGAGTTCAACCGCGCCTTCGCGGACAGGCCCGCCAGCGGCTACGTCACCCCCGTCCACGTCACCACCGCCGCCAACAGCGGCGGCGCCCTGTCCTGGGACTCCGAGGGATACCGTCAGGCATACCGCCAGATCTGGGGCCGCTGAGCCGCCGTTCCGGGCACTCTACGGTCCGTACTACGGTCCGGCGCATGGACTGGATCGAACGGGTCGGCAATCTGCGGCAGTGGGCGAACAACGGGGTGCGCGCCCCGCACAAGCCACTGCTGATGCTGTACGCCCTGGGGCGGTTCCAGCAGGGCCCCGACCAGGCGCTCCGCTACTCGGACATCGAGCGGGACCTGAAGGAGCTGCTGCGGGACTACGGACCGCCCCACGACACCTCGCCCTCATATCCCTTCCACCACCTGACCAATGACGGGGTGTGGGACGTCCGCACGGCCGACGGCGGCTCCAGTCCCGGTTCGGGGGTGGGGCAGTTGCGGGCGAGCGGTGCGGAGGGGCGGCTGGTGGCGGGGCTGCGGTCCGCGCTGGTCACGGAGCCGGAGCTGCTGGGGCGGCTGGCGCACGTCCTCCTGGAGACCCACTTCCCGCCCTCGCTCCACGCCGACATCGCCACCGCGGTCGGGCTGGACCTGGAGTCGGCGGACGGCGCGGTGCGGGCGACCGTGACGGTGCGCGACCGGCGGCGCGCGGCCGAGCTGCGGCGGGAGGTGCTGATCGCGTACGAGTACCGGTGCGCGTTCTGCGGGTTCGACGGGGCGATGGGACGGGTGCCGGTGGGGTTGGAGGCCGCGCACGTGCGGTGGTGGGCCTTCCGGGGCGCGGACGACCTCTCCAACGCGCTGTGCCTGTGCTCCCTGCACCACAAGCTGTTCGACCGAGGGGTGCTGGGGCTGGACGGCGGGCGGCGCGTCATCGTCTCCCGGGAGTTCACCGGCCGCGGTGAGGCGGCCCGGACGCAGGTGCTCGACCTGGTGGACCGGCCGCTGACCGGGCCGCAGGGCGGCAGTGCCCCGGTCTCGGCGGAGAACGTCGACTGGCATGCGAAGCAGGTCTTCCGTGGCAAGGCGCGGGTGGCATAGGGGGGTTGAGGCGGGCACGGGGTGAAGGCCCGGCGTTTCGGCATTGATCGGTCTTGAGAGAATCGTTCCCATGCACCGCTCCCCCGCCGCGCGCTCGCGGTCCGCCGTCGCGTTGGTCCTCACCGCCCTGGCCATCGCGGCGCTGCCCGCGTGCGGTTCCTCCGCGGACAAGGGAGCGCCCGAGGTGAAGCTGCCGCCCAAGGGCGCCGACTGGGACTACCAGATCGGGGGCGCCTACCCACCGCCCAAGGGCGTCGAGATCGTGGCCCGCGACCGCGCGGACGAACCGGCGCCCGGCGTCTACAACGTCTGTTACGTCAACGCCTTCCAGACCCAGCCGGACGAGAAGTGGCCGTCCCGGCTGCTGCTGCACGACGCTGAGGGCGAGGTCGTGGAGGACCCCGAGTGGGACGGGGAGTCGGTGCTCGACATCACCACGGAGGCGAAGCGCGAGGAGGCGGCCGAGAAGGTCGGGGCGTGGTTCGAGGAGTGTGCCGACAAGGGGTTCGACGCCGTCGAGCCCGACAATCTCGACACCTTCACCCGCTGGCCCGACCTGCTGACCGCCGACCAGGCCACGGCGTACGTCTCCCTGCTCGCGCGGCGCGCCCACGACCTGGGGCTCGCGATCGCGCAGAAGAACACCGGGCCGCTCGCCCCGCGCCGCGCGCGGACGGGTCTGGACTTCGCGGTCGTCGAAGAGTGCGGCCGCTACGACGAGTGCGAGGCGTTCGCGAAGCCGTTCCGCAACCGGGTGGTCGTCGTCGAGTACGAGGACAAGGGGATGGCGAAGGCCTGCGACGGTTTCGCCGACCGGCTGTCCGTCGTACGCCGCGACGTGGACGTCTCCACGCCGGACGACGACGCGTACGTCCGCGGCGTCTGCTGACGGCGGATCTGCCGCGGGCAGAGAAACCTCCCCCGGCGGCGCCCACGGGCCGACAGTGAAGTGACCGCGGCGAAGTCCGCCGCGGGTCACCACGGTCACCCCTGGGAGGCCCGATGCGAGCACCCCTTTCCCCGCACAGCCCGCGCGCCGAGGAGGGCGATACGCCGCCCTCACGCTTCGACGACCACCTGGCCGCGCAGCTCCTCACCCAGCGGATCGTCTTCCTCGGCACCCAGGTCGACGAGGTCTCCGCGAACCGGGTCTGCGCCCAGCTGCTCCTGCTGTCGGCGGAGGACCCGCGGACCGACATCAGCCTCTACATCAACAGCCCGGGCGGCTCGGTGACGGCCGGGCTGGCGATCTACGACACGATGCGGCTGATCCCCAACGACGTCGCGACCCTCGCCATGGGCTTCGCGGCGAGCATGGGGCAGTTCCTGCTCACGGTCGGGACGGCGGGCAAGCGGTACGCGCTGCCCAACGCGCGGATCATGATGCACCAGCCGTCGGCGGGCATCGGCGGAACGACCGCCGACATCGCGATCCAGGCCGAGAACCTGGAGTTCACCAAGCGGGCCATCGAGCGCATCACCGCCGAGCACACCGGCCAGAGCGAGGAGACGATCTCCCGCGACGGCGACCGGGACCGGTGGTTCACGGCCGAACAGGCCAAGGAATACGGAATGGTCGACCACATCGTGGAGTCGCTGAGCGATGTGCGGCCGGGCGCCCCGCGACGGCGGATGGGGATCTGAGGACATGAGCCAGTACACGATTCCGACCGTCGTCGAACGCACCACGCAGGGCGAGCGCGCGTACGACATCTACAGCAAGCTGCTCTCGGAGCGCATCATCTTCCTGGGCACGGAGATCGACGACGGGGTCGCCAACGTCGTCATCGCGCAACTGCTCCACCTGGAGTCGTCCAGCCCGGAGCAGGAGATCGCGATCTACCTCAACTCACCGGGCGGCTCGTACACCTCGCTCATGGCGATCTACGACACGATGACCTTCGTGACCGCGCCGATCTCGACGTTCTGCGTCGGCCAGGCGGCCTCGACCGCGGCGGTGCTGCTGGCCGGGGGCGACCCCGGGCGGCGGTTCGTCCTCGAACACTCCCGGGTGCTGCTCGGCCAGCCCGCGACCGGCGGGACGCGCGGCACGGTGTCGGACCTCAGCCTTCAGGCCAAGGAGATGCTGCGCATCCGCGCCCAGGTCGAAGAGGTGCTGTCCCGGCACACCCCGCACGACGTGGCGACGCTGCGCGCGGACATGGACCGCGACAAGGTGTTCACGGCGCGGGAGGCGGTGGCGTACGGGCTGGCCGACGAGGTGCTGTCGAGGCGGCTGGTCCGCGCCGCCTGATGTCGTGACCGGCCGTCCGGGTGAGGGGCGCCCCGTGTCCGGACGGCCAGTCAAATTTCTTTGAACTTCCGGTCATCGCTCATCCTGAATTGCGCTTGCAGCCTTGATTTGAACGTCTCATGCGACTTTAGGAGTCATGGATGAGCAAGATTGAGCAGACCGTCGAGATACCCCACCTGGGCGGGTCGACCGTCGGATACACCTTCGCCAAGCCGTACGACCCCGCGCTCCCGACGCTCGTCCTCATCAACTCGTACACCACCTCGGCCGAGCTGTACCGGCCGCAGTTCGCCGACCCGGCGCTCGGGTCCGCGGTCAACCTGCTCGCCCTGGAGCCCTACGGGCACGGCCGTACGAGGGCCACCTACCCGCACTTCACCTTCTGGGACAGCGCGATCGCGAACCTGCAGGTCCTGGAGGCCCTCGGGATCCGCGAGGCCTTCGTGCTGGGTACCTCGCAAGGCGGCTGGGTGGCGGTCCGCATGGCGCTGCTCGCCCCGGACGTCGTGAAGGGCGTCATGGCGCTCGGCACGTCGATGGACTACGAGAGCCAGCGCAGCCGCGACCTGGGGTGCTGGGACGGGGTCGCGTTCAACACGCCGGTCGTCGACGCCTTCGCCGAGCCGGTCGACGAGGACTGGGTCGTGCCGGACCAGTTCGTGGACGACGTGTTCGACGCGGCCCTGGGCGGCGTCTCGGGCGAGGAGCGCGAGCTGTGGATCGCCGCCTACCGCGCCAACTACGCCGGTGACGCCGGGCGCCACCGGCTGCGCCTCAGCACGGTGAACCTGCGCGACCGCGACGGGCTCCACGGCAGGCTCGACGAGGTCCGCTGCCCCGTCCTGTGGCTGCACGGCACCGCGGACCAGGTGTATTCCGTGGCGAACGCCCAAGAGGAGATCGGGATGTTCACCCACTCCCCCGAGGCGCGCCTGGAAATCATCGAGGGCGGGCAGCACTTCCTGAGCGCCTCGCACCCCGAGGAGGTCGACTCCGCGGCGATCGATTTCGTGAAGCGCTGGAGCTGACCTCGAACGGAAGGTCCGCCGGACACCCCCTAGGCAGCGAGCCGCAGACGGGCCTCGCCCTGATGTGACGTCAGCCGCGCCTGCGGGGCGGTGGCGGCGGTCCTGACCGCCCGCGCCCCCGACAGCCGGATGATGTCGCGGTGGGCCAGCGCGAGCAGATCGGCCAGCCCGAGACCGAGGGCGCGAGCGGCGGCCGCGAGGACTTCGGATGAAGCCTCCTTGCGGCCCCGCTCCAGCTCGGAGAGGTACGGCATCGAGATCCGCGCGGCCTCGGCCACGTCCTTGAGCGTCCGCCGCTGCGCCAGCCGCTCCCGCCGCAGCACGTCCCCGACGACGTCCCGCCAGAGGGGTTCCCGGTCGGCGGGGACGGGCCGCAGGGGGATGACGCGCGCTGGCTTCGGCTCGTGGCTGCTCATCCCCTCAGCGTAGAAGCGCCCCGCCCGCCCGTCAGCCGAGTCCGCTCTGCCTGTGGCGAAACGCCCCTTGACGGCGCGCCGCCGACCGCGTGTCGAGAGGATCACGCCCCCGCACACGTCCTGGGGACACGCCCGCACGGCGTCCTGATCGCACCATGGACCGGTGCGCGGGTCGTGGGCGATGCTGGGCCGCACCCCGGCCGCCACCCTCAGGGAGCTGCATGTTCACCACCCGGCCCACCCTCCAGGGCACCTACGGCATGGTGTCGTCCACGCACTGGCTGGCCTCGCAGTCCGCCATGGCCGTCCTGGAGGACGGCGGCAACGCCTTCGACGCGGCCGTCGCCGCCGGGTTCGTCCTGCACGTCGTCGAGCCGCACCTGAACGGGCCCGCCGGTGAGGTGCCGGTCATCCTCGCCCCGGCGGGCTCCCCGCCCACCGTGCTGTGCGGGCAGGGCCCGGCGCCCGCCGGAGCCACCATCGGCCACTACACCGGCCTCGGCCTCGACCTGGTGCCCGGCACCGGCCCGCTGGCCGCGGCGGTCCCCGGCGCCTTCGACGCCTGGATGCTGCTGCTGCGCGACCACGGGACGCGGCACCTCGCCGAGGTGCTGCGGTACGCGATCGGGTACGCCGAACACGGCCATCCCGCGGTCGAGCGGATCGGCGAGACGGTCGAGACCGTACGGGAGCTGTTCGAGACGGAGTGGACGACCTCCGCCGAGCTGTATCTGCCGGGCGGCCGGTCGCCCGCCGCCGGGCGGCTGCTCACCAACCCCGCGCTGGCCGCCACCTGGCGGCGGCTCATCACCGAGGCGGAGGCGGCCGGTCCGGGGCGGGAGGCGCAGATCGAGGCGGCCCGCCGGGTGTGGCGCGAGGGCTTCATCGCCGAGGAACTGGCCGCCGCCGCGGCCCGGCCCGCCATGGACTCCTCCGGGGAACGCCACGCGGGCACGCTCACCGGCGACGACCTGGCCAGGTTCGCGGCCACGTACGAGGACCCCGTCCAGTACACCTGGAACGGCTGGACGGTCTGCAAGGCCGGGCCGTGGACCCAGGGGCCGGTCTTCCTCCAGCAACTCGCCCTGCTGCCGGACGGGCTGACCGCCGCCGACCTGGGCACGCCCGACGCTCTGCACACCCTCATCGAGGGCAGCAAGCTGGCCATGGCCGACCGGGAGGCCTGGTACGGGGACGCCGACGCGGATGTACCGCTCGCCGATCTGCTCTCCCGCCCGTACAACGACGCGCGGCGGGCGCTGGTGGGCGAGCACGCCTCGTACGAGCTGCGCCCGGGGCACCCCGGCGGCCGCGAACCCCGGCTGAGCAGGCAGGCGCTGGCCGCCGCCGCCCGCGCGGCGACCGGGGCCACCGGGCCGGTCGCCGCGCCAGGAAGCGGGGAGCCGACGGTCGGCGGCGCGCCAACGGTCGGGGGCGAACCGGCCGTCGGGGGCGAACCGGCCGTCGGCGCCGATGGCGCCACCCGGGGCGACACCTGCCACCTCGATGTCGTCGACCGCTGGGGCAACATGGTCGCCGCCACCCCCAGCGGGGGCTGGCTGCAGTCCAACCCGGTCATCCCCGCGCTCGGCTTCCCGCTCGGCACCCGGCTCCAGATGGCCTGGCTGGACCCCGGCCTGCCAGGCTCCCTGGCCCCAGGCCGCCGCCCGCGCACCACCCTCACCCCGTCGCTCGCGCTGCGCGGCGACACCCCGGTCCTCGCCTTCGGCACCCCGGGCGGCGACCAGCAGGACCAGTGGAGCCTGCACTTCTTCGTGAGCGTCGCGCTGCGCGGCGCGGCCGTACGCTCCGGGCTCGACCTCCAGGGCGCGATCGACGCCCCCAACTGGCACCAGGAGAGCTTCCCCGGCTCCTTCCACCCCCGCGCGATGACGGCGGGCCGGGTGGTCGTGGAGTCGCGCATCGGCGAGCCCGCGGTGGCGGAACTGCGGCGGCGCGGCCACGACGTGGTGGTGGGCGGGCCGTGGTCGGAGGGGCGGCTGTGCGCGGTGGCGCGCGACCCGGAGACGGGGCTGCTGCTGGCCGGGGCCAACCCGCGCGGCGCCCAGGGTTACGCGGTGGGCCGCTGAGCCGCGTCGGCTTGGTCCGCTCCGTACCCGGGGGCGTCCGCCGCGAGGAGCTTGGCGACGCGCTCGGCCGGGTCGTAGTCCGGGCCCACGCCCTCCACGAGGATCACGTTCCCGTCGATGTGGTCCGTCCGCAGCGGCAGGATGTCCTGGTACGCGGGCGACGCGTACCACTCCCGGGCCTGCCCCAGGTCCGGGAACTCGATCAGGACCACGCTCCCCGGCCACTCCCCCTCCACGACGTCCGTCCGGCCGCCGTGGATGACGAACCGGCCGTGGAAGGGGTCGAGGGTCGGCTGGATGCGCTCCAGGTACGTGATGATGTCCGGGTGCGGGGCGCGGTCTCGCAGGTGGGCCAGGGCGTAAGCGGGCACGGTTCCTCCCGGGTGCGCGGCGGCTGTCGTGGGACCGCCGGTGTGGCACCACCCTCGCGCGGCCCGGGGAAACCGTCGATTACCCCGGACGTAAAGCCGCGCGTCAGGCGGCGGGTCCTCAGTCCGTGAGCCCCAGGTCCTCGCGCATGACGCGCCGCATCGCCGACAGCCGGGGTTCGGCGTCCTTCAGTTCGAGCAGGGCGGCCCCGGCGGTCTCCCCCTCCCTCGGCAGCCCCCGGTCGATGCGCTTGGCCATCGCGTCGATACCGGCGAGGACCGTGTTCAGGTCGCGGGACGCGGTGAGGACCCGTTCGGGGACGATCATCTGCGCCTCGGCGTAGCGGTCCCGGTAGTCGCGCCGGGCCTCCTCCAGCCGGTCGCGGTCGTCGTCCGTGTAGACGCCGTCCCGGATGCGGTGCAGCGCGTCCTTGAGGAGGGTGTGGAACTGCCGGGAGGCGCGGTTCATGGCGGTGTAGGCGGCCCGGCGCTCCTCGAAACGGCGGCGGCGGTCCTCCGTACGGACCTCCTCCGCGCGCTGACGCGCCGTCAACCGCTGGTGCAGCAGGGGCGCGAAGAGCGTGCCGAGGACACCGACGACGGCGGTGATCATGGCGGCGAGGACGGCGGTCACGCCACAGACCCTAACGGCCGCCGAAAGGGGCCTCTCCGGGGCCGGACCGGCGGCACTAAGGTGCGGTTCATGCCACCTTCGCCCTCCGACGCGCGAGCCGAACGCGCCGACGACGTACTCGCCCTCGCCCGGCTCTCCGCCCGGCGCGGGGCGGTACGGGCCATGCTCGGGTGGCTCACCCGGCGCACCGGGGGCCCCGCCCTGCTCGTCGGAACGGACGGCTCCGTGCTGGCCACGGCGGACAACCCGCCGCCGCCCGCGTCGCTGCGGCGGCTCGCCGCCGAGGCGGCCGTCGCGCTGCACCGCCGCGGCGCGGCGTCCGGGGTACTCGGCGGGGGCGAGGCGCGCCCGGTGCACCTGGTGTCGCTGGGGTCCGCGGAGTTCCGTGGCCCGGCGCCGTATCTGGCGGTCGTCGCGCCCACCGCGCCGCGCTGCGGGGTGCTGCTCGCCGACGCGTCCAGCACCCTCGGCCTGTGCTGGCGGGCCGACGAGGCCGAACGGGCGCGGCGCCGCGTCGAGTCGGCCGAGGCGCACAGCCGGGAGGCGGTGCTGCATCTGCTCATGGTCGGCAGCCTGCCCGCGGCGCAGCGCATCGCCGCCGCGCTGCGCCCGGCACTGCCCGCCGTGGTACGGGTGTATGTGATCGAGTGCCCGATCGACCGGCGGCACGAGATCGCGGAGCGGATCCATGACGTGGGGCGCGGCCGGGCGTGGGTCGTGCCGTGTCCGGTGCGGCCCAACCACCTCATCTCGCTGGTCCCGTCGCAGGGCGAGCGGGTCGCGGCGGACGGCGAGCCACTGGACCGGCTGATCATCCGGCAGGAGCCGGAGTGCCGGGTCGGGGTGAGCGCGGAGATCGCGCTGCGGGACACCCCGGTCGGCTACGAGCAGGCCTTCCACGCCCTGGCGGTGGCCCGTAACGCCCCGCAGCGGTCCGCCGGTTTCGGCGGGCACAGCGATGTGACGGTGCTGGCGAGCCCGGAGGGGCACGCCTGGGCGGGCGAGTTGCTGGGGCCGTGCCTGGAGTACGCGCCGACCCGCCGCGCCGACCCCGGCCCGGCGGAACTGCTCGGCACCCTCGGCTCGTGGCTCAGCTTCGGCAGCGCGGCCAGCCGCCACCTCAAGATCCACCGCAATACGCTGGCCGCGCGGATGCGCCATCTCGACGACCTGCTCGGGGTGGACGTCAGCCACAGCCTGGCCGCCCAGTCGGCCGCCTGGCTCGCGCTGCGGCTGCACCAGGCGCCCCGCGCCACGGCCCCGGCCGGGCACCCGGCCACCCTCGACGGGCTGCTGTCCGCGCCCGCCGCAACGGTCTGGGCGCGGGCCCAGCTGCGGCCGCTGGAGCAGGCGAAGCTGACGGCCGGTCCCGAGACGATACGGGCCTGGCTGCGCGCCGACGCCCGGCTGCCCGCGACCGCCTCAGCCCTTGGGATCTCGCTGCCCGGGACCCGGAAGCGGCTGCTCAGGGCCGAGGACGCGCTCGGGCGGTCGCTGCTGAGCGCGCCGAGCGCGAAGCATGAACTGTGGCTGGCGATGCGGGCGTTGGGCGACCTCTGAGCCGACCGCTCCCGGGTCACCGTTCGAACGGCAACCGAACGGGGTCGTCACTGTGCACTTCGTTCCTCGCCGCCCCGGCCGCCCGCGCCTACTGTCTCCTTGAGCCCGGCGGCCGCTCCGGAACCCACCCCGCCTCCCCTCAGAGCCGTACCCGCGGATTCCCCTCCACCGCACGGCTCCGCGATCCGGCCCGCCCGCCGGACCCACCATGCCGCGGCCGCCCCGGCCTCTTCCGATCCGGGGACGGACGCCACGCGATCACGGGGGTGTCGCGTGGCGTCCGGCCCTGTCCCAGTGCGGTCCGGTCCCGCCGTGATCCGTACCGCGTGCCCGGTGGCCTCTCAGCCGATGACCTCGATCGCGCAGCGCGCCACGGTGCAGCGGCTCAGCCGGGCGTCGCCGGTGATCAGCGGCGCCCGGTACGCCTCGGCGGCGGCGATGTACGCGGCGTCGTAGCCGGAGACGTTGCCGCGCAGTTCCCACATCCGTATGAGCAGCGGCTGGATGCCGATCGCCTCGATCGACGCTCCGGTCAGGGCCGCCACGGCGTCCTCGGCCCGGGCCTGGCTGATCTTCCCGCCGAGGAGCCGGCCGCGTACGGCGTGGAAGGTCTCGACGACGAGGTGGCTGGGCGCGGCCCAGTGCGGGTCCTGGGCGAGACGCGCGCGGGCCGCCTTCCCCGCGACCCCGTCCCCCGTGAGCGCCTCGGTGAGCACGCTCGCATCCACGATGATCACGTGGCCGCCCCCGGCCCGTCCGCCGGGAGACCGAGCTGGGCATCACGTGCGGCACGCTCCACGTCCCGCTCGCGCACGGTGTCCGCCATGGTGCTCGCGGCACCGTCGTCACGGTCCTCGAACCGCTGCAGCAACGCGACGTTGCCCGCCCGTTCCGCCTCGCTCTTGACCAGTTCCAGGAGATACCCCTGGAGCGACTGGCCGAGCTGGCGCGCCCGGTCGGCCAGTATGTCGCGGACCTCGTCCGGCACATCCCGAATCTGCAGAGCCACCATGCATGCATTTTCCATGCACGGTCGCGCCGCAAGCAAGCCGGTTCCCCGGGAACGCGCCCGTCACGCTCCGGTGAGCGCGACCCTCACGACCCCAGGATCGTCGTCAAAAACTCCCCCGTCCACGCCAGCAGGTCCCGCCCGACCAGCGGCTTTCCGCCGATGCGGGCCGTCGCGGGGCGGGGGACCAGGACCTGCTGGGTGGCGGGCTTGACGATCGCTCGCTGATAGAGCCGCTTCAGCCGCAGCTCCTGGGACTCGCGCAGCTCCACCGGACCGAAGCGGATGTTGGAGCCCTGGAGCGTGATGTCGGCGACGCCGCAGGAGCGGGCCAGCAGCCGCAGGCCCGCGACCAGGAGGAGGTTTTCCACCGGCTCGGGCAGCGGCCCGTAGCGGTCGGTCAGCTCCTCGCGGACGGCGCGGATGTCGTCCTCGCCGTTGGCCGAGGCGATGGCGCGGTACGCCTGGAGCCGCAGCCGCTCGCCCGGCGCGTAGTCGTGCGGGACGTGCGCGTCGACCGGAAGCTCGATCTTGACCTCCAGCGGCGCTTCCTCCACCTCGCCGCCGTCCGCCTCCAGCGTGGCCCGGTAGTCGGCGACGGCCTCGCCGACCATCCGTACGTACAGGTCGAAGCCGACGCCCGCGATGTGGCCGGACTGTTCGCCGCCGAGCAGATTGCCCGCGCCGCGGATCTCCAGGTCCTTCATCGCCACGTACATGCCCGCGCCCATCTCGGTGTGCTGGGCGATGGTGGCCAGCCGCTCGTGGGCCGTCTCGGTGAGCGGCTTCTCCGGCGGGTAGAGGAAGTACGCGTAGCCGCGCTCGCGCCCTCGCCCGACCCGGCCGCGCAGCTGGTGCAGCTGGGAGAGGCCGAAGTTGTCGCCGCGCTCGACGATGAGGGTGTTGGCGTTGGAGATGTCGATGCCGGACTCGACGATCGTCGTGGAGACCAGGACGTCGAACTTCTTCTCCCAGAAGTCGACCACGACCTGCTCCAGGGCGCCCTCCGACATCTGGCCGTGGGCGGTGGCGATGCGCGCCTCGGGGACGATCTCGCGGAGCCGGGCCGCGGCCCGGTCGATGGACTCGACCCGGTTGTGGATGTAGAAGACCTGGCCCTCGCGCAGCAGCTCACGGCGGATGGCCGCGCCGATCTGCTTCTGCTCGTACGGCCCGACGAAGGTCAGCACCGGGTGGCGCTCCTCCGGCGGGGTGGTGATCGTGGACATCTCGCGGATGCCGGTGACCGCCATCTCCAGGGTGCGCGGGATGGGGGTCGCGGACATGGTCAGCACGTCCACGTTGGCCCGGAGCTTCTTCAGCTGCTCCTTGTGCTCGACGCCGAAGCGCTGCTCCTCGTCGACGATGACCAGGCCCAGGTTCTTGAACTTGGTCTCGGAGGAGAACAGCCGGTGGGTGCCGATGACGACGTCCACCGAACCCTCCCGCAGCCCCTCCAGGACGGCTTTCGCCTCGGTGTCCGTCTGGAACCGGGACAGCGCCTTGACCACGACCGGGAACTGCCCGTACCGCTCGGTGAAGGTGCCCATGTGCTGCTGGACGAGGAGCGTCGTCGGCACCAGGACCGCGACCTGCTTGCCGTCCTGGACCGCCTTGAAGGCGGCGCGCACCGCGATCTCGGTCTTGCCGTAGCCGACGTCGCCGCAGATCAGCCGGTCCATCGGGACCGACTTCTCCATGTCCTCCTTGACCTCGCCGATGGTGGTGAGCTGGTCGGGCGTCTCCGCGTACGGGAACGCGTCCTCCAGCTCGCGCTGCCAGGGCGTATCGGCGCCGAAGGCGTGGCCGGGGGCGGCCATCCGGGCCGAGTACAGCTTGATCAGATCGGCCGCGATCTCCTTGACGGCCTTCTTCGCGCGCGCCTTGGTCTTCGTCCAGTCGGCGCCGCCCAGCCGGTGCAGCGTGGGGGCCTCGCCGCCCACGTACTTGGTGATCTGCTCCAGCTGGTCGGTCGGGATGTAGAGCCGGTCGCCGGGCTGGCCGCGCTTGGCCGGGGCGTACTCGACGACCAGGTACTCGCGGGTCGCGCCCTGCACGGTGCGCTGCACCATCTCGATGTAGCGGCCGACGCCGTGCTGCTCGTGGACGATGAAGTCGCCCGCCTCCAGGGTGAGCGGGTCGATCGTCTTACGGCGGCGCGCGGGCATCCGCGCGCCCTCCTTGCCCGCCGCCTTCTGCCCGGACAGGTCAGTCTCGGTGAGGACGGCCAGCTTCAGACCGGGGTCGACGAAGCCGAAGTCGATGGAACCGCACGCCACGTGCACCACGGACGGCTTGATCTCGCCGAGATCCGCGTCGAGCCGCGCCGCGATCCCCTCACCGCTCAGCACCTCGACGGTCCGCGAGGCCGGGCCGTGGGCCTCGGTGACGTACACCGCGCGCCAGCCCTCGGCGAGCCAGCCCTTGGTGTCGGCCAGCGCGCGGGCGGTGTCGCCGCGGTACGACTCGGGGGCGTGCATGCCGAGCTTCAGGGTGTCGTCGTCCCGCTCGGCGTCGGCCGCGAAGGGGCTCACCGACCACCACATCATGCCCAGCTCGCGCGCCCGGTCCCGGACGTCCACCAGCCCCCACAGCGAGGCCGCGCCCACGTCGATCGGGGCCTCCCCGCCGCCCGCCGTGGCCGCCCAGGACGCCTGCAGGAACTCCTGCGACGTGGCCACCAGGTCCGCCGCCCGGGTGCGCACCCGCTCCGGGTCGCACACCATCGCCATGCTGCCCGCGGGCATCACGTCCAGCAGCAGCTCCATGTCGTCGACCAGCACCGGGGCCAGGGACTCCATGCCCTCGACCGCGATACCCTCGGCGATCTTGCCCAGCAGCTCGCCCAGCTCCGGGTGCTCCTCCGCGAGGGCCCGGGCCCGCTCCCGTACGTCGTCGGTCAGCAGCAGCTCCCGGCAGGGCGGGGCCCACAGCCCGTGCTCGGCGACCTCCAGGGACCGCTGGTCCGCGACCTTGAAGTAACGGATCTCCTCGACGTCGTCGCCCCAGAACTCGATCCGCAGCGGATGCTCCTCCGTCGGCGGGAAGACATCCAGGATGCCGCCGCGCACGGCGAACTCGCCGCGCTTCTCGACCAGCTCCACCCGGGAGTACGCGGCGGCCGCGAGCCCGTCCACGACCTCCCCCAGATCGGCGCTCCGCCCGGCCCGCAGACTCACCGGCTCCAGCTCGCCGAGCCCCTTGACCTGCGGCTGCAGCACCGAGCGCACCGGCGCCACCACGACCGACACCGGCCCCGCGGCCGGATCGTCCGCGCTCGGATGCGCGAGCCTGCGCAGCACGGCGAGCCTGCGGCCCACCGTGTCCGACCGCGGGGACAGCCGCTCGTGCGGCAGCGTCTCCCACGACGGATACTCCACCACCCCGTCCGGCGGCAGCAGCGACCGCAGCGCGGCCGCCAGATCCTCGGCCTCCCGCCCGGTGGCGGTCACCGCGAGCACGGGCCGCCCGGCGGAGCGCGCCAGCGCGGCGACGGCGAAGGGCCGGGCGGCGGGCGGGCCGACCAGATCCACATGAGGGCGGTTTCCATCGGCGGCGCCGCGCACCGCCTCGGCGAGCGCGGGGTCCCGTACGACGGCGTCGAGCAGACCGGTGAGGCTCATAAAGGGCTATTCCATCCCGGAGGCGGACAACGCGAATCACCCGACACGTCGCACGGGCCGGGGGTCTTCCAGAGTACGGCCCCGCGCCGACATCCTCCGCCGGGCGCGGTTTGTCCGGTCATACGGGACGATCCCCGGCGCACCCCTCCGGTCCGCCGACATGCCCGCATCTGGCCCAGCTCAGCGCGCGAACCGCCACGGGCTGTGAACAGACTGATGCCCATGGCAGAGCGAGAGCGGCGCGCGTCCGGCGCCGAGACCAGTCGCGGCAGGACGCGGGAACGGGAGCGCGAGCCCGGCCCCGAGCAGGCGGCCGGGCACGCCTGCGAACGGCTCGCCGCGCTGATCACCCACCCCACCGAGGGGGTGTCCGCGGTGCGGCGCACCGAGGACGGCTGGCGGGTCAGCGTGGACGTGCTGGAGGTCTCCCGCATCCCCGATACGACGAGCCTGCTGGCCACCTACGAGGTGGACATCGACGAGCGGGGCGAGCTGCGCGAGTACCGGAGGGTCCGCCGCTACCGGCGCGGTGCGGCCGACGACTGCTAGGCCCCACCGCTGAAAGGACCCGGTCCGACCATGGCCCCCACCACCTACACCG
This sequence comes from Streptomyces sp. NPDC041200, assembly GCF_055591805.1. Lineage (NCBI taxonomy): Bacteria > Bacillati > Actinomycetota > Actinomycetes > Kitasatosporales > Streptomycetaceae > Streptomyces > Streptomyces sp. NPDC041200. Next base: position 181,805 of record NZ_JBVIZF010000001.1, on the reverse strand, counting down.
AGGAAGTCGTCTGCGTTCCGCGGGCGGGCACCCTGTACGACGTCATGGAGCTGATCCTCGACCGCGGCATGGTGATCGACGTGTTCGTCAGGGTCTCCCTGGTCGGCATCGAGATCCTGAAGATCGACGCCCGGATCGTGGTCGCGAGCGTGGACACGTACCTGCGCTTCGCGGAGGCCTGCAACCGCGTCGACCTCGAACACGACCGCACCAGCCGCACCGTCCCCGAGCTGTTCGGCGGCGGGGGCGGTGCGGGGGCGGTGGCCCAGGGCCTCGGCAAGCGGAAGGCCAAGAAGGCGGTCGGCGCCGTGGAGGAGAAGGTCAAGCGGGCGGTCGGAGCCGACGACGAGTCCGAATCGGACGAGGAGCCCCGTCCGCGCCGCCGCACCGGCAGCGCCGCGCCCGCCCGCACCCGCCGCCGCTCCGAGGAGGACTGACCCATGGCCGAGAGCGCCGCGCCCGCCGCGCCCCGCAGCGTGTACGTCTACGGCGTCGTCCACGCCCGCCGCGTCCTCCCGCCCGGCCGCACCGGCGTCGGCGAACACCCCGCCCCGCTGCGCACGCTGCGCGCCGGTGAGCTGGCCGCCGTCGTCAGCGACGCCCCGGCCGGGCTGCGCGCCAAGCGGCGCGACCTCCTCGCCCACCAGGAGCTGGCGCTGGCGCTCGCGGCGGACGGGCCGGTGCTGCCCATGCGCTTCGGGATGGTCGCGCCCGACGAGGAGATGGTGCGGCGCCAGCTGGAGTCCTCGCACGGCGACTGCCTCGCCGCCCTCCACCGGGTCGACGGCCGGGTCGAGATGAACCTCAAGGCGGTCCCCGCCCAGGGCGATCTGCGGTCGCTGGTGCACGAGGACCCCGAGGTCGCCCGGCTGCGCGCCGAAGCCCGCCGCAATCCGGGCTACGAGGCCAGCCTGCGGCTCGGCGAGGCCGTGGCCCGGGGGCTGACCCGCCGGGCCACAGCCACCGCCGCCGCCGTACTGGCCGAGCTGTCGGAGGTGGCGGACGAGCGGGTCGCCGGGCCGGAGGTGGAGGGCTGCGTCCTCAACGCGTCCTTCCTCCTCGCCCGCGCCGAGACGGGCCGCTTCCGCAGCACCGTCGACCGCCTCGCCACCGAACACGGCGGCCATGTCGAACTGCGGCTGACCGGGCCGCTGCCCTGCTACAGCTTCGTGGAGCCCGCATGGGCGTGCTAAGCGAGATCGCGCTCCTCCCGCTGGCGCCGGTGCGGGGCGTGGTGTGGGTCGCGGAGTGCCTGCGGGACGCCGCGGAACGGGAGCTGTGCCACCCGTCCGTGGTCCGGGCCCGGCTCGCCGCCCTGAACGAGGCCCTGGAGTCCGGCGCCATCGGCCCCGACGCATTCGACCGCGAAGAGGACCGGCTCCTCGACCTCCTGGAACAAGGGACGACGCGCCGTGGCTGACCACCACACCGACCGTGACCTGCTGTGCACCCCGCCCCCGACCACCGGCCCGCCGACGTCCGACCTCGCCGAGATCCTGGAACGTGTCCTCGACAAGGGCATCGTCATCGCCGGGGACATCAAGATCGACCTCCTGGACATCGAACTGCTCACCATCCGGCTGCGGCTGTTCGTCGCGTCCGTGGACACCGCGCGGAAGGCCGGGATCGACTGGTGGGAGACCGACCCCGCGCTGTCCTCGCGCGCGAGGCGGGACGCCCTCGCGGAGGAGAACGCGCGGCTGCGGGAGCGGCTGGACGCCTTCGAGTCCGGCGAGCTGACGGCGGCCGCCCCGGCGGGAGGCGACGGCGCATGACCGCCACCCTGACCTACGCGTACGCCGTCTGCCGACCCCACGACGGCCCCACGCCGACGGAGCTGCCCGGACTCGACCCGGGCAGCCCCGTCCGTACGCTGCCCGCAGGCCCGCTCACCGCCGTGGTCCAGGACGTACCCGAGGCGGACTTCTCCGAAGAGGCCCTGCGCCGACGCCTGTCCGACCGCGCCGAACTGGAGCGCTGCGCCCGCGCCCACCACGAGGTGATCACGGCGGTCTCGGCCGTCACCGCGACCGTCCCCCTCCCCCTCGCCACCCTCTACCGGGGCGACGAACGGGTCCGCGAGGCGCTGCGCGAGCAGGAGACGGCCTTCCTCGCCGCCCTCGACCGGCTCGCGGGCCGCGCCGAATGGGGCGTAAAGGTGTATGCCCCGGCGACGCCTCCGCCCGTCCGGGAAACGGCCAAGGCGGACACCGGCCGTGCCTACCTCGACCGAGTCCGCACCCGCCACCAGGGCCGCGAACAGCGCCAGAACGCCGCCCTCCAGGCCGCCGAGCGCGTGGACACGGTCGTACGCGGCCTCGCCGTAGCAACCCGCCGCCTGCGCCCCCACGGCCCCGAGGTCACGGGCCCCCACCGCACCCACATCCTGAACGCGGCCTACCTCCTCGACACCACCCGGGCCCGCGAACTCCGCGCCGCCCTGGCCTCGTTGCGCGGCGATGAACCCGCGATCGAGATCGAGCTGTCGGGCCCCTGGGCCCCGTACTCCTTCACCGACACCGGGGCCGCCCGATGACCACCGCCGCCTGGGGCACCGCCCCCGCCGAGGCCCACGGCCCGATCGGCGTGCCGCTCGTCGACCTCCTCGACCGGGTGCTCGCCACCGGGGTCGTCGTCAGCGGCGACCTGGTCATCGCCATCGCCGAAGTCCCCCTCATCCGGCTGTCCCTGCACGCCCTGCTCTCCTCCGTCAACGAACGCGTCCCCGCCCCCTGGACCGACGGCGGCCCGCTGTGACCGCGTCCCGCGTCGACCTCGACCCCGAGGCGATGGGCCGCGACCTGGTCGCCCTCGTCCTGACGGTGGTCGAACTCCTCCGCCAGCTGATGGAACGCCAGGCCCTGCGCCGCATCGACGCGGGCGGTCTCACCGAGGACCAGATCGACAGCATCGGCACGACGCTGATGCACCTGGACGAGCGGATGACGGAGCTGTGCGACCAGCACGGCCTGACCCTGGAAGACCTCAACCTCGACCTCGGCCCCCTGGGCACCCTGCTCCCCCGCGACTAGCGCTCTTCTGGTGGCTCTTGGGTGGTGTCCCGGAGCCACTTCGAGGCGGAGTTCTTCCACCAGCTCATCGACTCCCGCAGCAGTGGAGAGCGAGCGGGGTGCGCACGAGATCCTGCGCACGGTCCTCCTCGGTCCGCCACAGCAGGGTCCGGTGGTCGTCGACCTTCATTTACGCGCTGTTGGCGGCACGGAGGGCTGTCCGGCACCGCCGTTTCTTGTGTGAGGGCAGGCGGCGGGGAACCACTGCTCCCTGCCGCCACAATCTCAGACGACCGCACTTACGCCCGGATCAGGTTGTCCTGGAAGATGCATATGTCCTTCGAGCTGGTCCCTACACATGCCTCCAACCCTATGGCGCTCTTTTCGGGGAGGTTCCCGGTCTTCCACGGGGTCGTGTAAGGAGAGGAGTGTCCGTATGTCGAAGCCGTGCGCTCGTACTCTGGGACGCCCGACCAGTCGTAGTAATAGGTGCGCCCTTTGACACCGTACCCGTCGGCCGTGTCGTCATGTGCCCGCAGCGCGTCCCCAGGGGTGCCGAAGCTGTCCGGGTCCGCGTTCCAGTTCACGTATCCGGCGTACTTGCCGTCGGCGTAGAGGTAGATGATCGCCGACTTGCCGCCGTCGTATTCGTTCACCTTGAAGGTGAGCTTGGAGATCGCCGCGCTGGCGGTGCCCGCCCCGGAGCTGAGCGAGACGCCGACCATCACGGCTGTCGCAGCCAGCAGGGTGGCGATACGGTTCCTCATCTTAGACATGTAAGCCCTTCCGCATCAGAAGTGATCGAAGCAAAGGAAGGATGCCAAGCCGCCCTCCACCTGTCATCCGCTTTTTTGCGGATAGCTCGTCAAATTCCGCGCAGTGTTCCAGGAGTCGCCCTGCTGATACGAGTGGCGTGACTTCACCCGGCCCACCCACGCCCCACAGCTCGTCAAGGAACCAGCCCGCGTGAACCGAACACCGCCGCTGCCCACTCATGCCACCGCAACCACCCAGCGCAGTCAGGCAAAAGGGGCGGTGCACGTGTGCTGGACGGGCTTACAGATTCGGCGACGCGAGCTGGGCCTATCCGCGGCGACGGGGGATCAAGGTGACCGTTCTGACAGTTGCACCGATCGTCATCTGACTCCGGGACGCCGTCCAAGAGCCACCAGAAAAACCCTAGCGGTCAGGCCGCCTCGGCCGGATCGAAGGTGGCGGCGCGAGACGGCGTGAGCCACACCAACCGTACCGTTACGCCTCCCAGCAGCGCGAAGTGCCGGATCGCCCGGTCAGGCGTGGGCAGGCTGAACCTCCGCCGCCCGTCGACGCTGAGCACGTCCACCCGCCCGTCCTCGTACGCCGTCCCCCACGCCGCGACCTCGGCATCCCGCCAGCGGTTCTCCAGGGCGAATTCCTGGACGACGGCGAAGAGTCGGGGTGCGGTGTCGTGTCGAGGACGAGCGAGCGCACCTCTTGGTCGAAATCGAACGGCTCGGGGGTGGAATTCTGTGGGGACACCGTGGCCATCGATGTCTCCTGTCACGAGGAGGAGTTGAGCAGAACAACGCCCTGACGTGGCGCATGAGTTACACCATAGGGCGCAGCTATGATGCAGCCAACGAAATCGATGGGATACGTCATAACACCCCTCGTCTGGGTGACGGCACAGCCATGCAAGCGAGAGGGAAAGCGCGATGGCCCGGACCAAGCTTCCGCCGACCATCCGGCAACGACGACTCGGTGCCGAGCTACGTCGGCTACGCGAACGGGCCGACCTCAACGCCACACAGGCGGGCGCGCTTCTCGGCTCGTCGCAGTCACGCGTCAGCAGCATCGAGTCCGGCGCCTACGCGGTCAGCGCGGACCGGGTACGGGCGATGGCTCGCGCCTACGACTGCACGGACGCGGCGCTGATCGAAGCGCTCGCGGGCATGACGGGCGGGTGGACCCGGGGCTGGTGGGACGAGTACCGCGACATCCTGCCCGCGAGCATGCTCGAACTCGCCGAGCTGGAGCACCACGCGACGCACCTGCGAATCGTCTCCGTCTTCCACATGCCCGGAGTCCTCCAGACCACGGAACATGCCCGCGCACTGATGAGCGACGCCCTGCCCTCGCTGGCCCTGCACGAGGTGGAACACCGCGTCTCCTGCCGCATCAAACGCCAGGCGGTGTTGTACGGGGAGCAGCCGACGCCGCTGACGGCAGTGGTCCACGAGGCCGCGCTGCGCATGGGCTTCGGCGGCCCAGCGGTGGCCCGCGCTCAGCTTGACTACCTGATCAAGATGAGCGAGCGGGAAAACATCACCCTGAAGGTGATTCCGTTCGGCACCGGGATCTTTCCCATCTCGGGTCAGGGCATCATCTACGTCGGCGGAGAGGTGCCACACCTGGATACCGTTCAGCTCGACTCAGACCACGGCTCCGAATTCCTGGATACTCAACCTCAACTGGCCCGGTACCGGGACGTCGTGGACCGCATGGAGGCGTCGGCCCTCGATCCGGTGGAGTCCCGCGACGCAATCCGCCGGATCACACAGGACCTCTGACCAAGGAATCGATATGCCCGACATCCACAACTGGCGTAAGTCCTCCCACAGCCCGAACGCGGGCAACTGCGTCTACGTACGCACCGACCGCGACGGCGCCCTCCACCTCCGCGAGAGCGACGCACCCGACACCATCCTCGCCACCACCCCCGCCACCTTCCACACCTTCATACGCGCCGCCAAGGCAGGCGCCCTCGACCACCTCACCACCCGCTAGCGCGGGCGCGGTAGGGGGCGAGGTCGCGGCGCAGGTTCCGCACCGCCCTGCGGGTGCGGGTGGAGGCGATGCCGTCCATGTGGTCCATCGCCAGCGCCCAGGACGATGCCGCGACTCGGCGACGAACCCCACCCCGCCGAGCGCGCGGCCGAGTCCGCTGGTCAGCGTGCGGCCATTTCAGCTACGGGTCCGAGGGCGGCGTTCCCCCTCGGCGCCGCTGCTCCCCGCGCTCGTCAGAATCGCGCTCGCGACAATCTCGAAGAGGTGATCGGCGCGCGGCGCGAGCGAGGGTTGATCGCCGAGCCACGCGAGCGCCGCGATCAGTGCGAAAAAATCGGTGCCATCAATGTCGGTCCGCGCCATGCCCGCGGCCTGGGCACGGGCGAGGAGTCGCGTGCCGGCTGCGCGCAGGGTGACGCACGAAGCGTGGAGTGCGGATTCGGTGTCGTCGATGGCGGCTGCCATCAGCACGGTCACGCCCCGGTACTCGGTTGTCCACGCGACGCAGTCGCGTAGCCACGAAACGAGAGCATCTTCGGGTGAGCTCGACGTTTCGAGCTCGTCCGCCCTTGCCGTCAGCCCGTCGAAGCTCGTGTGGAGCAAGGCCTCGAGCAGTGCCTCGCGCGTCGGGAAGTGACGGAGCAGCGTCGCGAGCCCTACGCCGGCCCTGCGTGCGATGTCGCGCAGCGCCACGTCGACGCCTTGCTCGGTGATGGCGGCACCCGCGACTGCGAGTAGGTGGTCGTGGTTCTTCCTGGCGTCGGCCCGCATCTGGCCCCCCTTGACTATCCGGACCACTGGTCCATATATTCGGATCAGTGGTCCGGATATATGGATCACTGGTCCGAATAAGCGTATCCCGCAGCGCGGGCAGGAGAAAATGATGCCGACACAAACCATGAGGGCGATCCGGCTGCACGAGTTCGGCGGCCCCGAGGTGCTGCGTTTCGAGGAGGCGCCGGTTCCCGAACCGGGACCGGGTGAGGTGCTCATCCGCGTGCACGCGGTCGGCCTCAACCCTCCCGACTGGTACGCACGCGAGGGAATGCCCGACGTACCTCCCGAGCTCAAGCCCCCGTTCCATCTCCCCCTGATTCCGGGGACCGACGTCTCAGGCGTCGTGGAAGCCGTCGCCGCCGACGTCACCGGCTTCGCGGCCGGAGACGAGGTGGCCGGACTTCTGCGCTTCCCCACCACCCTCCAAGGCAGTGCGTACGCCGAGTACGTCACCGCGCCGGCGACCGACCTCGCCCGCAAGCCGGCTGCCATCGACCACGTGCACGCCGCCGGCCTGCCCATGTCGGGGTTGACGGCGTGGCAGTTCTTGATCGAACTCGGGCACGACCACCCCTCGCCGTTCCAAGAGGCCCAGCACCGCCCGATGGCACTCGACAGCGAGACCACGGTGCTCATCAACGGCGCTGCCGGTGGCGTGGGGCACCTCGCTCTCCAGCTGGCCAAGTGGAAGGGAGCCCGCGTCATCGCCGTGGCCTCCGGCACCCACGAGACGTTCCTGCGCGAGCTCGGCGCCGACGAGTTCATCGACTACACCAAGGAACGGCCCGAGGAAGTCGCCCGTGACGTCGATCTCGTCCTGGACACCGTCGGGGGCCCCAACAGCAGGCGCTTCCTGCGCACCATCAAGCGCGGCGGGTCCCTCTACCCGGTGTACTTCGGCGAGTTCGACGACGAGGAGAACGCGGAGCTGGGTGTCACGGTCACGGCCGCCCAGGTTCGCTCGAACGGCGCGCAGCTCGCCGAGCTGGGACGCCTGCTCGACGCGGGCACGCTGCGCGTCGCGATCGACAGCACGTTTACGCTCGCGGACGCCCGCGCAGCGCACGAACGCGCCGCCCGAGGGCACATCCAGGGCAAGATCGTACTCACGGTCGCCTAGGAACGAGCCGTTTCACCAACGCGTCCGGCGCTCGTCCTCGGGGTACCGCTGGCCATCGAGACGCCGACGCGGAGAGCTTGGGGCGCGTGTGGCGCCCAAGCGGCCGCGATTCCCGCCGCGGCGAACCGAGCGGACCCGTGCGGTCGGCTCGGTTCGCCGCAGGAGATCGCCGACACGGTCGCACCGCTCACGCCACGCGCTCCGCCCTCAGCTCACGCCGGGTGGCCGCTGTCGCAGTGCGCGCCCCGATCTTTCACCAACCGAGCACGAACGAGGTTCGACATGACGACGACTGCGGCTTTCGGCTGGGGAAGCAGCCACCTCAACACAACGCCGGCGGGGGAGGTGAACCTCGACCCCGCAGAGCAGTTCGCCGTCCAGCGGACGCTGGCGCGCCACGCCTTCGCCCTGGATCACGGAGATCTGGTGGCGTTGGAGGGCACCCTGACCGAGGACGCCACCTGGACGGCCTCGATCGCCGATGAGGTCGAGCAGGGCCCGTTCATCGGACGCGCGGCGATTCTCGGCTTGGTGCGAGAGGCAACGGAAGCGCAAACCGAGCAGCGAAGGCACAACCTGGTCAACATGGTCTTCCACCGTGCGGAGGCCGACACGGCAGTGGTGTGGGCCTACCTGATGCTGACGTCGAACGCGGGCGGGAGCCCGACCGTGATCGCGACCGGCTTCTACACGTTCACGCTGCGGCACGCCGAAAGCGAGTGGCGTATCGCGAAGGTGCTCGTCGGTCTGGACAATGCCGCGTGAAACCCGCGACTGGCCAAGGCCCGGGCCTCTATTTGTGATCGCGAGCCGGTCCGCCCCCTGAGCGGACCGGCTCACGGCGGGACGGGCTGCTCAGCCGTTCTCCACGACCATCAGCGTGTTGCCGTCCGCGTCGCGGAAGCTGAACATCGGCGGTATCGGGGCGCCCCAGCGCTGCACCTCCGGGTCGGTGTCGACGCCGCGCGAGCGCAGGGTGGCGTGGTCGGCGTCGATGTCCTCGGAGGTGAGGATCAGGCCGGTCGCGTAGGCCGACGCCTGCTGGCCCTCGCGCGGGAGGACGAGCGCGATGCCGGTCGGGGCGCCCTGGGGGCCCACCTCGATCCAGCGGTACGTGTCGCCGTAGGGGATGTCGGCACGCTTCTCGAAGCCGAGGGTGTTGACGTAGAAGTCGAGCGCCCGGTCCTGGTCGGCGACGGTGACGGCGACCCGGCCGATCTCGGTGAGCCGGGTGCCCTTCGCGTCGGTATCGGTCATGGTGGCCTCCCTGGTAGTGATGGGTTCTGCCGTTATGACCGGAAGGCAGTGCGGAACTCATCGGTCCGCGTCGATTGACCTTCGAGCCGCTTGAAGGCCCAGCATGACGGCCATGGACGACGACGAGCCCCTGATGGGCATCGGCACCTTCTCCCGCCGGGTAGGGCTGGCGCCGAGCGCGCTGCGGTTCTACGACGACTGCGCGGTGCTGCGGCCCGCCCGGGTGGACGCGGCCACCGGGTACCGGTACTACGCCCCGGAGCAGGCGCCCCGCGCCACCCTGCTGCGGCGGCTGCGGGAGGCCGGGCTGCCGCTGGTCGAGGCGACGACCGTGCTGGACGGGCCGCCCGAGGAGGCCCGGCAGGTGCTGCGGGACCATCTGCGGCGGAGTACGGAGTCGGCGGCAGCCGCCCGGGAGGGGATCGAGGACGTGCTGCGCGAGCTGCCGGGCGGGGTGCGGCGCGGGCAGGTCCGGGTCGGCGGCGCGGAGCTGGCGGGCGCGGTGCGGCAGGTGGGCTCGGCGGTCGCGGAGGGCGCGGTACGGGAGGAGTTCCCGGTACTGGGCCGGGTGCTGCTCGAACTGACCGAGGAGGAGCTTCGGCTCGTGGCCACCGACCGCTATCGGCTGTCCGTACGGGCCCTGCGGCCGCTCGCGATCGAGGGCGAACCGTGCGGGCTGCCGGTCGGCATCGAGGAGCTGCGGGAGGTCGCGGGCTGGGCGCGCGGGCTGGCGGAGGTCGCGATCGAGGTGGCGGGGGCCGAGGTGCGCGTACGGGGCGGGGGCGAGGAGCGGGTGCTGCCCGTCGCGGACGAGGTGTTCCCCGCGTACCGCATGGTGCTGGACGGCCTCGCCGCCGCCCGGCACCGGGTCATCGCCGACCGGACGGCGCTGTGCGCGGCTGTGGCGGGGCGAGGCGGCGACGGACCGGTCGTGCTGCGGACCGGCGACGGCGAGCTGACGGTCGAGGGCGGCCGCACGCTGCCCGCCCTCTGCACCGGGCCGCCGCTCGGCATCGCCTTCGACCCGGCCGTTCTGCTGGCCGCGCTGGAGGCGGGCGTCGGGCCCGATGTGCTGCTGGAAGTCGCCTCGGGCGGCGAGCCCGTCGTCGTTCGGTCTGCCGATCAGGGCAGTTTCACGACGCTCGTCATGCCCGTGCGGACATCGTGAAGGAGACCGTGATGGACCCCGACAACCCCGTCGTCCGGCTGTGCGCGCAGGGTATGGCCGCCGAGGCCGAGGGCCGGGACGGCGACGCCCGCGCCCGCTTCCGGGAGGCGTGGGACGCCGCCACGGATGACTACGAAAAGTGTGTGGCCGCGCACTACCTGGCCCGGCACCAGCCCACCCCCGAGGAGACGCTTCGCTGGAACCAGGAGAGCCTGGACCGCGCGGACGCGGTCGGCGACGACCGGGTCCGCGGCTTCTACGCCTCGCTGCACGTCAACATGGGCAGGGCGTACGCACAGCTCGGCGCCATGGACACGGCGCGCGAGCACTACGTACGCGCCGCCGCGCACATCGGCGACGTACCGGCTGGGCCGTACGCGGACTGGATCCGCCGCGGCATCGCCGGGGGGCTGCGTACGACCCGCTGAGCCGAGCCCGAAGGCGGGCGGTCGGGGTGATCCTGCCCCGTACCTCGGCGACCTCGGCACGGAGGAGGACCGGGAACGGCTGGTCACCGCGCTGCGCAGGGTGCGCTGAGCGCGGTGATCACCGAGCTGATGACGGTCAGCGGTTGACGAAGGCGAGGCTCTTCTCGTCGTAGCGGGTCCCGGCCACCTGGTCCGCCGGAGCCGCGGCGTCGATCGCGGCCAGCTCTTCCGCCGACAGCTCGATGGCGACCGCGGCGAGGTTCTCCTCCAGGTACTTCTCGCGGCGGGTGCCCGGGATCGGCACCACGTCGTCGCCCCGGTGCTGCACCCAGGCGAGGGCGAGCTGACCGGCGGTGACGCCCTTCTCGGCGGCCAGTTCGTTCAGCTTGTCGACGATGGCCAGGTTCTGTTCGAGGTTGCCGTCGGCGAACCGCGGCTGGGTGCGGCGCACATCGGTCTCCGGCAGGCCCTCGACCGAGGTGTAGCGGCCGGTCAGGAAGCCGCGGCCGAGCGGAGAGAACGGGACGAGGCCGATGCCGAGTTCGCGGCAGACCGGGGCGGTCTCCCGCTCCAGGTCCCGGGTCCACAGCGACCATTCGCTCTGCAGCGCCGCGATGGGGTGCACCGCGTGGGCGCGGCGGATCGTGGCCGCGCTCGCCTCGGACAGGCCGAGGTGGCGCACCTTGCCCGCCTGGACCAGCTCGGCCATCGCGCCGACGGTCTCCTCGATCGGGACCTCGGGATCGACGCGGTGCTGGTAGTAGAGGTCGATGTGGTCGAGGCCGAGGCGGCGCAGCGACGCGTCGCAGGCCTGGCGGACGTACGCGGCGTCGCCGCGGATCGCGGTGGGCTCGCCCAGCCGGTTGGCGAAGCCGAACTTGGTGGCCACGGCCGCCTGCTCACGGCGCGGCCCGGCCAGGGCCCGGCCGAGCAGTTCCTCGTTGTGGCCGAAGCCGTAGAAGTCGGAGGTGTCCAGCAGGGTAACGCCGAGGTCGAGGGCGCGGTGGATGGTGGCGATCGACTGCGCGTCGTCCGACTCGCCGTAGCCGTGGCTCATCCCCATGAGCCCCAGGCCCTGTGCGGCGACGGTGAGTTGTCCCAGGTGACGGGTGGGCAGATCGGACATAAGATGCCTCCTTCGTGGTCGTGACGATCACGCTAGGAGTTGGAGCGCACTCCAAGTCAACGCTGCCAGAATCGCCCGCATGAGATACGAGGACGAAGGGTCCATGGCGGAAGGGTCCATGGAGGTGGTGGCGGCCGCGATCGTGCAGCGGGGACGGCTGCTGGTGGTGAGCAAGAAGGCGGCGCCCGAGGTCTTCTACCTGCCCGGCGGCAAGCCGGACCCGGGCGAGAGCCCGCTGGAGACCCTCGCGCGGGAGCTGGACGAGGAGCTGGGCGTGGTCCCGCTGGAGCCCCGGCTGCTGGCCGAGGTCGAGGGGGTGGCCGTCCTGGAGAAGGTGCCGATGCGGCTGACCGTGTTCGAGGCGCGGATCGACGAGACACCCCACCCGGCGGCCGAACTGGCGCATATGCGCTGGATAGCGGGTGGCGAGAGCGACGTCCGGCTCGCGGCGGCCATCCGGAACCACGTGGTGCCGCGTCTTCGAGCCAGGGGCACACTCACAGCCGCATAAACGGAACGGGCCCGGCCCGGTGCGCACCCCCGTCGCGCACCGGGCCGGGCCCGTTCCCCCCGTAGAGGCTGCCCCTCCCCCCAAGGAAGGGGCAGCCGTCCCGAAACCCCCCGGCCCGCCCTCAGTCGGTGGCGATGGCGTTCAGAATGTTCATCCGCGCCGCCCGGAACGCCGGGATCAGGGCCGCGATCAGGCCCACCACGGCCGAGCCGATGAAGACCGTGATGATGGTCGACCAGGGGATCTCCAGGACCTTCAGACCCTCCAGCGCGAGCAGCTTCTGCGCCGTCGCTCCCCAGCCCATGCCGAGCCCCAGGCCCAGCAGCGCGCCGAAGAGGGCGATGACGACGGACTCCAGCCGGATCATGCGGCGCATCTGGCGCCGGGAGAGTCCGATGGCGCGCATCAGGCCGATCTCCCGGGTCCGTTCGACGACCGACAGGGCGAGGGTGTTCACCACGCCCAGGATGGCGACGATGATCGCGAGCGCCAGCAGCCCGTAGACCAGGTTGAGCAGCTGGCCGACCTGGTCCTTGATCTCCTCCTTGTAGTCGGTCTGGTCCTTCACCTGGACCGACGGGTAGGGCTGGAGCGTCGACTTGAGGGACTTGTACGCCGCGTCCTCCTGGCCTTCCTTGGCCTGCGCCAGCATGATGGCGTCCGCCGGGATCAGCTTGGCGGGGACATAGCGCTCGAGGGTGGTGATGCTGAGGTACAGCGCGCCCTTGTCGAGGCTGACGTCGTCCGAGGTGATCGCCGCGATGGTGAGCTTGGCGGGCTTGGCGGGCTCGACGTCCTTGAAGTCGACGGTCAGGGTGTCGCCCTGCTTCACCTTGTGGTCCTTGGCGAAACTCTCGGGCACCGAGATGGCGTTCTTGCCGTACGCGTCGGCCAGGGTGCCCGCGACGACCGGGGTGCGCACGTCGTCGGCGTACGTCGGGTCGGCGGCGGTCAGGTTCTTGGTGACCTCCTTGCCGTCGGGCAGGGTGATCTTGGCGTCCGCGATCTGCTTGGCGTCGCTGATGTGCTTGAGGCCCGCCGCTCCGTGCACCGCCTGCTCGATCCCCTTGGTGATCGGCTGGCCCGTCATGGACTGGACGATGAAGTCCGCGCCCACCGACTTGTCCAGCTCATCGGTGGCCGAGGCGACCATCGAGGAGCCCACCACCGACAGACAGGCGACCAGCGCGAGGCCGATCATCAGGGCCGCGCCGGTGGCGCCGGTGCGCCGCGGGTTGCGCAGCGCGTTGCGCTCGGCCAGTCGGCCGACCGGGCCGAAGATCCGCAGGACGACGGTGGCCAGGGCCCGGACCACCAGACCGGCCAGCAGCGGGCCGATGACGATGAAGCCGATGAGGGTCAGCACCACGCCGAGACCCAGGAACAGCGAGCCGTCGACCGCCTTGTCCGCGGTGCCCGCGACGACCAGGGCCGCCGCGCCGCCCGCGGTGAGCAGGGTGCCGATCGCGCCCCGGATCCATCCGGCCCGGATGTCGGCCGGGGTGCCCGCGTCGCGCAGGGCCGCCATCGGGGAGATCTTCCCGGCCCGGCGGGCGGGGATGTACGCGGCGATGACGGTGACGACGATGCCGATGGTGAGACCGATGATGGGCGTGGTGGGCTTCACCGTCAGCTGGTCGGTGCTCAGGTGCAGCCCCGCGCTGCCCATGATCTTGATCAGGCCGATCGCGAGCCCGACGCCGCCGAGGACGCCGAGGATCGAGCCGACGACGCCGAGCAGCAGCGCCTCGATCAGCACCGACCGGTTGATCTGCTTGCGGCTCGACCCGATGGCGCGCATCAGGCCGATCTCGCGGGTGCGCTGGGCGACCAGCATGGAGAAGGTGTTGACGATGAGGAAGATGCCGACCAGGACGGCGATCCCGGCGAAGCCGAGCATCGCGTACTTCATGACGTCCAGGAACGAGCCGATGTCGCTCTCGGCCTCCTTGCTGGCCTCGGCCTTCGTCTGCACCTTGTGACCGGCGCCCAGGTCCGCGACGACGGCCTTCTTGAGCTGGTCGTTGCTGACGCCGGGCTGGGCGGTGATCGCGTAGCTGGAGTACGCGCCGGGCGCGCCCAGCAGCTTGCGCTGCGCGGTGGCGGTGTCCAGGTAGACGATGGTGGCGCCGGGGTTGGTCACCTGGAACGTGGCGATGCCGACGATCTTCGCGTGGAACTCGCCGGGGATGGCGATGGTCCGCAGGCTGTCGCCGAGCTTCAGCTTCTTGTTCTCGGCGGTGTCGGCGTCGACCATCACCTCGGTGGGGCCGCGCGGCGCGTGTCCGGAGGTGATCTTCACCGAACGGTGCTCGGTGGTGTCCCAGTTGGTGCCGATGGTCGGGGCGCCGGAACTCGGGCCGATGCTCTTGCCCCTCGCGTCGGTGACGGTGACCGACTGGCTGGTGACGTCGCCGATCACCGACTTGACGCCGTCGACCTGCTTCAGCTTCGCCAGGTCCGCCCCGGGCAGGGTACGGATGCGGCCCTGCCGGGTGTCCTGGTCGCTGGCGCCCTTCGGGCTGACCGTGACGTCGGACGCGGTGCTCGCGAAGAGCTTGTCGAACGTGGCGTTGGTGGTGTCGGTGAAGACGAGCGTGCCGCAGACGAACGCCACGGACAGCAGGACGGCGATCGCGGACAGCGCCATCCGCCCCTTGTGGGCGACGAAGTTGCGCAGAGAGGTCTTGAGGACGGTCATGACACCCGTCCGCGCGCGTCGAAGCTCTTCATGCGCTCTAGGACCAGCTCCGCGGTGGGGTGGTGCATCTCGTCCACGATCCGGCCGTCGGCCAGGTACAGCACCCGGTCGGCGTAGGAGGCGGCGACCGGGTCGTGAGTGACCATCACGATCGTCTGCCCCAGCTCGTCCACGGACCGCTTGAGGAAGCCCAGCACCTCGGCACCGGCCCGGGAGTCCAGGTTCCCGGTCGGCTCGTCACCGAAGATGATCTCGGGGCGGGCGGCCAGGGCGCGGGCCACCGCGACGCGCTGCTGCTGACCGCCGGACAGCTGGTTCGGACGGTGCCTCAGCCGGTCGCTCAGGCCCACGGTCTGCACCACGCGGTCCAGCCAGCCCCGGTCGGGCTTACGGCCCGCGATGTCCATCGGCAGCGTGATGTTCTCGATCGCGTTGAGCGTCGGCAGCAGGTTGAACGCCTGGAAGATGAAGCCGATCCGGTCCCGGCGCAGCTGCGTCAGCTTCTTGTCCTTGAGCCCGGTGATCTCGGTCTCGTCGATGAAGATCTGCCCGGAGGACACCGTGTCCAGACCCGCGAGGCAGTGCATCAGCGTCGACTTGCCGGAACCGGAAGGGCCCATGATCGCGGTGAACTGGCTGCGGGCGATGTCCACGTCGACGTGGTCCAGCGCGACCACGCGGGTCTCGCCGGAGCCGTACGCCTTGACCACCTGGCGTGCCCGGGCGGCGACGGCCGTATGTCCTCCGCTGCCCCCGGTCTTGGGAATCGATACGGCCGTTGTCACGGTGTGCTCCTCTTTTTCGTCTATGTCGGATCCGAGATGATCGTACGTATCCGATCGGCGGTAACAACAGTAAGGAGCGGTACGCCCCGGCTCGTCCTTCCCCGGGACGAACCCCGGGTAGGAGGAAAGGCAGCGCATCCCCTAGGGGAGTAGGCCTTGGGGTGGAGCGCGTCTCGGGGCCGACCCTGAACCCGGACGGAGCGGAAGGCGGGAGTCCGCCGCCTCAACAGCCCTGATGCGTTCTTCCCCTGCCCCGAAGCTCCATGGAATGGTGGGTCGTACAAGAACTGGACACCAGAGTCGGCGCGGGCGACCGGCGGAGGGAGTGCGTCACGGTGGGCGGCACCGCAGAAGGGCCTGACGCGGACTCCATATCCGCCGGGGACTCCCCTCCCCGGGAGAACCCGACTCCCCGCGGCCGCCGCCCCGTCGTCGCCGCGCTGATGCTGGGCATGGCGCTGACCGCGCTCGACTCCACCATCATCTCGACGGCCGTTCCGCAGATCGTCGGCGATCTCGGCGGCTTCTCCGTCTTCTCCTGGCTGTTCTCCGGCTATCTGCTCGCCGTCACCGTGACCCTGCCGGTGTACGGGAAGCTCTCCGACACCTTCGGCCGCAAGCCCATCCTGGTGGCGGGCACCATCGTCTTCCTCATCGGATCGCTGCTGTGCGCCGGGGCCTGGGACATGGCCTCCCTGATCGCCTTCCGCGTCGTCCAGGGGCTGGGCGGCGGGGCGCTCCAGGGCACCATCCAGGTGGTCGCCGCCGATCTGTATCCGCTCAAGGAACGCCCCAAGATCCAGGCGCGGCTGTCCTCCGTATGGGCGCTGTCCGCGGTGACGGGCCCGGCGCTCGGCGGCGTGCTCGCCGGATACGCCGACTGGCGCTGGATCTTCCTCATCAATCTGCCGATCGGGGCGCTCGCCCTCCTCCTCATCGTGCGCCACCTGCACGAACCGGTACGGCCCCGGGCGACCCGGCCGCGCATCGACTGGGCGGGTGCCCTCGCCATCTTCGCCTGCGGCGGGCTGTTGCTGACCGCGCTCGTCCAGGGCGGAGTGGCCTGGGCGTGGCTCTCCGCGCCCTCCCTCGCGCTGCTGACGGCCAGTGCCGCCTGCGCGGCCCTGACCGTATGGATCGAACGGCGCGCGGCCGAGCCCATCATCCCGGGGTGGGTGTGGCGGCGGCGCACCATCTCGGCGGTCAACCTCGCGCTCGGCGCGCTCGGGCTCCTCATGATCGCCCCGACCGTCTTCCTGCCCACCTACGCCCAGTCGGTGCTGGGCCTCGGGCCGATCCCCGCCGGGTTCGTGCTGTCCGTGATGACCCTGAGCTGGCCCATCTCGGCCGCGCTCAGCAGCCGCGTCTACAACCGCGTCGGCTTCCGGAACTGCTCCATCATCGGCATCGGCGCCGCCGCGCTCATCCTGGCCGCCTTCCCCCTCCTCCCCTACCCCGGCGCCGCCTGGCAGCCCGCGCTGATCATGCTGATGCTCGGCGCCGCGCTCGGACTCTTCCAGCTCCCGCTGATCATCGGCGTCCAGTCGTCCGTCGACTGGGACGAGCGCGGCACCGCCACCGCCTCGATCCTCTTCTGCCGCCAGGTCGGCCAGTCCATCGGCGCGGCCCTGTTCGGCGCGGTCGCCAACGCGACCCTCGCCGCCCGGCTCGCCGCCGCCCCGTCCGGCATCCGCGACGGCCTCCCCGGCGACCTCGACTCGGTCTCCCACGCCCTCGACAGCCCCGGCGCCCTCACGGCCCGGGCCGCCGACTATCTGCGACGCGCCGTGGACACCGCCGTCGACCGCGTCTACCTGGGCGCCGCCGGCGCCGCGGTCCTCGCCCTCCTGGTCCTGCTGTTCCTCGCCCCGCGCCGCTTCCCGGTCCGCGCCGAAACGGGAAGCGGAACGGAAGCGGAGAGGGAAGCGGGAACGGAGACGGCAGCGGCCGCGGAAACGGGGTCCGCCGCCGACCAGCTGACGGCGAACCCCGCCCGGGAGAGCTGAACCCGCTGCGCGGCAGGGATCAGTTCTCGGGGTGCGGAGCGGCGTCCTCCACGACCGGCTTGCCCGTCAGGGCCGCCAGGCTGCCGCGTACGTGCTCCAAGTGCGCCTTCAGCTCCTCGCGCCGCTCCACGTGTTCGCGCAGCGTCCGTTCCGTCTCCCGGGCCAGCCGCTCCTCCCTGGCCCGGGCCTGCGCGATGATCTCCGCCGCCTGCGCCTGGGCGTCCTCCTGCCGCAGCCGCGCCGCCTGATCCGCCATCGCGTACTCCCTCTTGGCGTCCGCCAGCCTCGCCTGGGCGTGCTCCTCCATCTGGCCCAGCCGCACGGTCATCGCCGCGTCGCGTTCGACCAGCTCATGGCCGGCCGCCTCCCACCGGTCCGCCTGCTCCCGCTCCTGCTCGGCGAGGAGCGCGGCGGTACGGCCGCGCATCTCCTTCAGCGCCGCCAGCGCCTCGCCGCGCCACTCCTTGACGTCCCGGCGCGAGGCCGCGCGCAACTCCTCCACCTGCGCCTGGGCCGCCTCCAGGGTGCTGCGCGCCGACGCCTCGGCGGCCTCCCGCACCCGCTCGCCCTCGTCGCGCGCGGCGTCCCGGACGAGCCGGGCGGCGCCCTGCGCGGCCTCCCACTCCTCCTGCGCCGACGCCTCGGCCGCGGCCCGCAGGCAGCCGACTTCCTCCTCGGCCGCCATCAGGATCAGCTGCGCGCGGTCACCCAGCGATTCGTACGTCTGGGGGGCCAACTGGGCGATCACCTCACGCAGCCGTTCGGCGTCGGCGGCCAGCTCGTTGGCGAGAACGGTGAGGCGCGCGGCGCGCTCCCACGCCGCGTCACGCCCCTCGGACAGCTCCGCCACATAGCGGTCGACCTGCGCGGGACGGTAGCCGCGGCCCCGTCCGCCGATGGTGAAGCCATGACGTGACACCGATGCGCCCATCCTTGGAACCCCTTTGTCCGGTAGGCAACGCGCTCCGGCGCACATCTTGATGGATAGGGTCTTATCGCCCATAACGCGACACTCCGCCCATCTCCCCGGCCGGGGCCCGCCCGGGTACCACAACGACAAGGCGCCCGCCCCCGTCACGGGGGTCGGGCGCCTCGATGGGGCACGCGCTCAGCGCGCTCCGGCGGTCATGCGGGTGAGGTTCAGAGCAGACCGTCCCACATCTGCTCCAGCAGCACCGCCCACCAGTTGTCCGGCGCGGACAGCGCGGCCGGGTCCAGCGCGGCAAGCTGCGCCTGGAAGTCGACCGTCCAGCGGCCCGCCTGGTCCGGCGTCAGCCCGTACCGCAGCCGCCACATACGGCCCAGCAGCCCCATGCAGCGCACGAACTCCGGCAGACCGGTGTTGACGAACTGCGCGGGCACCGGCTGCGGCGCCGCCTCCAGCGGTACGGCCACGATGTGCGCCGTGCCGTACTGCACGCACAGCTGACGGCCGAAGTCGTTGCCCATCACCAGGTACGACCCCGCGTCGGCCGCGGGCTGCACACCGCGCTCCGCCGCCAGTTCGGCGAGCGTCGGCACCGGGCGGCCCTGCTGCGCCTGAGCCCAGAAGAACGGGCCGAAGTCCGCCGGGAGCCCCGCCCACACCAGCGTCTGCGCCACCACGTCCGGTACGCCCTGCCGCGACACCGCCCGCTGGTCGAACCGGACGATCGCCTGCGGCCCGAACGCCTGGCCCAGCTCATGCGCCAGCCCCTCCGGCGGCACCGGCGGAATCGGCTGCACCTGGCTGGGGTGCGGCAGCGGCACCCGGTTGGGCGCCGGGCGGGCCGGACCGTCGGCCACCTGGTGCAGCTCACCCTGGTGCTCGATCAGATGGCGTACGCCCTGCTGCCGGGTGGCGTGATCGCGCCCGTACGGCGCCGTATGGCTGATCCGTACTTGCGGCCACGACTCGCGGATCATCCGCGCGCAGTAACCACCCGGCAGGTCACACGACTCCAGCTCGGTGTGCAGCTCCAGCACCTGCTGCGGCGGCACGTTCATCGCCCGCAGCTCATGCAGGATCTGCCACTCCGGATGCGGGGTGCCCGGCGCCGAACGGCGGATCAGCTGCTGCTCGGAGCCGTCCTGCGCGCGGTAGCGGAGGACGGCCATGTAGCCGGGGCCGACCGTCGGCATCCCGGCGGGCGGCGGCGGATACGCGTACCCGCCGCCGGGCCCGGGCGGCATGCCGGGCGGCGGCGTCCCGGGCTGCGCCACCCCGTGCGGCGGGGTGATCCCGGGCACCGGCGGACCGGCCGGTGGCGGCATGTTGGGGACGCCGGGGGCGCCCGGTGCGCCGGGGGCGCCGGGCGGCGGCGGGGTCGGGCCGCCTGCCAGCATCGTCGCGGCCGCGTGGACGCCACCGCCGGGAGCGCCGGGAGTGCCCGGGGCGCCGGGCGGACCCGGGACAGGGCTCGGCGGGGGCGGCGGAGTGTGCGGACCACCCGCACCGGGGACACCGGGAGGGCCGGGCGGGTGCGGGCCGGATGGCCCAGCCTGCCCGGGAGCGCCCGCGCTCGGAGCACCCGCGCCCGGAGCGCCGGGAGGTCCGGGCGGACCGGGCGGACCGGGCGGCGGCGGAAAGCCGGGGGCGCCGGGGCCGGGCGGCGGCGTGTTCTGGCCGCCCGCCAGCATCGTCGCCGCCGCGTGCATACCGCCACCTGGGGCACCGGGCGCCCCGGGGGCGGGCGGAGGCGGCGGAGTCTGACCGCCGGGCGGCGTCTGACCGGGAGTACCGGGCGCGCCGACCGGACCACCGGACAGCATCGTCGCGGCCGCGTGCACCCCACCGCCGGGTGTACCGGGGGCGGGAGGCGGCGGGATCTGCGGACCACTCTGTTTACCGCTCTGCGCGCCGGGAGCGCCCGGGGCGCCGCCGCCCGTGCTGTCGGCGTCGAGCTGCGAGACCAGTTGCGTCGGTAGGTAGCCTCCGGCCGGAGCACCCGGAGCACCCGGGCTCGGCGGCGGAGGCGTGTGCGCCCCCGCGCCCGGCCGGGCGCCGGGCGTACCCGGCGCGCCGGGCGGCGGCGGGGTCGCCGGACCGCCCGGCTTGCCCGCCTTGTGGGTGGCGGCGTCCGCGATGTCGGCCGCGCCGGAGGGCGGCGCCATCAGCTCGGTCTTGGCGTCCGGCCGCACCCCCGGAGGCGGGGTGTCCTCGTCGTCCGAGCCCGCGAGCGGCGGGGCGAACACCGTGGCGGGCGGGGCGACCGAACGATCGCCGTCGTCGCTGGCGGAGTTGGCGTCGGCCCACGGAGTACCGGGACCCGCCGGCGTCTCACCGGAAGCGGAACCGGAACCGGACGGCGGGGTCCACGGGCCACCGGCGCCGGGGGCCGGAGCGGGTGCGTCGACGCGCGGCCGCGCCACCCCGTCCGTGGGCCAATCGTCGTCGCTGTCCCGCCGCGGCGGCGCCACCGGCGCGGACGCGGGGGGTGCGGGCGCGCCGGGCGCGGACGCGCCGGCGCGTGGCGGCGCCATACCGCCCGAAGGCCAGTCATCCGCCGACGCGGAAGCGGGCATGGGCCCGGCCGCGGGCGCGTCGCCACGCGGCGACGGCCAGTCATCCACCGGCTCCGGCTCGGGCACCGCATCGCGCGGCTCGCCACCACCGGGCGGCGTGGGCGGACCGTTACGCCAGCCGTCTTCAGCCGACCCGGACGCAGGGGCGGGCGCATCGGCACGCGGCGACGGCACGCCGCCGGAAGGCCAGTCGTCCACCGGCTCGCCGCGACCAGGCGGCGGCGTAGGGGGACCGCTACGCCAGCCCTCGTCAGCCGACCCGGAGACCGAACCCGACCCGTGCGCGGGCGTCGACGGCGAACCGTGCGCGGGCGCGTCACCGCGCGGTGACGCCGCACCACCCGACGACGGCCAGTCATCCACCGGCTCCGGCTCGGGCACCGCATCGCGCGGCTCGCCGCCAGCCGCCCCGGGCCCAGGCCCGGCCGCGTCGCCGCGCGGCGACGGCACGCCGCCGGAAGGCCAGTCGTCCACCGCCGCGGACACGGGCACCGCATCCTCCGGCTCGCCGCGACCAGGCGGCGGCGTAGGCGGGCCGTTACGCCAGCCCTCGTCAGCCGACCCGGACGCAGGGGCGGGCGCATCGGCACGCGGCGACGGCACGCCGCCGGAAGGCCAGTCGTCCACCGGCTCCGGCTCCGGCGCGCCAGTCGCCGGAGCGTCCGGCGCGTCCGCGCCACCGCTCATCGCGTCCGCCGCCTCCTGCAGCCACTCCGGCGGAGTCAGCAGGAACGACGTCACGTTGAGGTCGATGCGCTGCTGCCGACCCCCGGTGGTCTCCTGGGCGCGGTCGTCGTTGGTCCCGTACTCCTCCTCGTACCGGCGGATCACCTCACCCACCGGCAGCCCGGGCCACAGCGTCGTCTCGCCGCTGTCCCGCGCGATCACCAGCCGGGCGCCGTCCACGGGCGCGCCCGAGACCGCCCCGTCCGGGCGGTCCTCGGCCCAGGCCACGAAGCCCAGGTCGAACTCCCGCACCCGCACCTCGCGCTGCTGGTACGCGGGCACCTCACCGTTGATCCAGAGTTCGGCGCGCTCCTGCGCCTGTGCGAAGGTCACCATCGCGCTCAGCCCTCCACGGGTACGGCGTACGCGAATCCGCCGTCCACCATCAGGTTCGCCACGGTCTCCAGCTCCGGCGGGTTGCCCGCGAGCCGCAGCAGGAAGGCGTCGAAGTCCTCACCGCACGGCAGCATCAGCCGCTCCACCCGCTCCCGGACCGTCCAGCCGTCGCGGTCCCGCGCGTCGTCGTACGCGCAGAACCACACCGAGCCGATCGCGTCCCCCTTCACCTTCACCGCGATCACCCCGCCCTGGACGAAGCCCACGCCCAGGTAGTCCTTGGTGAAGTGGTCGCGCAGACACTTGTTGATGTAGACGAGGTCGTTGGCCGCCGCCTCGTCGCGCACCGTGAAGAACGGCTGGTCGACCAGGAGTCCCAGCTCCGGGTCGAGCGCCGCGCCCACCGGCGCGCAGCCCCCCGCCGCCTTCAGGAACGCGCGGTACGACTCCGGCAGCCGGTAGCCGAGGTCCTCCTCGACGCCCAGCACCTGCTCCTCGGTGACCGAGAGCCCCCGCACCGGCAGCCGGAAGTGAATCGGCCGGGTGTCCTGCAGCGGGCGGGTGCCCCGCTTGGTGTGGTCCACCAAGGCCGTCGCGAGCCCGCCGTGATGCCGCAGCAACGCCTTGACCTCGACCGGGATCAGCACCATCCGGCGGCGGCCGGGCACGTGGTGCCACGTCCAGCCGTGCGGGGTGGCCACCGCCGAGGCGTCGTTCCACAGCTCATGACCGGAGGCGTGCAGCGCGGCGTTCGCCGATACGAAGTCGGTCAGCCGCAGCTCGTCGACCCCGAACCCCTCCGGGGGCTCGGCGATTTCGGCGGCCGCGCGGGCGTACGGCGAGAAGTCCGGAAAGCCGTTTTCGTCCACCCGGACGCCCATGGGGTGGCGGGCGGCCCGAACCGGATCCGGGAAGTGCACGACCTGCCCGGCGTA
This sequence comes from Streptomyces sp. NPDC041200, assembly GCF_055591805.1. Lineage (NCBI taxonomy): Bacteria > Bacillati > Actinomycetota > Actinomycetes > Kitasatosporales > Streptomycetaceae > Streptomyces > Streptomyces sp. NPDC041200. Next base: position 158,648 of record NZ_JBVIZF010000001.1, on the reverse strand, counting down.
GGCCGTGTTCGGTGGCGCGGCATGCTGCCCGAGCCGACCTGTCGTCATGGCGGTTGCCCCCTGCTGATGCTGGCGTATGGGGCACAGCCTATGCGGTGAGGCCACAAGCGGAACCGGTCGGCCACCACCCCGCCCGCCTACCTGGGCCGACGTACCCGGACTACCGCATTTCCCGTGGCATTTGGCAGGCTGATCTTTCGCAACCGGGGGATTGCGGTGGATTGCACAGGGAGGGACCCACCACATGCACATCACGCAGAGCAACGGGGGCGGCGACGGCGCCGCCGCCGCGGCCAGCGACCCGAGGCTCAGATGGAGCAGCGTCGATCCCGACGCGGGCCCGCCCCCACTGCACCACCGCCGCGACACGCTCCTGCCCGCCGTCGCGGCCGCGCTCTCCGTCCGGGGCGAGACCCTGACCTGCACCGGAGGCAAGGCCGACCAGGCGCCCACCCTCCACCCCCTGGTGCAGGACTTCCTCGACGCCCTCACCAGCGGACAGCGCGAACGCTTCACCGGTCGCTGCCCCGAAGCCGTGCTGCTCTCCCGTCATCTGACCGCCGTCGAGGCGGCCCGCACCAAACGCGCGGCCCGCAAGCCCCTCACCCACGGTGAGGCCCGGCGCTCCCTCAAACAGTCGAAGCTGACCGCCCGCCGGATCCGCGAGGCGGGCGACCCGCAGCACGGCTCCTACGCCCCGCCGTGCCTCTCCTGCACGGCGCTGCTGGGCCACTTCGGCGTACGGGTGGTGGGTGAGCCCGCGTGACCCGCCCCTTTGAGCGCACCGACACCACCCGCTTCCCCGTCCCCGTCGACGCCGCCCTGCGCGACGCGGGCTGGCAGCCGGGCCGCTGGGACATGGAACGCGCCGAACGCTGGGCCGACACCCTGTCGGCCCACACCTCCCCCGCCGGACACCGGCACACCGTCTTCCCGGCCGCCGTCGAGGCCTGGGCCGAGTTCGGCGGACTGCATATCCAGCCGCCCGGCACCGGCCGCCAGATCGCCCCCACGCCCTTCCGTATCGACCCCCTGCACGGGCTCCACCTGGCCCGCACTCTCGGCGACCTGGGGCGCGCCCTGGAGACCGAGGTCTGCCCGCTGGGTGAAGAGGCCGATGGGCAGGGGCTGCTGACCATCGACGCGGAGGGGCGGATCTACAGCCTCGACCACACCGGGGACTGGTATCTCGGCGCCACGCTTGACGCTGCGCTGGGCGCTCTGATCACGGGCACGCTTCCGGCTCGGCTGTCTCGCGCGTAGTCGCTCCGCTTGGGGGAGACCGTGATGGGCACCGTTGGTCATCCCGGCGTCGGCCGTGTGCGGCGCCGTCGTGGCCGCTCGCGCGGTTCCCCGCGCCCCTACGGGGCCCAGCCACCCCGCACCGGGGCCACCACGCGCCGTTGGTCATCCCGGCGTCGGCCGTGTGCGGCACCGTCGTGGCCGCTCGCGCGGTTCCCCGCGCCCCTACGGGGCCCAGCCACCCCGCACCGGGGCCACCACGCGCCGTTGGTCATCCCGGCGTCGGCCGTGTGCGGCACCGTCGTGG
>NZ_JBVIZF010000001.1:0-156999 GCF_055591805.1 Streptomyces sp. NPDC041200 | reverse complement strand
CCGCTCGCGCGGTTCCCCGCGCCCCTGGCGTCGGGCGGGCGCGGCGCCGTCGGGGTGCTACGCGGTCCTCGCTCGGTCGGCGGCGTGGTCGGGCGTGCGGGTGCGGTCGGGGATGACCGCCGAGACGCGGAAGCCACCGGCGTCCGTCGGGCCCGAGACGAAACCGCCGCCCAGCGTCGACACCCGCTCCTTCATCCCCACCAGCCCATTGCCCCCGCTCGGCAACCCGGCGTCCGCCGCGCCCCGCTCCGAGGGCCCGTTCTCGACCAGCACCGCGATCTCCGCGCCGCGGTGGGCCAGGCGAATGCGGGTGCTGGCGCCCGGGGCGTGCTTGTGCACATTGGTCAGCGCCTCCTGTACCACCCGGTACGCGGTCTGCTCCACCCGCGCCGCGTACCGCCGCTCCTCGCCCTCCACCGACAGCTCCACGGCCATCCCGGCCGCCCGCGACTGCCCGACCAGCGCTTCCAGCTCCGCCAGCCGCGGCCCGCCCACATCCACGCCCGCACCCGCCGCGCCCTCGGCGCCCGGGTCCGCGTGGGCCTCCGCGCCCTGGGCGGATTCCGCGGCCGACGCCGACGCCGCCTCCGCGGCCGCCGAGGCGGCGACCGCCACCGAGGCCAGCGGCACCGGCTTCTCCTCGGCCGGGCCGCCCGACCGCAGGACGCCCAGCATCTGCCGTAGCTCGGTCAGCGCCTGCCGCCCCATGTCGCCCACCAGCGCCGCGTTCTTCGACGCCTTCTCCGGGTCCTTGAGCGCCACCGCCTGGAGTGCCGCCGCGTGCACCACCATCAGGCTCACCCGGTGCGCCACCACGTCGTGCATCTCGCGCGCGATCCGGGTGCGCTCCTCGTTGCGGGCCCACTCGGCGCGCTCCTCGGCCCGCTCCGCGAGCAGCGACAGCTCGCGCTCCAGGCCGTCCGCCCGCTCCCGGAGGCTCTCCACCAGCCGCCGCCGGGCCCGGACGTACAGCCCGAGCAGCACGGGGGGCGAGGTCAGCGCCAGGGTGATCGTCAGGGAGAAGAGCAGCGCCTCCCAGGTGGCCGTGCCCCACTCGGCCTGCACGCTGTCCTGCCGGAAGCGGACCATCGTGACGAGGAAGGTCCCGGCCCCCGCCATCCCGGCCAGCACCGCCGAGATCCGGCGCGGCACCTCGGACGCGGCGAGGGTGTACAGCCCGACGACGCCGAGCAGCAGCCCCATCTCGGCAGGGGTGACGGCGATCGATATCAGCACCACGGCGATCGCCCAGCGCCGCCGCAGCACCAGCGTGGACCCGACGATCAGTCCGAACACGACCCCGAGGGCGACCGGCATCCGGGCGTCGTGCGCGAACCCGACGCCCTCCGCGGCGCATTCGGCCGCCGACGCGACGCCGAGCATGATGTCCAGCACCATGCTCCGCCGCCGCGGCCACCACAAAGGCCCGCCTGGCGCGCCGCGCGCACTCGTCTCCTCAGATGCCCCCGTCGCACTCATAGCGACCAGCCTACGGCCGCGCGCCAGCCCTTTTCCGGGGGACACGGCCGCACATGTCTCACTCGAACAGTCGGGATATCAACGGTTTTAACTCGAACGGTTGAATCGACCACGTTTTCGATGACGCGTCCGCATGACGCACGGGCGGCACCGACCTACACCGTCGCATCGGAGGCCGGTGGTACGGCATAGTGGTGGGGGCCAAGTCGGCGGCCTGACCGGCCGTCCGATTGAGGCCTGTTTGCTATCCCCTGTGGTGTAATTGGCAGCACAGTGGCTTTTGGTGCCATTAGTCCGGGTTCGAGTCCTGGCGGGGGAGCCTCCACACACGGGTCCTGATCCTTACGGTCGGGACCCGCGGTCGTTTCTGGCGGGAAACCTCTCGGTATCCTGCGGGTGTCCACCCCCGACCCGAAGCCGAAGGGCACACCCGTGAGCGCCAACCGCCCGGCAGCCGTCGTCGTCCTCGCAGCGGGTGAGGGCACCCGCATGAAGTCGGCGACCCCCAAGGTTCTGCACGCCATCTGCGGCCGGTCCCTCGTCGGGCATGTCGTCGCCGCCTCCCGACAGCTCTCACCCGAGCACCTCGTGGTCGTGGTCGGCCACGCCCGGGAGCAGGTCTCCGCCCATCTGGCCGAGATCGACACCGACGCCCGCACCGCCGTCCAGCACGAGCAGAACGGCACCGGGCACGCGGTCCGGATGGGCCTGGAGGAGCTGTCCGACAGCGGCGTGGCCCTCGACGGCACCGTGATCGTCGTCTGTGGCGACACCCCGCTGCTGACCGGTGAGACCCTCCAGCAGCTCGCCGGGGCGCACTCCGCCGACGGCAACGCGGTGACCGTTCTCACCGCCGAGGTGCCCGACGCCACCGGTTACGGCCGGATCGTGCGGGACGAGGCGTCCGGCGCCGTCACCGGCATCGTGGAGCACAAGGACGCCACCGCCGCCCAGCGTGCGATCCGCGAGATCAACTCCGGGGTCTTCGCCTTCGACGCCCAGCTGCTCACCGACGCGCTCGGCAAGGTGCGGACCGACAACAGCCAGGGTGAGGAATACCTCACCGATGTGCTCGGCATCCTGCGCGAGGCCGGGCACCGGGTCGGCGCCTCGGTCGCCGCCGACCACCGCGAGATCGTCGGCATCAACAACCGGGTGCAGCTCTCCGAGGCCCGCAGGCTGCTCAACGACCGGCTGCTGGAGCGCGCCATGCTCAGCGGCGTCACCGTGATCGACCCCGCCACCACCTGGGTCGACGTCACGGTCACCGTCGAACAGGACAGCGTGATCCACCCCGGCACCCAGCTGCTGGGCACCACGCATCTGGCCACCGGCGCCGAGGTCGGCCCGAACTCGCGGCTCACCGACACCACGGTCGGCGAAGGCGCGGTGGCGAGCTTCACCGTCGCCGAGGACGCGGTGATCGGCGACGGGGCGTCCGCCGGGCCGTACGCGTATCTGCGCCCGGGTACCCGGCTGGGCACCAGGTCCAAGGCCGGCACGTACGTGGAGATGAAGAACGCCGAGATCGGCGAGGGCACCAAGGTGCCGCATCTCTCCTATGTGGGCGATGCCACGATCGGCGACTTCAGCAACATCGGCGCCGCCAGCGTCTTCGTGAACTACGACGGCGAGAAGAAGCACCGCTCGACCATCGGCAGCCACTGCAAGACCGGTTCCGACAACATGTTTGTGGCTCCTGTCACAGTCGGAGACGGGGCCTACACCGCCGCCGGCTCGGTCATCACCAAGGATGTGCCCCCGGGTTCGCTCGCCGTCGCACGCGGACAGCAGCGGAATATCGAGGGCTGGGTCGCCCGCAAGCGCCCCGGAAGCGCAGCGGCGCAGGCGGCGGAGGCCGCCGCTGCCGCGCGCCAGGAGGACGAGAGCGGGGAGTGACCTGCGAACCGGTGCGCCCATCCGGGGGCGTACCGTAAAAGCGCGCACCAAAGTGACATCCAAGGAGACGTGACGTGACCGGGATCAAGACGACCGGCGAGAAGAAGTTGATGCTCTTCTCCGGCCGCGCCCACCCCGTGCTGGCCGAGGAGGTCGCCCACGAGCTGGGCGTCAGCCTGGTCCCGACCAAGGCATTCGACTTCGCCAACGGCGAGATCTACGTCCGCTTCCAGGAGTCCGCGCGGGGCGCCGACTGCTTCCTGATGCAGAGCCACACGGCTCCGATCAACAAGTGGATCATGGAGCAGCTCATCATGATCGACGCGCTGAAGCGGGCTTCCGCGCGCTCGATCACGGTGATCGTGCCGTTCTACGGCTATGCCCGCCAGGACAAGAAGCACCGCGGCCGGGAGCCGATTTCGGCGCGGATGATCGCCGACCTGCTCAAGACCGCGGGCGCCGACCGCATCCTCACGGTCGACCTGCACACCGACCAGATCCAGGGCTTCTTCGACGGCCCGGTGGACCACCTCTTCGCGCTGCCGGTGCTCGCGGACTACGTGGGCGCCAAGGTCGACCGCTCGAAGCTCACGGTCGTCTCGCCGGACGCGGGCCGGGTACGGGTCGCCGACCGCTGGTGTGACCGGCTGGGCGCCCCGCTGGCGATCGTCCACAAGCGCCGTGACCCGGATGTGGCCAACCAGGTCACCGTCCACGAGGTCGTCGGTGACGTCCGGGGCCGGGTGTGCGTCCTGGTCGACGACATGATCGACACCGGTGGCACGATCTGCGCCGCCGCGGACGCGCTGTTCGCCAACGGCGCGGAGGACGTGATCGTGACGGCGACCCACGGCGTGCTGTCGGGTCCGGCCGCCGACCGGCTGAAGAACTCCAAGGTCAGCGAGTTCGTGTTCACCAACACCCTCCCCACGCCGGGCGAGGTCGAGCTGGACAAGATCACCGTGCTGTCGATGGCGCCGACCGTCGCCCGTGCCGTGCAGGAAGTCTTCGAGGACGGCTCGGTGACCAGCCTCTTCGAGGAGCACGCCTGATGGGCTTAACCGCGGACCGACCCAGCTGAGGCCACTCCCGGAAGGGGTGGCCTCAGCCATGGGCGAACCGTTGGTAGACTCGTGGGGTTGCTCGGCGAGGGAGGCTGTGGTTCCCACAGCTCATCCGTTATCGACGCGCTCTTCGTAGCAGGTCTGTCGTGGGCCGGGTGACGGCCACATGTACACGATCTACGAGGAGTGCCCCATGGCCGAGGTCAAGATCCCCGCCAAGCCCCGCACCGAGTTCGGCAAGGGTGCCGCCCGTCGCACCCGTCTGGCCGACCGGGTTCCCGGTGTCGTCTACGGCCACGGTGCCGAGCCGATGCACGTCACGCTTCCCGCGTACGACCTGCTGATGGCGCTCAAGACCCCGAACGTCCTGCTGCGCCTGGAGATCGAGGGCGGCAAGAGCGAGCTGGTCATCCCCAAGGCCGTGCAGCGTCACCCCATCAAGATCGGCATCCTGGAGCACGTCGACCTGCTCCTGGTGAGCAAGGGCGAGAAGGTCACCGTCGACCTGCCGATCAACGTTGAGGGCGACCTGGCCCCCGGCGCCAACCTGCTCGAGTACGTGCTGAACACGCTGCCGGTCGAGACCGAGGCCACCCACATCCCCGAGGGTGTCACCATCTCGATCGAGGGCCTGGACGCCGGCGACACCGTCTACGCCAAGGACATCGCGCTGCCGAAGGGCACCACCCTGGCCGTCGAGGACGACGCGCCGGTGCTGCACATCGTCACCCCGCAGGCCGAGGCCCCGGCCCCGGAGGCCGAGGGCGAGACCGAGGGCGCCGAGGGCTGATCCCTCGTACCGCATCGCCTGGCGACCGCCGCCCCGCTGCTGCCAGCGGGGCGGCGGTTCGCTTGTGGCGGCGGTCGCGTATAAGAAACCCACTGCGCACCGACAAGCCTCACCCAGGAGAACGAGACGATGAGCGAAGCGGACCCGAGCAGCCCGTGGCTCGTGGCGGGCCTGGGCAACCCCGGCCCGGAGTACGCGGCCAACCGCCACAATGTCGGCTTCATGGTGGCCGAGCTGCTGGCCGAGCGGATGGGCGGGCGCTTCAAGGCGCACAAGTCCCGGGCGCAGGTGGTGGAGGGGCGGATCGGACCGCCCGGTCCTGCCAGCCGCCGGGTGATCGTCGCCAAGCCGATGACGTTCATGAACCTGTCGGGCGGACCGACGACCGCGCTGCGCGACTTCTACAAGGTGCCGGTGGGTCATGTGGTGGCGATCCACGACGAATTGGACATCGACTACGGCGCGCTGAGGCTCAAATTCGGCGGCGGTGACAATGGCCACAACGGGCTGAAGTCGATCACCAAATCCGGCGGCCCGGATTACTTCCGGGTCCGTTTCGGCATCGGCCGTCCGCCGGGCCGGATGGATGTCGCGGCGTTCGTGCTGAAGGACTTTTCCGCCGCTGAGCGCAGGGAGTTGGACTACTTCGTGGACCGCGCGGCGGACGCGGTGGAGACCCTCATCGTGGACGGTCTGGAGCGCGCGCAGGGAACGTACAACACCTGAACGTCACTCGCGCGACTGTTCGGTTGGAGGTTGACCCGGGGCCCGGCGGTGGCAAAGATCTACCGCCATGGCATCCACCACCGGCATCACCAAGCGAAGCCGTACGCGCCGGGCGGGCGAAAGCATGTACGGATTGCTGTTGCTCGCGAAGAACGTGGCGATGACGCTCGTCGCCCTGCTGATCCTGGTGGCCGGGGTGTGGTCCTCCTGGAGCGACGCCAAGCCCACGATGCTGACCAAGGGACTGGAGCGCGGCACCCTCACGGTGTCCCGCTGCGACGACGACTGGTGCACCGGCCGCTTCACCCCCGGCTCCAGCGGCGCGGAGGCGCGGGCCACGGTACGGGTCGACGCGGCGGTCACGGACGGCAAGGGTGAGCGGCTGCTGGTGGCCGTCAAGCCGGGCAAGGACGAGGTGGTGCGCACCGGTACGGCGGGCATCCTGCACGCCTGGGTCCCGTTCGGCGGATCGCTGCTGCTGGCCTCGCTGGTCGTGGCGGGCGGGCTCCGTATGCGCCGTACGGCCTGGGGGCTGGGACTCGCGGGCGCGGCGGTGCTGGGGGCGTCCTTCGCCACGCTGACGTTCTGAAGACACGCTGACGTTCTGAAGACAGCGAAGCGGCGGCCCGCTCCTCCGGGGAGCGGGCCGCCGCTTCGCGCTGCGGGGAGGTTCAGCCGGTGTTGCGCAGGCCCGCCGCCACGCCGTTGACGGTCAGGAGCAGGGCCCGGGCCAGCACCGGGTCGGCCTCTTCGCCGCGCTCGCGCGCGGTGCGCTGCCGGTGGAGCAGGCTCACCTGGAGGTAGGAGATCGGGTCCAGGTAGGCGTCGCGGACGTGGAAGGTCTGCTTCAGGACGGGGTTGGAGTCCAGGAGTTCGGTCTCGCCGGTGATCCGCAGCACCTCCCGCACCGTCAGCTCGTGTTCCGCCCGGATGACGTCGAAGACGTGCTTCAGCTCGTCCGGGACCAGGGTGTCCACGTAGTGCCGGGCGATCCGCAGGTCCGTCTTGGCGAGGGTCATCTCGACGTTGGACAGGAAGTTGCGGAAGAAGTGCCAGTGCTGGTGCATCTCGTCCAGCACGCCGTCGAGCCCGGCCTCGCGGGCGGCCTTGAGGCCGGAGCCGACGCCGAACCAGCCGGGCACGATCTGCCGGGACTGGGTCCAGCCGAAGACCCACGGGATGGCGCGCAGCCCGTCGAGGCCCGCGCCGGAGTCGGGACGGCGGGACGGGCGGGAGCCGAGGTGGAGTTCGGCGAGCTGGTCGACGGGGGTGGAGGCGAAGAAGTAGGCGGGCAGGTCGGGGTCGTCCACGAGGGTGCGGTACGCGCCGTGGGCGGCGTCGGAGACCGTGTCCATCGCCGCGTCCCAGCGGGCGAGCGCCTCGTCCGACTGGCGCGGGGCGGTGTGCAGGGCCGACGCCTGGAGGGTCGCGGCGACCGTCAGCTCCAGGTTCTCGCGGGCGAGGGAGGGGACGAGGTACTTGTCGGAGATGACCTCGCCCTGCTCGGTGACCTTGATCTCGCCTTCCAGGGTGCCCCACGGCTGGGCGAGGATCGCGTCGTGGGTGGGGCCGCCGCCGCGGCCGACGGTGCCGCCGCGGCCGTGGAAGAGGCGCAGCCGTACGCCGTGCCGGTGGGCGACGTCGCGCAGCAGCCGCTGGGCGCGGTGGATCTCCCACTGGGAGGTGGTGATGCCGCCGAACTTGGAGGAGTCGGAGTAGCCGAGCATGACCTCCTGGACGTCGCCGCGCAGGGAGACGAGGCGCCGGTAGGAGGGGTCGGAGAGCATCTCGTCGAGGAGCTGGTCGGCGATCTTCAGCTCGTCGGTGGTCTCCAGCAGCGGCACGATGCCGATCTTGGCCCAGCCCGCGTGCAGGTCGATGAGGCCCGCCTCGCGGGCGAGGACGGCGGCGGCGAAGACGTCGTCGGAGCCCGCGCACATGGAGATGATGTACGACTCGACGATCTCGGGCCCGAACCGCTCGAAGGACTCGCGGATGGTCTGGAAGACGCCGAGGGTCTTGGCCCCGGCCGCGTCCAGCGGCGCCGGGGAGGGCGCGAGCGGGCGGCGCGAGCGCAGTTCCTTGGCGAGCAGCTTGCGCCGGTAGTCCCGGGGCATGTCCGCGTACCGCCAGGATTCCTCGCCGAGCCGGTCGAAGAGCTGGCCGAGGGCGTGGTGGTGGGCGTCCGCGTGCTCACGTACGTCCATGGTGGCGAGCTGCAGGCCGAACGCGGCGAGGGTGCGGATGGCGCGTTCGAGGCGGCCGTCGGCGATCAGGGCGCCGCGGTGGGCGCGCAGCGAGTCCTGGATGAGCTTCAGGTCGTCCAGCATCTCGGCGGTGCCGAGGTAGTCGCGGCCGGGGGTGTGCGGGGCGTCCTTGGCGAGCCGCTCGCGGGTGTTGACGAGCTTCTGCCGCATGCAGGTGGCCTTGAGCCGGTAGGGCTCTTCGGCGTTGAGCCGCTTGTAGCGCGGGCTGATCTCCGGCAGCAGCTCCAGGTCGCGCTGGAGGGAGCTGAGCAGCTCCTCGGAGGCGTCGGAGTTGCGGATGGAGCTGGAGAGGGCGGCCCGCAGGTCGTCGATGATCTCCAGGGCGTCGGTGATGCCGTGCTCATGCTGGAGGATCAGTACTTCCCAGGTCACCTGGGGGGTGACATTGGGGTTGCCGTCGCGGTCGCCGCCGATCCAGGTGCCGAAGGTGAGCGGGCGGGTGGTGACGGGCAGCTCGATGCCGACGCGATCCAGCTCGGCGGTGAGGTCCTCCAGGACGTCGCCGACGGCGTGGGCGTGCAGCTCGTCGAGGTAGTAGACGGCGTTACGGGCCTCGTCGGCGGGCTCGGGGCGGACCACCCGCAGCTCGTCGGTCTGCCACAGCAGGTCGATGTTCTCGGCGAGGCGGAGATCCGCGCGGCGGCTCTCGCCGCCCGCGGCGAGGGTGTCCAGCAGCTCGGCGATGCGGCGCAGCTTGTTGAGGACGGTGCGGCGGGCGGCCTCGGTGGGGTGGGCGGTGAAGACGGGGCGGACACCCAGGTGCTCCACGGTCTGCCGCAGATGGTCGGCGTCGGCGTCCTTGAGCTGGTCGACGGTGCGGGCCAGGATCCCGCCCTCGGCGGCCCGCCGGGCGCTCAGCTCACGGCTCCGGTGGACCTGCTCGGTGACGTTGGCCAGGTGGAAGTAGGTGGAGAAGGCGCGCACCAGCTTGGCGGCGGTGGGCAGGTCGGTGGTGCCGAGGAGTTCGGCGGCGGCCTCGCCGTCACTGCGGGTGAGGGCGCGGACGCGCTCGACGAGGTCGAGGAGGTCGGGGCCCTCCTGTCGGACCAGGGTCTCGCCGAGGAGGTCACCCAGACGGCGGATATCGGCACGCAGGGCGGCATTGGTGTGGTCGGCACTGCTCACAGGTGCGGCTCCTTGCAGTGAACGGGGGGTTCCTAGCGGGGGCGGAGCCCCCGCGCGGCTGGCGCCGCAGGGCCCGCACCCGATGCTTTCGGCCATGTGCGGACCGCGCTGTCCGACGCCCCCAGGATAGGTGGCGTTCCCTCGGGGGAAACCAGAGCCCTCTTGCCCCGGTTCGCGGCCCTGCCATACTTACGTCGCCGTAGGTTACGGATCCGTAGCCCAGCCCCCGAGCCCCACGAGGGATCCCATGACTGCAAGCCCCGACGCGGCCCACGACGCGCCGAAGGCCCAGGAGACCCCGCTTTCCTCCGCCACGCTGGGCGGGGACAGCAAGCGTTCCATCGAACAGATCACCCTGCTGCTGTTCATCGCCGTCCCGTTCGTCGCGCTGCTCGCGGCGATCCCCCTGGCCTGGGGCTGGGGGGTGAGCTGGCTGGACCTGGCACTGATGGTGGTCATGTACTACATCGGCTGCCACGGCATCACGATCGGCTTCCACCGCTATTTCACCCATGGCTCGTTCAAGGCGAAGCGGCCACTGCGGATCGCGCTCGCGATCGCGGGGTCGCTGGCGGTCGAGGGGCCGCTGGTGCGCTGGGTGGCCGATCACCGCAAGCACCACAAGTACTCCGACGCGGAGGGGGACCCGCATTCACCGTGGCGGTACGGGGAGACCGTCCCGGCCCTGATGAAGGGGTTGTGGTGGGCACATATCGCATGGATGTTCGACGAGGAGCAGACCCCGCAGCAGAAGTACGCGCCGGATCTGGTCAGGGACGACGTGATCCGTAACATCTCTCGCCAGTTCGTGGTGTGGACGGTCGTCTCGCTGCTGCTGCCCGCCGCCGTCGGCGGCCTGGTGACCTGGTCCTGGCAGGGCGCGGCGACCGCGTTCTTCTGGGGATCGCTCGTCCGGGTAGCGCTGCTCCACCATGTGACCTGGTCGATCAACTCGATCTGCCACGCGGTGGGCAAGCGCCCGTTCAAGTCGCGTGACCGCTCCGGGAACGTGTGGTGGCTGGCGGTGCTCTCGTGCGGCGAGTCCTGGCACAACCTGCACCACGCCGATCCGACGTGCGCCCGGCACGGGGTGATGAAGGGCCAGCTCGACTCCAGCGCCCGGATCATCCGCTGGTTCGAGAAGCTGGGCTGGGCGTACGACGTCCGCTGGCCGAACGCGAACCGTATCGACTCCCGGCGTAAAGAGGCCCCTGCCGAAGCGGCATGATAGAGGGCGTGGAGACCGACAGTAATACCAGCGGCAGCAAGGACCGGGCGGCCCGGACCGTCCGGTCCTCCGGACCCGGCACCCGGCGGGCCCGCCGGGTGCGAATGACCGGCAAGGAGCGCCGGGAGCAGCTGCTGGACATCGGTCGGGCGCTCTTCGCCGAACGCGGCTTCGAGGGCACCTCGGTGGAGGAGATCGCGGCGAAGGCCGGGGTGTCCAAGCCGGTGGTGTACGAGCACTTCGGCGGCAAGGAAGGGCTGTACGCGGTCGTGGTCGACCGCGAGATGCGGCGGATGCTGGACATGGTGACCACGTCGCTGACCGCGGGCCACCCGCGGGAGCTGTGCGAGCAGGCCACGTTCGCCCTCCTGGACTACATCGAGGAGTACACGGACGGCTTCCGGATCCTCGTCCGTGACTCCCCCGTCGCCCAGTCGACGGGCACCTTCGCCTCACTGATCAGCGATATCGCCACCCAGGTGGAGGACATCCTGGGCCTGGAGTTCAAGGCCCGTGGCTTCGACGCCAAGCTCGCCCCGCTGTACGCCCAGGCCCTGGTGGGGATGGTGGCGCTGACCGGCCAGTGGTGGCTGGACGTCCGCAAGCCGAAGAAGTCCGAGGTGGCGGCGCATCTGGTGAACCTGGCCTGGCACGGCCTGGACGGCCTGGAGCAGAAGCCGCGGCTGATAGGCCACCGCAAGGCCTAGCTGGCCTAGCCGGGCTTGCGGGCCACGGCGAAGATCCGGCGGAACGGGAAGGCCGTGCCGTACGGGGCCGGGGGGTAGGCCTCGCGGAGGAGGGCCGCGTATTCGCCGAGGAAGCGGTCGCGGGCGGCCGGGTCGTCGGCGAGGGCGGTGAGGACCGGGCGCAGGGCGGTGCCCTTGGTCCAGTCGAGGACCGGGTCGTCTCCGGTGAGGATCTGCAGGTAGGTGGTCTCCCAGGCGTCGACGTCGCAGCCCAGCGCGGTGAGCCGGTCCAGGTAGTCGAGAGGGTCCAGGGCCGCGGCGGGGCTGCGCAGGGCGTCGGCGAGGCGCTCCCGCCAGCGCGGTGCGGCGCACAGGTCGCGCAGCAGGGTGTGGCTGGGGGCGCCGAAGTTGCCGGGCAGCTGGAAGGCGAGGGTGCCGCCGGGGCGCAGGGCGGCGAGCCAGGCGGGGAAGGCGTCGGCGTGACCGGGCATCCACTGGAGCGCGGCGTTGGAGACGATCAGGTCGTACGCCTCGTCCGGCTCCCAGCGCAGTGCGTCGGCGGTACGGAAGTCGAGGCGGCCGCCGCCGGGGGTGGGGCCCGCGAGGGGCTGGGCCTCGGCGAGCATGTCGGCGGAGCTGTCCAGGCCGGTGACATGGGCGTCGGGCCAGTGGTCGAAGAGCAGGACGGTGACATTGCCGGGGCCGCAGCCGAGGTCGGCGATCCGGGGCGGACGGCCGGGTTCCGCGGGGAGCGCGGGGATCTGGGCGAGGAGGTCGCGGAACGGGCGGGCGCGGTGGCCGGAGTGGCGGAGGTACTGGGCCGGGTCCCAGTGGGGTGACGTACGCATGGTGAAGTCCCTTGAGCGGGTACGGTCGGTACGAGCAGGCCTTACCGTCCTCCAAGCTGTCTCTTGATGTCAAGAGACTTCATGTCGACAGACCTACTACACTGATCGTCATGGACGACGAGGTCGATCGACTGGTGGCGGCATGGCGTCGGGAACGCCCCGACCTCGATGTCGAACCGCTCGAAGTGCTCAGCCGGGTCAGCCGGCTCGCGCGCCATCTCGACCGGGCGCGGCGGATCGCCTTCAGCGAGCATCAGCTGGAGTCCTGGGAGTTCGACGTGCTGACCTCGCTGCGGCGGGCCGGGACCCCGTACCAGCTCTCCCCCGGGCAGCTGCTGACCCAGACGCTGGTCACCTCCGGCACCATGACCAACCGCATCGACCGGCTGGCGAAGAAGGGCCTGGTCGAGCGGCTGCCCGACCCCAGTGACCGGCGCGGGGTGCTGGTCCGGCTCACCGCGGAGGGGCGCGACCGCGCCGACCAGGCACTGGCCGGGCTGCTGGATCACGAGCGCGCCATCCTCGCCGAGCTGTCCCAGGCCCAGCGCGCGGAACTGGCGGCGCTGCTACGCCAGCTGACCGCCCCGTTCGACAATTTCCCCGGCTAGGTCGACCGGGCCGACGCCGGCCCGCCGGGCCAGCGCCACGGCGGCCAGCGTGGAGTGCACGCCCAGCTTGCCCAGCACGTTCTGCATATGGGTGCGGACCGTGTGCGGGGACAGGAACAGCCGCTCCGCCACCGCCTTGCGGCCGAGCCCGGCCACCATGCAGCGCAGCACTTCCCGCTCACGCGGCGTCAGCGATTCGACCAGCCGCTCGCTCTCGGTGCGGTGCTTACGGGCCGCCGTCAGCTCCCGCAGCACGCCGGTGAGCAGCGCGGGCGGCAGATGCGTCTCGTCGCGCAGCACCCCGCGGATCACGGCGAGCAGCCTGACCAGCGAACAGTCCTTGGCCACCCAGCCGGACGCCCCGGCCTGCAGGGCCGCCGCCGCGCGGCGCGGATCGTCGCGCTCGGCCAGCACCACGGTACGCACCCCCGGCTGGGCGGTGCGCACGCCGCCGACCAGCGCTATGCCGTCGGGCGACCGCCCATTGACGCGCCCCGGCGGGCCCGAGCCCAAGGCCCCGCCCCCATGGACGGCGTGGCCCGCCTCGACCGGTGCGGGCTGCGGCGCGTGCAGCGGCTCCCCGTTCAGGGAGCCCAGATCGGCGTCGATCAGCAGGACGTCGAAACGGCGCCCCTCGGCCACTCCGCGCTCCAGACAGCGCAGCGCCGCCGGGCCGCTTCCGGCGGCCGCCACGTCCACGTCCTGTTCCGCCGCGAGGGCGGCGGCCAGTGACTCGGCGAAAATGCGATGGTCGTCGACCACCAGAACCCGAATACGTGCCACGGAACCCCCCACGTCGCCGGATACACCCGGATACCCCGAGAACCAGTACGGGTACGGCGCCCGGGAAAAGGGTCACCGCAACCGCACGGCCGCCGCCGTGCCGAGATCGCTACCCCACCCCGGGCGTCGTACCTGACTGTCTCGCCCCCTGATACACGTCGGCCCCCACCGACGCTGCACTCAGCGTAAGGCCGGGGTCCACCATCCGGAGCGGATGAGCGAAACTGCCCGGCCTCGCCTGTTTACGGTGGTCTTTGTGTTCGGTCTTGGGGAGTAAGGAGACCGAGAACGGCGAAAATTGATCGCTCAACGGCCGAAGGGAGTGAGGCAACCCGAGACCACCCCGGGCCTCCAGCGGCTACACCCGCCGCGCGCCCGCGCTCGGCACCGCCGGGAAGATCCGCGGGGCCCCGTGTCCGGCCGTGACGAAGGCCTCGGTGACGGCCTTGGCCACCGAGTCCGCGTCCGCCACCTCGACCAGCACGATCGCCGAGCCGCCGAAGCCCCCGCCGGTCATCCGCGCACCGAGCGCGCCCGCCGCGTTGGCCGACTCCACCACGAGGTCCAGCTCGGCGCAGGAGATCTCGAAGTCATCGCGGCACGAGGCGTGTCCGGCGGTCAGGACCGGCCCGATGGCCCGGGTGTCGCCCGCGTCCAGCAGCTCGATCACCTCCCGCACCCGCTGGTTCTCGGTCACCACATGGCGCACCCGGCGGCGCACGGTGTCATCCACGCCGAGGCCGGTGAGGGTGGTGAGCGTCGCGTCCAGGGTCGCGAACTCCACCTCGCGCAGCGCGGGCACGCCGAGCGCCCGCGCGGCCGACTCGCACGCGGCGCGCCGGTTGGCGTAAGCGCCGTCACCCAGCTCGTGCTTCACCCGGGTGTCCACGACCAGCAGCCGCAGCCCCTCCGCCGCGAGGTCCAGCGGCACCTGCCGCTGGGTGAGATCGCGGGCGTCGAGGAAGAGCGCGTGGCCCTCGGTGCAGCAGGCGGAGGCCATCTGGTCCATGATCCCGCAGGGCACGCCGACGAAGTCGTTCTCCGCGCGCTGGCACAGCCGGGCGACGCGCTCCGGGGCGAGCCCCAGCCCGTACAGCTCGCTCAGCGCGGTGGCGGTCACCACCTCCAGCGCGGCGGACGAGGACAGCCCGGCGCCGGTGGGCACCGTGGACGCGTAGTGCAGGTCCGCGCCGCCCGCAGCGGCGCCGGTCAGCAGCCCCTCCTCGCGCAGCGCCCACACCACGCCTGCCGGGTAGGCAGCCCAGCCGCCGCGGTCGCCGCCGGTGCCGCCCGCGGCGACCGGGGCCAGCTCCGCGACGCGCAGCTCGACGACCCCGCCCGGGGCGTCCCCGGAGTGGACGCGCAGCACGCCGTCGGTGCGCGGCGAGGCGGCCGCGAGGCACGTATGCGGCAGGGCGAGCGGCATCACGAAGCCGTCGTTGTAGTCGGTGTGCTCACCGATCAGGTTGACCCTGCCCGGCGCCGCCCACACGCCCACCGGGTCGGCCCCGTAGACCTCCCGGAACCCCGCCGATACGTCGCTCACTCGCTGACCCCTGTCCTTGTATAACCGTCGTGCGCGGCCGGGTGGCCGCGCCTGCCGCCGTCAGTTAAGCGCGCTGCGCGAACTCCCACGCGTCCGCGACGATGCCCTTCAGGTCGGCGCGGCTGGGCCGCCAGCCGAGCCGCTCCTTGGCGCGCTCGGCCGAGGCCACCAGCACGGCCGGGTCGCCGCCCCGGCGGCCGGCGACGACCTCGGGGATCGGGTGGCCGGTGACCTGGCGGACGGTCTCGATGACCTCGCGGACGGAGAAGCCGTTGCCGTTGCCGAGGTTGCAGATCAGGTGCTCGCCCACGGAGGCTCCACCCAGCGCCAGCAGATGGGCGTCGGCCAGGTCGGCGACGTGGATGTAGTCGCGGACACAGGTGCCGTCGGGGGTCGGGTAGTCGTCGCCGAAGACGGAGATCGCCTCGCGGCGGCCCTGCGCGACCTGGAGCACCAGCGGGATCAGGTGCGACTCGGGGTCGTGGCGCTCGCCGTACGCCCCGTAGGCGCCCGCGACGTTGAAGTACCGCAGGGAGACCGCGGCCAGGCCGTGCGCGGCGCACTCGCCGCTGATCATGTGGTCGACGGCGAGCTTGGTGGCGCCGTACGGGTTGGTCGGCGCGGTCGCGGCGTCCTCGGTGATCGGGACCTCGTCCGGTTCGCCGTAGGTGGCGGCGGTGGAGGAGAAGACGAGGGTGCGCACCCCGGCGTCCCGCATCGCGGCGAGCAGCGCGGTGGTCCCGCCGACGTTGTTGACCCAGTACTTCTCCGGGTCGACGACGGACTCGCCGACCTGCGAGGACGCGGCGAAGTGCAGCACGCCGTCGTACGAGGCGTCGAGCCACTTGGCCGCGTCCTGGATGCGTCCCTCGATGAACTCCGCGCCCGCGGGTACGCCCTCGCGGTGCCCGGTGGACAGGTCGTCCAGGACGGTCACCCGGTGCCCGGCCTCCAGCAGATGCGCGGCGACCACGCTGCCGACATAACCGGCACCGCCTGTGACCAGGTACTTCTTCTGCTGCGCATTGCTCACTTGCTCGCTACCTCTCGCAGTCGCTCGGCCGCGGCCTCCGGCGGCACATCATTGATGAACACATTCATGCCGGATTCGGAACCCGCGAGAAACTTCAGCTTGCCGGAAGTGCGGCGGATGGTGAAAAGCTCGAGGTGGAGCGCGAAATCGTCACGGTCGTCCGCCGTGAACGGCGCCTGGTGCCAGGCGGCGATGTACGGCGTCGGCTGCTCGTCCTCCCCGAAAATCCGGTCGAAGCGCTTCAAGAGTTCCAGATACATCTGTGGAAACTCTGTGCGCGCGGCATCGTCCAGCGCGGTCAGGTCCGGGACCCGGCGCTTCGGGTAGAGGTGCACCTCGTACGGCCAGTGGGCGGCGTACGGGACGAAGGCGATCCAGTGCTCGCCGTCGAGGACGACGCGGCGTCCGTCGGACCGCTCATCGGCGACCACATCATCGAACAGATTCCGACCGGTCCGCTCACGGTGCTCGGCGAGCGAGCGGAGCATGAGCCGGGTCCTCGGGGTCGGGAAGGGATAGCCGTAGATCTGGCCGTGCGGATGGCCGAGGGTGACGCCGATCTCCCGGCCGCGGTTCTCGAAGCAGAAGACCTGCTCGACGGAGGGGAGCCCGGCCAGCTCGGCGGTCCGGTCGGTCCACGCGTCGAGCACCAGGGCGGCCTGCTCGGGGGTGAGGTCGGCGAAGGAGGCGTCGTGGTCGGAGGTGAAGCACACGACCTCGCACCGGCCCGCGTCACCGGCCAGCGAGGGGAAGCGGTTCTCGAAGACGGCGACGTCGTAGTCGGCGGCGGGGATCTCACTGTGCCGTCCGTCGCGCGAGGGGCACAGCGGGCATTCGTCGGCCGGGGGGTGGTACGTACGCCCCTGGCGGTGGGAGGCGACGGCCACGTCGTCGCCGAGGAGGCGGTCGTGGCGGATCTCGGAGCGGGTCGATATGGGGTCGAGCGGCCGCTGGTCGACGGCGTCGCGCACCGCGTCGTCGCGTGCGTCGTAGTAGATCAGCTCGCGTCCGTCCGCGAGCCGCGTCGCCGTCTTCTTCACGTCCGCCAGCTCCTGTCCGCTCCACCCAACACAACTAAACATAATGAACCACAAGCCAACAGCGGCGTCAATGCGCGGTGGAAGCACCCGGATAAAGCAGGATTATTCGCATGCGTTCTCTGGCAGCGGGTCTCCGGCTCCCCACCAATGCCCTCGACTACTCGATCCTGATCCTGTACTTCGCCGTCGTACTCGGCGTCGGATTCGCCGCCAGACGAAGCGTGAAGACAAGCCTGGACTTCTTTCTCTCCGGCCGGTCACTGCCCGCGTGGGTCACCGGTCTCGCCTTCGTCGCCGCCAATCTGGGCGCCCTGGAGATTCTGGGAATGGCGGCCAACGGCGCCCAGTACGGTGTCTACACCGTGCACTGGTACTGGGTGGGCGCCATTCCCGCGATGGTCTTCCTGGGCCTGGTGATGATGCCGTTCTACTACGGCTCCAAGGTCAGATCGGTGCCCGAATTCCTGCTGCACCGCTACGGGCCGTCCTCGCACCTGCTCAGCTCGATCATCTTCTCCGTGGCGTCCGTGCTGATCGCGGGCGTCAACCTCTACGCGATGGCCATCGTCGTCGAGGCGCTGCTCGGCTGGCCGCAGTGGGTCGCGATCGTCGTCGCCGGGCTCTTCGTGCTCGCGTACATCACCCTCGGCGGGCTCTCCTCGGCGATCTACAACGAGGTGCTGCAGTTCTTCGTCATCCTCGCCGCGCTCATCCCGCTCACCGTCGTCGGCCTCAAGCGGGTCGGCGGCTTCGGGGGCCTCAAGGATTCCCTCAACGCCTCCCACGGCGCCAACTTCACCTCCGCGTGGGGCGGCACCGGCATCGGCTCGGACAACCCGCTGGGCGCCAACTGGCTGACCATCGTGCTCGGCCTCGGCTTCTGCCTGAGCTTCGGCTACTGGACGACCAACTTCGCCGAGGTGCAGCGCGCGCTGTCCGCCAAGAACCTCTCGGCCGCCCAGCGCACCCCACTGATCGCCGCCTTCCCGAAGATGTTCATCCCTCTGATCGTGGTGGTCCCGGGGCTGATCGCGCTGGTCGTCGAGCCGGGGATCGGCTCCACGAAGAGCGGGCTGCAGTACAACGACGCGATCCCGCTGCTGATGAGCGACCTGCTCCCCAACGGGGTGCTCGGCCTGGCGGTGACCGGGCTGCTCGCCGCCTTCATGGCGGGCATGGCGGCCAACGTCTCGTCCTTCAACACGGTCTTCACCAACGACATCTGGCGGGCGTACATCAGGAGGGGCCGCGCGGACGAGTACTACCTGCTGACGGGGCGGGTGGTGACCGCGATCGGCGTGCTGGCCGGGATGGGGACGGCGTTCATCGCGTCCTCGTTCAGCAACATCATGAACTACCTGCAGACCCTGTTCTCGTTCTTCAACGTGCCGCTGTTCTGCGTCTTCATCATCGGGATGTTCTGGCGGCGCGCCACCGCCCCGGCCGGGTTCTGGGGGCTGCTCTCCGGCACCGTCGCGGCGATGATCAATTACTTCTGGCTCTACAAGGACGGCGTCATCTCCATCCCCAGCGACCAGGGCGCCAACTTCGTCTCCGCCATCGTGGCGTTCGTGGTCGGCGGGGTGGTGATGGTCGCGGTCACGCCCTTCACCAAGCCCAAGCCGGAACAGTCGCTGAACGGACTGGTCTACGGCACCACCGCCCCGGGCCTCGCCGAACCCGCGGCGCCCGGCGACGAGGCCTGGTACCGCCGCCCGGCGCTGCTCGGCTGGGGCGCCATCGTCCTCGCGGCGCTGTGCTACATCCCGTTCTCCCTGTGACCGTCCGTGTGCCCCGTCCTGTGCCCCTCCTGCGGTAAGGAACCCGCGCCATGAGTGACGAGTACGAGTACCAGCACGAGGTCGAGGAGCTGGAGGGGAGGTCGGCGACCGCGGCCCGGCTCTTCGACGTACGGCGCATCATCGGCGGCCTGTTCGTGATCTACGGGATCGTCGTCACGATCGCCGGAATCACCGCCTCCGACGCGGACCTGAAGAAGGCCGAGAACATCAACATCAATCTGTGGACGGGCGCCAGCATGCTCGTCCTCGGCCTGCTCTTCCTGCTCTGGATGAAGCTCAGACCGCTGCCCGCGCCGCACCCCGCCCCCGAGGAGGGCCCCGCCCGGCCCGGGGACGGCACCCCCTAGGAGGGAGACAGCGGCGTCGCGCCGCGGTGCGTCGCCGCCCGGTCCAGCAGGCCGGTGCGCGCCGCGAGCGCGGCCGCCTCCAGCCGGGACCCCACACCGAGCTTCATCAGCACCCGCTGCACATGGGTGCGCGCCGTGCTGGGCGCGATCCCCATCCCCGCGGCGATCAGCCGCGTGTCCTCGCCCTCGGCGACCCGCATCAGCACCTCCACCTCGCGCGGGGTCAGCATGCGCAGCAGCCGGGCCCCCTCGTCGTCCGGCTGGGCCGCCGGGTTGAGTAACTCCGCGAACGCGCCCTGCAGCAGCTGCGGGGCCACCGCCGCCTCGCCCGCGCGCGCCTTCAGCATGGCGCGCTCGACGCCCTCGATGCGCTCGTCGTGCCGGACATAGCCGGAGGCGCCCGCGGCGAAGGCGGCGGCGATGCCGCGCGGGTTCGGCACCGGGCCGAGCACCACCACCGCGACCTGTGGCCGCTCCTTCTTGATCCGCACGACCGGTTCGAACACGCCCGGATCGGCGGGTGTCGCCGTCCCCAGCAGACACACCTCCGGTGCCCGGCTCACCACCAGCTCCGCCGCTCCCGCGCTCGGCGCGGCCGCGGCGAGCACCCGGTGCCCACGCAGCTTCAACGCCGAGGCGAGGGCCTCCGCGAGCAGGCGGTGGTCATCGACCACCATGAGTCGCACGCCCATGAGTTTCCCCCCTTTGCCCCGGGAAGCTACACGCTTGTTCGACGTTGCGCGCCCCTTACCCGGAAGAAGCCCCCCGGAATGCCGAAATCCCGCCCATCTGCGCCTACTTGACACCTCATTCCCGTCTGAAACAGATCGTCTCGGCGTGCCGCGGGGGCAGATCCGATCATGGAGAAAAACGGCGGCGGCCCCGCCCGTACGGTGCGTACGGAGCGGGGCCGCCGGGAGCGTGCGCCGGGCGCTGTCAGCTGCCGCCGAAGATGAGGGCCAGAGGGTCGTCCTCCTCGTACGAGCCCGAGGGCTTGTCGGCGTAGGCGGCGCCCATGTACAGCCGCTGGTGGGAGTAGACGATCTCCGAATAGCTGGGGCTGAACTTCATCTCCATCGCCCCGCTGGAGGCCGGGTTCTGCAGCAGCTTCGCCTTCTCGTACGACTTGGGGTCGATGCGCCAGACCGCGCCGCCCTCGTCGAAGGTGCTCTCCTGGTAGGCGAGTACGAAGCCGTCCTCGTCGACCCCGAGCGGGGTCATCGCGGCATTCTTGACCCCGTCCGCCTTGCCGACCGGCTTGCCGGTCGCCAGGCTGAATGCCACGATCTCGTTGGCGCTGGTGCCGCTGTCGTAGTTGTTGCGGTCCTCCGACCCCAGGAAGAGGGCGTCGGCCGACTTGCTGACGGCGACCTGCTTGCAGTCCTCGACATTGG
Source organism: Streptomyces sp. NPDC041200 (assembly GCF_055591805.1). Classification (NCBI taxonomy): domain Bacteria; kingdom Bacillati; phylum Actinomycetota; class Actinomycetes; order Kitasatosporales; family Streptomycetaceae; genus Streptomyces; species Streptomyces sp. NPDC041200. Next base: position 136,334 of record NZ_JBVIZF010000001.1, on the reverse strand, counting down.
TCGAGCCGCACCTGGCCTGATACTTGCCGTTCTCGGTGCTGATCTTGCCACGCACCGTGCCGGCCTTGGCACTGTCGTCGACGGACAAGAAGTCGGAGACCCCGGAGCTGGACGAGTCGCCCGCGTCGAGCCCGATCACCAGCGGATCGACGGACACGAGGTACACAAACTTGAGGCCCCGCGTCACCTTGTACTCGGACTTCACCGCACCCGTCTTCGGGTTCAGCGTCTGGACCAGGATCTGCGGATTGTCGAACTGACCGCACTGGCGCGCCGCGACCAGCTTGGTGTCACTGCCGGCGTAGCCGCGGTCCTTGCAGTCACCGGTGGACCGCGGCTTCCACAGCTGCTTGCCCGAGGTCGACCAGGCCGCGCCGCCACTGGAACCGCCCGCGGCGATCGTGCCACCGCCGATGGTCACCTGGTCGAAGGAGACCTTCTGGTCGCCCTCGCCGACGTCCCGGTGCCACCGCATCTTGCCGTTCTTCAGGTCCAGCAGCGCGACCTGGTTGCAGCTCGGGTACTCATCCTCCTTGGAGGGCTTGGCCTCCTGGTAGAGGACCGCGGTCAGACCGTCCTCGGAGACATGCTCCGAGGACCAGCAGACCGCGCCGGCCAGCGGGATCGACCACTTCGGGCTGCCGCCGTTCAGCGGATAGCCGTCGATCTTGTAGGCACCGGCCTTCACGAAGGTGTCGTCGGTGGTCCACATGCCCTGGACCACGACCTGGTCCTTGACCTTCGGCATCGGGAGCTTGTTGATCAGCTGGGCGTTGACCGTCTTCGGGGCGGGCTTGTTCTCGGTGCCGCCGCTGCCGCCGGTGCTGCCCTGGGTGGTCTGCTTGCCCTTGTCCTTGGCCTGGTCCTCGGTCTTGTCGTCGCCGCTGGTGGCGAACCATATGCCGCCGCCGATGACCAGGGCGACCGCGACCACCGCGCTGACGATGACCGCCATCCGCTGCTTGGACCGGCCGCCGCTGCCGCCGGGGCCGCCGCCCTGGCCCGGGCCGCCGGGGTACTGGGGCTGGGGCGGGTAGCCGTAATTCTGCTGACCGTACTGCGGCTGACCGTAGGGCTGCTGGCCGAATTGCTGCTGGCCGTACTGCTGCGAGTACGGGGACGGAATGCCCGCCGCCTGGGTGGGCTCCGCGTGCACCGGCTGCCCCGGGTAGCCGTAACCCCCCGCGCCCTGCGGGGGCGTCTGGGGCGGCTGCGGCGGCTGGCCGGGGGGCGGCGGGGGCGGTACGGGCGGCTGCTGCGGATAGCCGTAACTCGGCTCCTGCGGTGCGCCGAAGCCACCCTGCGGCGGCTGATTCGGCGGCGGAGGCGGCTGTGACATGGGTATTCCTCTGTGCGCGAGCCCATGGACCGACTCGGCCTCCCCCGCGATCCCGGAGGCGTTGTTGCCAAAGCCCGCCAGGATGGAGTGAATCGGACATGCGACCCGCCGGTGAGCAGCAGGGCAAGGCGGGAGTTCTTTTTATCACCCGGCCATGACAAGCCACGGGCCGGTCGCCAACTCATCGAGCAGCTGAGACCGGCCCGTGACGCGCCTGTTGCTCACGCGTCGTCGGCGAGTTCCAGCCAGCGCGTCTCCAGATCGTCGCGCTCCCCCGTCAGCTCCCGCAGCTTGGCGTCCAGCTCGGCGACCCGGGTGAAGTCCGTGGCGTCCTCGGCGATCTGGGCGTGCAGCGTGGACTCCTGCTCGCTGATGCGGTCCAGCCGCCGCTCGATCTTCTGGAGTTCCTTCTTCGCGGCACGCTGCTCGGCCGCCGAACGCTGCGGTCGCTGCCCGTCGGACGGCGCCTCCGCGGCCTTCTGCTTGCCGGAGCCGGAGCCGGACGCGGACGGGGCCGACGACGCGGCCAGCGCCCGCTTCCGCCGCTCCAGGTACTCGTCCACCCCGCGCGGCAGCATGCGCAGCGTGGCGTCGCCCAGCAGGGCGAGCACCCGGTCGGTGGTGCGCTCCAGGAAGTACCGGTCGTGGCTGATGACCACGAGCGAGCCCGGCCAGCTGTCGAGTACGTCCTCCAGCTGGGTCAGGGTCTCGATGTCCAGGTCGTTGGTCGGCTCGTCCAGGAACAGCACATTGGGCTCGTCCATCAGCAGCCGCAGGATCTGCAGCCTGCGCCGCTCACCGCCGGACAGGTCGCCGACCGGCGTCCACTGCTTCTCCTTGGTGAAGCCGAACTTCTCGCACAGCTGGGAGGCGGTCATCTCGCGGCCCTTGCCCAGCTCGACGCGCTGCTTCACCTGCTCGACGGCCTCCAGGACGCGCAGGCCCTTGTCGAGTTCGGCGACCTCCTGCGAGAGGTACGCGAGCTTCACCGTCTTGCCGACCGTGATCCGGCCGCCCGCGGGCTGCTGTTCGCCCTCGCTGCGCGCGGCCTCGGCGAGGGCGCGCAGCAGCGACGTCTTGCCCGCGCCGTTCACGCCCACCAGGCCGATCCGGTCGCCGGGCCCCAGCTGCCAGGTCAGATGCTTGAGCAGCATCTTCGGCCCGGCGGTGACGGTCACGTCCTCCAGCTCGAAGACGGTCTTGCCGAGGCGGGAGTTGGCGAACTTCATCAGCTCGGCGGTGTCGCGGGGCGGCGGGACGTCCGCGATCAGCGCGTTCGCTGCCTCGATGCGGAAGCGCGGCTTGCTGGTGCGGGCCGGGGCGCCGCGGCGCAGCCAGGCCAGCTCCTTGCGCATCAGGTTCTGCCGCTTGGCCTCCTCGGTCGCGGCGATGCGCTCGCGCTCGGCCCGGGCGAAGACGTAGTCGCTGTAGCCGCCCTCGTACTCGTGCACCGCGCCGCGCTGCACGTCCCACATGCGGGTGCAGACCTGGTCGAGGAACCAGCGGTCGTGGGTGACGACCACCAGCGCGGAGCGGCGGGCCCGCAGATGACCGGCCAGCCAGGAGATGCCCTCGACGTCGAGGTGGTTGGTCGGCTCGTCGAGGACGATCAGGTCCTGTTCGGCGATCAGCAGCTTGGCGAGCGCGATACGGCGGCGCTCGCCGCCGGACAGCGGGCCGATGACGGTGTCCAGGCCCTGCGGGAAGGCGGGCAGGTCGAGCCCGCCGAACAGCCCGGTGAGGATGTCCCGGATCTTGGCGTCGCCCGCCCACTCGTGGTCGGCGAGGTCGCCGATCACCTCGTGCCGGACGGTGGCGGCGGGGTCGAGCGAGTCGTGCTGGGTGAGCACGCCCGCCCGCAGGTCCCCGGAGTGGGTGACGCGGCCGTTGTCGGCGGGTTCGAGCTTGGCGAGGATCCGGATGAGCGTGGTCTTCCCGTCCCCGTTACGGCCGACGACGCCGATCCGGTCACCCTCGTTGACCCCGAGGGACACGCCGTCCAGCAGCGCACGGGTGCCGTATACCTTGCCGACGGCTTCGACGTTGACCAAGTTGGTGGCCATCACACTCCAGATACGCGGATCGATCGACGTCCCAGGGTAGTCGCGTCCGCGGACCGGTACGGCGGGCGGGCTCTCCTGCTGGATGTCTACGGCGTGCTGACCGCCGCCCCGGCGGCCGGACCGGACGCCGTCCGTACGGTGCGGCAGGTGCCGGAGGCCACGAGCGCGGTGGCCACGGACTGGGCGGCCTCCGTGTCCTTCGCCAGGAACGCGCAGGTCGGGCCGGATCCGGAGACCAGCGACGCGAGCGCGCCGGCGTCCGCGCCCGCGCGCAGCGTCTCGGCGAGCGCCGGGCGCAGGGAGAGCGCGGCAGGCTGCAGATCGTTGGTCACGGCGGCGGCCAGCGCGGTGGGGTCCCCGGTGCGCAGCGCCGTGAGCAGCGCCTCCGACGGCTCGGGGTCGGGGATGTCCGCGACGGTCGCGCCCGCCCCGGTCTCCTCCCGGAGCCGGTCGCACTCCCGGTAGACGGCCGGGGTGGACAGCCCGCCGTCCGCGACCGCGAACACCCAGTGGAACGTACCGCCCGTCTCCAGCGGCGTCAGCAGCTCCCCCCGCCCCCGCCCGAGGGCAGCCCCGCCGACCAGGCTGAACGGGACGTCGCTGCCCAGGTCGGCGCAGAGCGCGAGCAGTTCGGCGCGGCTCGTCTCCGTCCCCCAGAGCGCGTCGCACGCCAGCAGCGCCCCGGCGGCGTCCGCACTGCCGCCCGCCATGCCGCCCGCGACGGGGATGTCCTTGGCGATGTGCAGATGGACATCCGGGGCGATGCCGTGCCGTGCGGCCAGCGCGATCGCGGCACGGGCGGCGAGGTTGGTGTGGTCGGCGGGGACGTGGTGGGCGTCCGCGCCCTCGACGGTGATGCGGAGGGTGTCGGCCGGGGTGGCCGTGACCTCGTCGTGGAGCCCTACGGCGAGGAAGACGTTGGCCAGGTCGTGAAAGCCGTCGGGGCGCAGGCCGCCGACCGCGAGCTGAACGTTGACCTTCGCGGGGACGCGGACGGTCACGGATCGGGTCACGGGGCTCCTCGGTGAGATTCGGTTGTCCGACCCGCCCATTGTCCCGCCCCTCACCGGGGCCGCCCCACCGCCCCGGCGGCGGGCTGTCTCCTGCCGGGGGCGCCGGGGGCGGAGCCCATGGAACGGGATCCGGGGCTGAGCCCCGGGGGCGGGGTGGGGAACGAGGCTGCCCCAGGCGCCCCGTGCGTCAGGGGGTGGGGGCGTGTTCGGCGATTGCGGCGAAGTCCTCCACCGTCAGGGACTCGCCGCGGGCCTGGGGGGAGATGCCCGCCGCCGTCAGGGCGGCTTCGGCGGCGGGCGCGGAGCCCGCCCAGCCGGACAGGGCGGCCCGCAGCGTCTTGCGGCGCTGGGCGAAGGCCGCGTCGACGACGGCGAAGACCTCGTCGCGGGAGGCGGTCGTCGCGAGGGGTTCGTCGCGGCGGACCAGGGAGACGAGGCCGGAGTCGACGTTCGGGGCGGGCCAGAAGACGCTGCGGCCGATGGCGCCCGCGCGCTTGACGTGGGCGTACCAGGCGGCCTTCACCGAGGGCACGCCGTACACCTTGGAGCCGGGCGGGGCGGCCAGCCGGTCGGCGACCTCCGACTGCACCATCACCAGCGTGCGCTCGATGGTGGGGAAGCGGGCGAGCATGTGGAGCAGGACGGGGACGGCCACGTTGTACGGGAGGTTCGCGACCAGCGCGGTCGGCGCGGGCCCCGGCAGGTCGGTGACCTGCATCGCGTCGGAGTGGACGAGCGTGAAGCGGTCGGCGCGCCCGGGCAGCCGGGCGGCCACGGTGGCCGGGAGGGCGGCGGCCAGCACCTCGTCGATCTCGACCGCGATGACCCGGTCGGCCGCCTCCAGCAGGGCCAGGGTCAGGGATCCCAGCCCGGGGCCGACCTCGACGACGACGTCGTCGGGCCGCACCTCGGCGGTGCGCACGATGCGGCGCACCGTGTTGGCGTCGATGACGAAGTTCTGGCCGCGCTGCTTGGTGGGGCGTACGCCGAGCCGGGCCGCGAGGTCGCGGATGTCGGCGGGGCCCAGCAGGGCGTCGGTGGTGCCGGGGTCGGTGGAGCTCACCGGGGAAGTTTACGGGGCGGGCGGCGGGCTCTTCACTGGCGCAGCCTTCACTGGCGCAGCTTCTGGCCGCAGTGCGGCCACGGCGCCGACCCGCGCTGCACGTACAGCTTCTTGGCCCGGTACGTCTGCTCGGCCGGGGGCGCCTCCTGGGGGCTGCCGTGGCCGCCGAGGGCCTGCCAGGTCTGGCGGTCGAGCTGGTAGAGCCCTCCGTAGCGGCCGGAGCTGTCGACGGCGCCCGGGCGGCCGCCGGATTCGCAGCGGGCCATGGCCTGCCAGTTGAGCCGGTCGGCCCCGGCGACTGCGGTGGGCGGGGTCATGGTGCCGACCCGGACGATCCGCGCGACGGGCGCCCGTACGGTCTCGGTGCGCAGCTTGCGGGGCCGCTGCCGTACACCGTTGACGGTGCGCACCCGGTAGACGGTGCGCAGGGTGCCGGGGTGGCCCTCCCGGGCGACCAGCTGGGTGCCCTTGAAGAGGGTGGGGTCGGCGCGCTGGATCGTCGGGAAGGGGACCGGCGTCTCGCGGATCTCCCTGCTGCCGGTGATGCGCATGACGGTGACGGTCTGTCCGTCGCGCGGGAAGCTGTCCTGCGGCACGTCGGTGGTGTCGTGGCCGCGCAGGGTGAGCCCGGCCTCGGCGAGCGCCTCGCCGATGGTGGCGGCGTTGGTGCGGACGGGGCGCTCGCGCCCGTCGGCGAGGAAGGTGACGGTGCGCTCGGTGCGGACGTCGAGGTCCAGCCCCTGACGGGTGATGGCGGCGGAGCGGGACGCCGACAGATAGGCGCCCTCGGCGCGCACCCCCAGCTGGCGCAGCGCGCCGTCCACGGTGTGGGCGGTGGTCCACACCCGGCGGCGTTCGCCGTCGATGGTGAGGGTGACGGGGCGGCCGTAGCGGACGGCGATCTCGGCGCCGCTGGTGAGGGACTGGCCGGGGGCGGGGGCGACGATGTCGTGCGGGCTGACGTCGACGTCCTCGTCGGCGAGCAGTTCGGCCACGTCGTCGGCGTAGGTGTGGAGGATGCGGGCGTGGCCGTCGACACTGAGCCGTACCGCCTTGTCCTGGGCGACGAAGGCGGAGGTGCCCCCGGCCAGGGCGGCGACGACGAGCGCCTGCGGCAGCAGCCGCCGCACCGGGCCGGTACGGGCCGGGAAGCGTCCGCGCCGGGCGGCTCGGCGGGCGGCGGCACGGCCGCCCGGGACGCGGTGGCTGCCCTGCGTACGGCTCACGACAACACTCCGGTAACACTCCACGGGTCCACGGGGTCCACGGGTCGGGGTGCCGCGGACTGTAGCGGAGTGTTCCGTCACTCTCCAAAGCCGATTAATTACCCTGCGCTGTCAGCGGTCTTGGGAGCCACCCGGGTCCGGATAGCCGAAGACCCGCGCGGTGTTGGCCGCCACGGCGGTCGCCAGGGCGTCTTCGGGGACGCCCTTGACGTCGGCCATGGCCCGCAGGGTGAACGGAATCAGGTACGGGGCGTTAGGCCGTCCGCGGTAGGGCGCGGGGGTGAGGAACGGGGCGTCGGTCTCCACGAGGAGGAGGTCGAGAGGGGCGACGGCGAGGGCGTCGCGCAGCGGCTGGGCGTTCTTGAAGGTGACGTTCCCGGCGAACGACATGTAGTAGCCGCGCTCCGCGCACACCTTGGCCATGGCGGCGTCGCCGGAGTAGCAGTGGAAGACGACGGTGTCGGGGGCGCCCTCCTCGGCGAGCACCCGCAGGACGTCGTCGTGGGCTTCCCGGTCGTGGATGACCAGGGCCTTGCCGTGCCGCTTGGCGATGTCGACATGGCGGCGGAAGGAGCGCTCCTGGGCGGCCATGCCGTCGGGTCCGGTGCGGAAGTAGTCGAGGCCGGTCTCGCCGACGCCGCGCACCTGGGGCAGGGCGGCGAGGGTGTCGATCTCGGCGAGGGCCGCGTCGAGGGCCTGGTCGCCGCCGGGTTCCCTGGCGCCCTGCCGGGACCAGCCGTCCGGGTCGCCGAGGACGATGCGGGGCGCCTCGTTGGGGTGGAGCGCGACGGTGGCCCAGACGGCGTCGTGGGCGGCGGCGGTCTCGGCCGCCCACCGCGACCCGGCGAGGTCGCACCCCACCTGGACGACGGTCGTCACGCCGACCGAGGCCGCCTTGGCGAGGGCGTCCTCGACGGTCCCCGTCTGCATGTCCAGGTGGGTGTGCGAGTCGGCGACCGGTACCCGCAGGGGGTCCGGGAGCGGGGGCGGAGCGTCCTTTTCCTTTTGCCTGCCGTTTTGTCCGCCGTTGTTCTTCCCGCTTCCGGCCCCGCTTCCGGTTCCGGTTCCGCCGCTGCCGCCGTGGGTCGATGCTGATTGCGCCATGAGCGTGATTCTATGAATGCAGGCAAATGTCGCTCAGCTGACCCCACCCGGGCTCATTTGCGATGGTGCGAAAAGGGGTGCAGCAGATTCGACAGGTGCCAGTGGTGCCCACGGCGCCGCGTGGGGCTCCCCGTGTCCGCCGCGCCGCCCGGCCCCGCGCCGTCCGGCCCCGGCTCCGGCGCCCCGCGCGGGGCGGTACGGCGGGCGCTCTCCAGGACCGACGAGACCTGCCCCGCGCGCATGATGCGCACCAGATGCGCACCGCAGTTGACGCAGTCGGGGCTCGTCAGCGGAGACGGAACGCGCGTGCCGCCGGTGAAGTACACGACGAAGGGGTGGCCCTCGCCGTCCACGTGGTGCTCGATGTCATACGACCGTTCCCAACCGTGCCCGCACTTCATGCAGGCGAAGGCGTAGGCCTCGTGGGCCACCTCACCGCCCTCCGGACCGTCGGTGGGACGGGTTATCGGGTGCACGCCGTTCGAGGCTCCCGCTATATCGCTCATGGCAGCTCCTCTTGCCCGCAGGACAAGTCTTCCGGGATGGGTTACGTCCCCTCGCTTCTCCTCCAGTGGACGCCTTTCCCGGCGGGAACGCAGCAGCTCTTCCCTCTCTTTGGGGGAGATTTAGCTGCGCCCTATCGAAACCGCCCGAACGCCAGGCCTGCCCTTTGCCTTTCAGTGGTGAGCTTTACCTCCGCGTGGCGCGCCTCCGGCCGCGTTCTTTGCCGCCACGACCGCATCGAAGACCACCCTTTTGGGTACCCCGGCGGCCTGCGCGACCGCCGCGATGGCCTCCTTGCGGCGCTCCCCGGCCTCCTCGCGCACCGCGACCCGGCGGGCCAGCTCGTCGGGACCGGCCTCGTCGGGTCCCGGTTCGGCGGCGCCCTCGACGACGACGGTGATCTCACCCCGTACGCCCTCGGCGGCCCACGCCGCCAGCTCCTCCAGCGGCCCGCGCCGGACCTCTTCGTACGTCTTGGTCAGCTCCCGGCACACCGCGGCCCGCCGGTCCGCGCCGAACACCTCCGCCATGGCCGCCAGGGTGTCGGCCAGCCGGTGCGGGGCCTCGAAGTAGACCAGGGTGCGGCGCTCCTCGGCGGCCTCGCGCAGCCGTCCCAGCCGCTCCCCCGCCTTGCGCGGCGGGAAGCCCTCGAAGCAGAAGCGGTCCACCGGCAGCCCGGAGACGGCCAGCGCGGTGAGCACGGCGGACGGGCCGGGCACCGCGGTGACCGCGATGCCGCGCTCGACGGCGGCCGCGACCAGCCGGTAGCCGGGGTCGGAGACCGAGGGCATGCCCGCGTCGGTGACCAGCAGCACGCGGGCGCCGCCCGCCAGTGCCTCGACCAGCTCGGGGGTGCGCGCCGACTCGTTGCCCTCGAAGTAGGACACCACCCGGCCGCCCGGCTGGACGTCCAGCGCCTGCGTGAGGCGGCGCAGCCGCCGGGTGTCCTCGGCGGCGATCAGATCGGCCGCCGCCAGCTCGGCGGCCAGCCGCGGGGGCGCGTCCGCGGTGTCGCCGATGGGGGTCCCTGCGAGTACGAGCGTTCCAGTCACCCGGCCATCCTCGCAGCCCCTGTTTCCGCCGCGTCGGCCGCCGCTTCCGCGAGACACCACCTGATCCACGCCACACTCACAGGCCGCTTCCCTACGATGGCCCGGTGAGCAGTGACACCGCGACCCACGCCCAGCCGGGCCGAGCCGCCGGCCAGCACCCGCCGGCCTGGCAGCGCCGGCTGCGCCGTTTCGGATACGCGGGCCACCCCCGGCCCGGCGTACGGGAACGGCTGGTCCCGCCGTACCAGGAGCCGGGCACCCGGCTCTGGGAGACGCTCGGGGCGACCCCCGCGGTGGCGGCCAGAATCGCCCGCTGGAGCGGCTGGGGCGGGCCGCTGCTGGTCGCGCTCGTCGCCGGGCTGACCCGCTTCTGGCGCCTCGGCAGCCCGGACAACGTCATATTCGACGAGACGTACTACGCCAAGGACGCCTGGTCGGTCTGGAAGTTCGGCTACGAGGGCACCTGGCCCAAGACCGCCAACGACAAGATCCTCGACTCGCCGCAGCACATCCCGCTGAGCGACGCCGCGTCCTATGTGGTCCATCCGCCGGTCGGCAAGTGGGTCATCGGGCTGGGCGAGCAGGTCTTCGGACTGACCCCCTTCGGCTGGCGGTTCATGCTCGCCCTGCTCGGCACTCTGTCGGTGCTGATGCTGTGCCGGATCGGACGGCGGCTGTTCCGCTCCACGTTCCTCGGGTGCCTGGCGGGCGCGCTGATGGCCGTGGACGGTCTGCATTATGTGATGAGCCGCACAGCGCTGCTCGACCTGGTGCTGATGTTCTTCGTGCTGGCCGCCTTCGGCTGTCTGCTCATCGACCGCGACAAGGCCCGGGCCCGGCTCGCGGCGGCGCTGCCGTCCGGCGAGGACGGCACGGCCCGGCCCGACGCGACGGTCGGCTGGAGCCTGAAGCTGGGCGCGCGGCCGTGGCGGATCGCGGCCGGGCTGCTGCTGGGCCTGGCCATCGGCACCAAGTGGAACGGGCTGTACGTCCTGGCGGTCTTCGGCCTCATGACCGTCCTGTGGGACATCGGCGCGCGCCGCACCGCGGGCGCCCCGCGCCCCTACCGGACGGTGCTGCGCCGCGATCTGCCGTGGGCGTTCCTGTCGACGGTGCCTGTGGCGGTCCTCACGTACGTCGCCTCCTGGTCCGGCTGGTTCGCCGCGAGCGGCACCTTCAGCCGGGCGCGCGGCTGGCGGGACAGCGGTTATTTCCGCCACTGGGCCGAGTCCCCGAAGCCGGACGGCGGCGGCTACGGCACCGGCGGCGTCTTCGACTGGCTGCTCAACCCGCTGCGCAGCCTGTGGCATTACGAGACCGAGGTCTACAAGTTCCACGTGGGCCTGGACTCGCCGCACGTCTACCAGTCCAACCCGTGGAGCTGGCTGGTCCAGTCCCGGCCGGTCTCGTACTTCTACGAGTCGCCGCGCGCCGGTCAGGAGGGCTGCCCCAAGGACGCGGCCGAGAAGTGCGCGCGCGAGGTGCTGGCGCTGGGCACCCCGCTGCTGTGGTGGGCGGCCTGCTTCGCGGTGCTCTACCTGCTCTTCCGGTGGGCGCTGCGGCGCGACTGGCGGGCGGGCGCGGTGCTGGCCGGGATCGCGGCCGGGTACCTGCCGTGGTTCCTCTACCAGGACCGCACGATCTTCTCCTTCTACGCCGTCGTGTTCGTGCCGTTCCTGTGTCTGGCGGTGGCCATGATGATCGGCGCCCTGCTGGGTCCGCCGGGGGCCACCGACACCCGGCGGGTGGTGGGCGCGGTCGGCGCGGGCGCCCTCGTCCTGCTCATTGTCTGGAACTTCATCTACTTCTTCCCGCTCTACACGGGCCAGACGATGCCGATGGATGCCTGGCGGGCCCGCATGTGGCTGGACACCTGGATCTGAATCCGGTCCAGGGCCCCGGAAGAAGGCGTTCCGGAGGGGTCGCGGGAGGTTCACACGATGCCGGTAGAGTGCGTCGGACCGCGGCCCCCATCGCACCGGTGGGGGGACTCGAAGAACACAGTGGGGGTTCTGCATGCGGAGTGGCGCGAGAGCCGCGATCGTCAGTGCGGTGTTCGCCGCCATGGTCGTCAGTGTTGCCGGCTGCGGCAGCGGCCAGGATGACTCGTCGGGTTCCAATGACGGCGCGAACGCCGGGGCGTCGGGCGACGACAAGAACGCCGTGAAGAAGGTGAAGACCGGGCCGCCGAGCGCGGCCGAAGTCAAGACGACCGCCCGCACGTTCCTGGCGGCATGGTCGGCGGGCGAGACGGCGAAGGCCGCCGCCCTGACGGACGACAGCGACGCGGCCACCGCGGCGCTGAGCGATTACCGCAAGAAGGCCCATATCGACAAGGTGGAGCTGAATCCGGGCCAGGCCAGCGGCGCCAAGGTGCCGTTCGCGGTCAACGCCCAGATCGCGTACAGCGGGGAGAGCGTCCCCTGGACGTATGAATCCTCGCTGGCCGTGACCCGCGACACCAAGACGGGCAAGCCGGTCGTCGACTGGCAGCCCTCGGTCGTCCACCCCAAGCTGGGCAAGGGCGACACCCTGAAGACCGGCGAGTCCGAGGCCCCGCCGATCAAGGCGGTCGACCGGGACGGCACGGAGCTGTCCGCCACCGACCACCCGTCCCTCAAGGGGGTGCTGGCCGGGCTGCGCGAGCGGTACGGCAAGAAGGCCGGCGGCAAGGCGGGCGTGGAGACCTTCATCGCCCGCGGCAAGGGCTCCAAGTCCCCCGACGAGACGCTGAAGGTGCTCTCCAAGGGCACCCCGGGCACGCTGAAGACGACGATCGACGGCAAGCTCCAGAGCACCGCCGAGCAGCAGGTGAGCAAGAAGAGCAAGGCGTCGGTCGTGGCGGTCAAGCCGAGCACCGGTGAGATCCTCGCGGTGGCCAACTCCCCCGCGAGCGGCTTCAACCCGGCGCTCCAGGGCTCGTACGCACCGGGCTCGACCATGAAGGTCATCACCTCGGCGACGCTGATCGACAAGGGACTGGCCGCGTACGGCAAGGCGCATCCGTGCCCGAAGTACTTCTCTTACGGCGGCTGGAAGTTCCAGAACGACAAGAAGTTCGAGATCAAGAACGGCACGTTCGAGCAGAGCTTCGCCCGTTCCTGCAACACCGCCTTCATCAGCCAGGCGGGGAAGCTGAAGGACGACGATCTGACCAAGGAGGCCCGTGATGTCTTCGGCATCGGCCTCAACTGGCAGACCGGCGTGCCCACCTTCGACGGCGCCGTACCGGTCCAGTCCGCGGCCTCCAAGGCCGCGTCGCTGATCGGCCAGGGCGGGGTGCGGATGAACCCGCTCAACATGGCGTCCGTCTCGGCCACGGCGTCCACCGGCACCTTCCGGCAGCCGTACCTGGTCGCGCCGTCCGTGGACAACCGGACGCTGGCCAAGGCGAGCAAGACGATGAAGTCGAGCACCAAGGACCAGCTGCGCAAGCTGATGCACCTGACCGCCACCTCCGGCACCGCCGCCCAGGCGATGTCCGGGATGAGCGGTGACTTCGGCGCCAAGACCGGCTCGGCCGAGGTCGACAATCAGGAGAAGCCGAACGGCTGGTTCACCGCCTACAACGGCGACCTCGCGGCCGCTGGTGTGGTCCCCGAGGGTGGCCACGGCGGCGACACGGCGGGCCCGATCGTATCGGCGCTGCTGCGCGCGGGGGGCTGACGCCCCGCCACGGCGAACAGTGATCAGGAGCCGGGCGGACGCGGTGATTCCGCGCCCGCCCGGCTCCTTTTCGGGTTCAGCGGTTTCCGCAGTGCGGCATACCGGCGTGGCCGTTCCGCTGGGCCCCCGGGCGTGGCCGGTGGCGCGGTGCGGGATACGGCCCTCCGGCGCCCGCGAAATGTCCTCGCGTGGCCCCGGCGCCCGCCGATAGCGTCGGCGCCATGGCCTCCCACACCTCTGACACCGCAGCCCACCCCCGCTTCGCCGAGACCCTGCGCGACCTCGGCCTGGACGTGGAGACCCGCCGCTTCCCCGATGCCACCCGCACCGCCGTCGAGGCGGCCGAGGCGGTCGGCTGCGAGCTGAGCCAGATCGTCAAGTCCCTCGTCTTCGAGGCGGATGGGGCGCCGGTGGTGGTCCTGGTGGACGGCGCGTCACGGGTCGATGTCGAGCTGGTGCGCCGCGCGCTGGACACGGGCACGGTGCGGCGGGCGAGCGCCGCGCTCGTCCGGGAGACGACGGGCTACGCCATCGGCGGCGTACCGCCCTTCGGGCACCGCACCCGCACCCGGGTCCTGGCCGACCGCCGGTTGCTGGACCACGGAGTCGTCTGGGCGGCGGCGGGCACCCCGCACACCGTGTTCGCCCTCGACCCCACGTCGCTGATCGCGCACGCCGAGGGGACCCTGGCCGACGTACGCGACACCGCCGTATGACCCCGCTCGTCGTGGCCGCGGTCCTCCTCGCGGCCATCACCCACGCGAGCTGGAACGCCATCGCGCACCACATCCGCGATCAGCTGCTCTCCTTCACCCTGGTGAGCGGCGGCGGGGCGCTGTGCGGGGTGGTGCTGGCCGTCTTCAGCCCGCTGCCCGCGGCGGCCGCCTGGCCGTATCTGATCGGCTCCGCCGCGATTCACCTCGTGTACTACGCGCTGCTCATGCGCTCCTTCCACCTGGGCGACTTCGGCCAGATGTACCCGATCGCCCGGGGCACCGCGCCGCTGGTGGTGACCGTGCTCGCCGCGGTCTTCGCCGCCGAGACCCCGGACGCCTGGCAGGCGGCGGGCATCGCGGTGTCCTCGGCGGGGCTGCTGGGCGTGGCGCTGTGGGGCGCGCGGGGCGCCCGTACGAAGGAGGACGGCGCCCGTACGGCGGGGGCCCGTACGGCAGGGGACGGCGCCCGTACGGCGGGGAGCGGCGGCAGGCCCGGGCTCGCGCTGGCCGCCGCCGTGGCCACCGGGCTGTCCATCGCCGCCTACACCGTGGTCGACGGCCTCGGCGTGCGCGCCTCCGGCACCCCGCTCGGCTACATCGCCTGGCTGATGATCATTCAGGGGTTCGCCATCCCCGCCTACGCCCTCGCCACCCGCCGCCGCGCGCTCACCGCCCAGCTCCGCCCGGTCGCCCTGCGCGGCCTGCTCGGCGGCGTCCTCTCGGTCTGCGCCTACGGCCTCGTCCTGTGGGCCCAGACCCGCGCCGCGCTCGCCCCCGTCGCCGCCCTGCGCGAGTCCTCCATCATCGTGGGCGCGGCCATCGGCACCCTCTTCTTCAAGGAGCGCTTCGGCGCCCCGCGCATCGCGGCGGCGAGCCTGATGGTGGCGGGCATCGGCCTGATGTGGCACCCGGGTTGAGCCCGGGGGCTCAGTCCGGCCGGACAGCCGGGGCGGGGGCTTGAGAGGGGAGCTGGGCCGGGAGCGGGGACGAGGCCGGGGTCGGGGCCGGGGCCGGGCGGTGCGGGCGGGTGGATTTGATGCGGTGCACGGACGCCAGCAGGCCGGCCTGGGTCACCCGGGGCCGACCGGTGCGCAGCACCTCCGCGGCCGCGTCGATCACCGCGCGGCAGATGTCGCGCCCGGTGACGTCGTCGACGGCCGCCAGCTGCTCCGGGGAGACGTCGCCGTCCAGCGGCAGGGCGTCGGGCAGATGGCGGCGCCAGATCTCGACGCGGGCCGCCCGGTCCGGGCTCGGGAAGCGCACATGCCAGACGCGGCTGTCGAACGCGGTGTCGTAGCTGGTCACCAGATTGGTGGCGAGCACGACCAGCCCCTCGTGGCCGTCGAGCGCGGTCAGCATCTCGCTGCGCATCGCGTTCACCGCGTGCTCCGAACCGTGGCTGGTGGTCTCGAAACGGGCGGACATCAGCGCGTCCGCCTCGTCCAGGAAGAGCACCGCGCCCTGCTCGCGGGCGGCGTGGAAGAGCGCGCCGAGGTTCTTCGGCCCCTCCCCGTGGAACTTGCTCTCCAGCTGCGAGGCCCGTGCCGCGATCACCGGGCGGCCCAGCCGGTCCGCGATCGCGTGGGCGGCCAGGGTCTTGCCGGTGCCGGGGGCGCCCTCCAGGTTGACCGCCGAGCTGGGGTGCGGCTGGGTGCCCAGGGTGTGGCCGATGTGGTTGTGCAGTTCGATGGCGAGCAGCCGCCGCTGCTGCACCTCGTGCAGCTGAAGGCTCATATCGCCCAGGTCGGCGGCGAGTTGCAGCAGATACAGGGCGCCGCGCCGGATCAGATAGGCCAGCGCCGCGTAGCCGGTGAGCCCGATCAGCACATCGGAGTGGGTCAGCGCCTCCGGGACGCCCAGGGCGATCACCGCGGCGTACGAGGCGACGACCGCGCCGGTGCCCGCGACGAGGACGCGCAGCGGCTGGCCGAGCGCCGAGCCGATGCTCGCGCCGGAGATCTGCTCGGTGGTGAGCACCAGCAGCGGGGCCATGTCCTGCGCCCGGTCGGGGTGACCACGACGCAGGCCCACAGGGAGGCGACGGCGGAGCACAGCTCGACACCGGCCGCCAGGTTGTCGTACACGACCGGCCGGGCGTCCTCCCGGTCGTCGGCGGCGCGGTCCTCCTCGTCGCGCTCCGCCACCCGCCGGTGGTTGCGGAAGATGTGCAGCGTGAACCACAGCGATTCGGCCACCACCGCCACCAGCAGCACCAGCCCGCCCGTGCGGTGGGCGAGATGGCCCGCGATCCCGGGCACGGTCACCGCGAACTGGATGGCGTGCATCAGCCGGAAGATCAGCAGGATGCGCAGCATCTGCCATACCATGTCCCGCCGCGCGAGCCGGTGCCGCTGAGCCGGTGGCTCCCCCGTACGCGCGCGTGCGCCCCGTAACCCCCGTGTCCGCTCCACGCCTTTCCCCCGTGCTTCCCCCGGGAGAGCCGCCCCCTACGGCTCTCACCCCCGGAAGGATCCCCAGTGGGGGCAGGGCCGGAACCACGCGGCAGGGCCCCTTGGCCCCCCGAACCCGGCGTGTGCGTGTGCGAGAAGGCGCACAAAGGCACGAAGGGGCGCGCGAACAGCGCGCACCACGCGCTCCTACGGACCTGCTACAGGCCTCCTGCGGGCGATCCTCGCTACGTCCTGCGTGGCGGCCCCCGCTACGCCTCCTGGGCCGCCAGCGCCGTCCGCACGGAGCGCACCAGGGCCTGCGCCCGCGGGTCCGCGGTCACGCCGCGCTGCATGCCGTTGGTGACGTACGCGAAGCCGATCCGCGCCCCGGGATCGGCGAAGGCGAGCGAACCGCCCCGCCCCGGGTGGCCGAAGGACCCCGGGCCCAGCAGCGGGCAGGCCGGGCCGTGCAGCATGTAGCCGAGCCCGAAGCGGGTCCCGACCACCAGCACCCGGTCCGGCCCGGTGGACTCCTCCGTACGCGCCAGGGTCAGCGTCGCCGGGGCGAAGAGGCGGCCGCCCGCGCGGGCCGTGCGCGCCGACGGCAGCGGGCCGATCAGCGCCGCGTAGAAGCGGGCCAGCGCGTCGGCGGTGGCGACCCCGCCGGAGGCGGGCAGCCCGGCGGCGAGATACGCGGGATCGTTCTCGTCGGGCACCGGGCTGATCGCGCCGAACGCGCGCCGGGTCAGCGACTCCGGATCGGCGTACGCCTCGGCCACCGACCGCTTGGGCCGCAGCCGCAGCCCCTGCGCGGCGGGCGCCGCCGGGGCCTCCACCGGCTCGATCCGGCCGGTCCGGTGCAGCTGGTCCTCGGGCAGCCCGAGCCACAGGTCCAGGGCGAGCGGCCAGGCGATCTCCTCCGCGACCCAGCGGCCGATGGTGCGCCCTGTGACGCGCTTCACCAGCTCGCTCAGCAGCCAGCTGTAGGTCTGGGCGTGATAGCCGTGGGCCGTGCCGGGCTCCCAGTCGGGGTGCTGGGCGGCGACGGCCCGCGGCCCGGATATGCCGTCGATGGCCTCGGCCGGGGTCAGCGGGGTATCGAGGGCGGGCAGCCCGGCGCGGTGGGCGAGCAGATGCCGCACCAGCACCCGTTCCTTGCCGTTCTCCTTGAACTCGGGCCAGTACGTGCCGACCCGGCCGTCCAGGTCGAGCTGGCCGCGCTGGTGGAGCAGCAGCGGTACGGCGGAGGCCACGCCCTTGGTGACGGAGCGGACGACCTGCGCGGTGTCCTGGGCCCACGGCTCACCGTCGCCCTCCTGGCCGGGGTCCCGCGTACCGCCCCACAGGTCGACGGCCTTCTCGCCGTCCCGGTAGAGGACCATGGCCGCGCCGCGCTCACCCCGCTTCGCGAAGTTCTCCACGAACGCGTCCCGGACCGGTTCGAATCCGTCGGCCACCGTGCCCTGGACGTCCACCACTGATCCGACTCCCACCCTGCCGATCCGACCGTGCTGCCGTCCTTATGGTGCAACGTGCCCGGCCCGGACCTCAGACCGGGGCCTCAGACAGGGGCCTTCACCGAGCGCGGATCGAAGCCGAAGGGCAGTTCCAGCCGGTGCTCCCGCATCAACTCCTGGTCGCACAGCAATTCCTGCGTACCCCCATCGGCCGCGATCACTCCCCCGCTGAGCACCACGGATCGCGGGCACAGCTCCAGCGCGTACGGCAGGTCATGGGTGACCATCAGCACGGTGACGTCCAGGGAGCGCAGGATGTCGGCGAGTTCACGGCGCGAGGCCGGGTCGAGGTTGGAGGACGGCTCGTCCAGGACGAGGATCTCCGGCTCCATCGCCAGCACGGTCGCGACCGCCACCCGGCGGCGCTGCCCGAACGACAGATGGTGCGGCGGCCGGTCCGCGAACTCCGCCATCCCCACCCGGTCCAGGGCCCGATGGACCCGCTCGGCCAGCTCCGCGCCGCGCATCCCGGCGGCGGCCGGGCCGAACGCCACGTCCTCGCGCACGGTCGGCATGAACAGCTGGTCATCCGGGTCCTGGAAGACGATGCCCACCCGGCGGCGGATCTCGGCCAGGTTCCGCTTCGCCACGGGCAGCCCGGCGACCGTGACCGATCCGGCGCCCGCCTCCAGGATGCCGTTCAGATGCAGCACGAGGGTGGTCTTGCCCGCCCCGTTGGGGCCGAGCAGCGCCACCCGCTCACCGCGGGCCACGGTCAGCTCGACGCCGAAGAGCGCCTGGTGGCCGTCGGGATAGGCGTAGGCGAGGCCGGACACCTGGAGGGAGGGAGGGGTGGCGTCGGGGCCGGTCATACGAGCATCCATCCGGTCAGGCAGACCGCCAGCGCGGTCAGCGGAAGTGCGGCGGCGTACCCCCACTGTGCACGGGACGCGGTCACCTCGTCGATCACGGGCATCGTGCCCGTGTAGCCGCGGCTGAGCATCGCCAGATGGACCCGTTCGCCGCGCTCGTAGGACCGGATGAACAGCGCCCCGGCGGACTTCGCGAGCACGCCCCACTGCCGCACGCCGCGCGCCTCGAAGCCGCGCGAGCGGCGGGCGATCCGCATCCGGCGCATCTCGTCGGTGATGACGTCACCGTAGCGGATCATGAACGACGCGATCTGCACCAGCAGCGGCGGCATCCGCAGCCGCTGGAGCCCCAGCAGCAGGGCGCGCAGCTCGGTCGTGGACGCCAGGATGACGGACGCCGCGACCCCGAGCGTGCCCTTGGCCAGGATGTTCCAGGCGCCCCACAGCCCGGACTGGCTGAGCGACAGCCCGAGTACGTCCACCCGCGCGCCCTCCGCGACGAACGGCATCAGCACGGCGAACGCCACGAACGGGATCTCGATCAGCAGCCGCTTCAGCAGGAACCCGGCCGGGATGCGGGCCGTCGCCGCCACCCCGGCCAGCAGCACGGCGTACAGGCCGAACGCCCAGAGCGCCTCGCGGGGCGTCGCGACGACCACGAGGACGAAGCAGAAGACGGCGGCGATCTTGCAGTGCGGGGGGAGGGCGTGGACCGGGGAGCGGCCCGCCCGGTAGAGCGTATGCGCGTGTCCCGAGCCCATCTCAGCCCGCCTCGGCGTCGGCCCCGGCCTCGGCCCGGCGGCGCCGTACGACGACGAAGACCCCGGTGCCCACGGCGAGCGTCGCGCCGACCCCGATCACCCCGGCGAGACCGCCGGAGAGCCGCGCGTTGGAGATGTCCTTGACGCCGTAGTCGGCGAGCGGGGAGTCCTTGGCGGCGTGGTCCTCGGTCTTCTTGTCGATGCCCTTGTCGGCGGCGACCTTCTCCAGTCCGTCGGGGCTGGCGGAGGCGTAGAAGCTGACGACGCCCGCGCACAGCAGCGCGGCCCCGAGCCCCACCGCCCACACCCGGCGCGCGGAGCGCCGCGGTGCGGCGGCCGCGGGGGCGGCGGCGTCCGTGTCCTTGGCGGCGGGCGCCGCCGTGACCGTACGGGCGGTGGCGGGCGCGGACCCGGCGGGCACCGCGGACCCGGCAGGCGTCGCGGACCCAGCGGGCGCCGGGGTGCGCCCCGGAATCGCCGGCGTCCCGGTACGCAGTTCCAGGCGGCGCGCGGCCACGTCCCGCGCGCCGTGGACGAGATCCGGCCGTACGGCCATCACGGCGCCGACCGTCAGCGCCGTGATGACCGCCTCGCCGATGCCGATCAGCACATGCACGCCGACCATCGCGGTGAAGACCTTGCCGATCGCGACGTCCGCCGTGCCGCCCAGCGCGTAGAGCCCGGTGAAGGCGATGGCGGCGGCCGGGACGGATATCAGGGCGGCCGCGAAGGACGCGACGGTGACCGTGCGGCGCCGGTTCGGGGCGATCTTCACGATGGCGCGGAAGATCCCGTAGGCCACGACCGTGGTGACCACCGCCATGTCCGTGATGTTGACGCCGAGCGCGGTGAGGCCGCCGTCCGCGAACAGGACGGCCTGCATGAGCAGCACCACGGACACACACAGCACGCCCGTATAGGGGCCGACGAGAATCGCGGCCAGCGCCCCGCCGAGCAGATGGCCGCTGGTGCCCGCGGCGACGGGGAAGTTCAGCATCTGGACGGCGAAGATGAACGCCGCGACCAGCCCGGCCAGCGGCGCGGCCTGCTCGTCGAGTTCACGCCGCGCACCGCGCAGGCTGACCGCGACCGCGGCGGCGGCGACGGCACCGGTCGCCACCGACACCGGGGCGTCGATGAATCCATCGGGGACATGCATGCGGGGCTCCGCTCCTGAGCTGCGGGTATCCGCTCGATGGTGACCTACCTGCACATCGTTCGCAAGAGCGCCTACTCCGCGAAAGCCCCGACGGCGGCCCTTCCCCGAGGGAAGAACCGCCGCCGGGGCGTGCGTTGGCCGAAGTGCGCCCGGCTTACACCCGGCTCAGCTCCGGGTCCTTGTCGGACTCCTTCGCGCCCTTGGCGTCCTTTCCGTGCCCCGCCGGGGTGTCTCCTTCGAGCTGCTCACGCAGCCCCTCACCCTCGACGTCCACGTTCGGCAGCGCCTTGTCGAGCCAGCGCGGCAGCCACCAGGCGGACTTGCCGAGCAGCCCCAGCACCGCCGGGACGATGGCCATGCGAACCACGAAGGCGTCGAAGAGGACCGCGGTGGCCAGACCGAAGCCGATCATCTTCACCATCGCCTCGGACGAGCCGATGAACCCGGCGAAGACGCTGATCATGATGACGGCGGCCGCGGAGACCACCCGGGCGCCGTGCCGGAAGCCGGTGACGACGGCCTGGCCGGGGCGCTCGCCGTGGATGTACGCCTCCCGCATCCGGGTCACCAGGAAGACCTCGTAGTCCATGGCCAGCCCGAACACCACACCGATCATGAAGATCGGCATCATGCTCATGATCGGGCCGGTCTCCTCCACGCCGAACAGGTCCGCCGCCCAGCCCCACTGGAAGACCGCGACCACCGCGCCGAGCGCCGCGACGACGGACAGCAGGAAGCCGAGCGCCGCCTTGAGCGGGACCAGAAGGGACCGGAAGACGATCATCAGCAGCAGGAAGGCCAGCCCGACGACGAGTGCCAGATACGGCACCAGCGCGTCGTTCAGCTTCTGCGAGATGTCGATGTTCATCGCCGTCTGACCGGTCACCAGCACCTCGGCACCGGTGTCGGACTTGAAGGAGCCCGCCTCGTCCCGGATGTCGGCGACGACCTTCTCGGTGTCGACACTGCTCGGCTTGTACTTCGGCACGACGGTGAGCATCGCGGTGTCGCCGGCCTTGTTGAACGTCGCCGGGGTGACGGCCGCGACGCCGTCGATACCGGCGATGGCCTTGGTCACCTTGTTCACAGCGGCCTTGGGGTCGTCGCTGCCCTTGGTGTCGGCGACCACCATCAGCGGACCGTTGAAGCCCGGGCCGAAGCCGTCGGAGATCATGTCGTACGCCTGGCGCTTCTGGCTGCTGACCGGCTGCGAACCGTCATCCGGCAGCCCCAGCTCCAGGCTGAGCGCGGGCACCGCGGCGGCGCCGAGACCGAGCACGCCGAGCAGCAGCACCGCCACCGGGCGGCGCAGCACGAACCGGGCCCAGCGGGTGCCCATGTTGGGCTTCTCCTCCGCCTGCGAGCCCTCCGCGGCAGCGGTGGCCGCCGCGGCCATCCGCTCGCGCGCCTTGCGCCCGTACACCCGCTTGCCCGCGAAGCCCAGCAGCGCGGGGATGAGGCTGGTCGCGATGAGCACGGCGATGACCACCGTGCCCGCCGCGGCGAAGCCCATCTTGGACAGCATCGGGATGTTGACGACCGCGAGGCCGACCAGCGCGATGACGACGGTGAGACCGGCGAACACGACCGCGGAACCCGCGGTGCCCACCGCCCGCCCGGCGGCCTCCTCGCGCTCCCGGCCCTCGGCC
Organism: Streptomyces sp. NPDC041200; assembly: GCF_055591805.1. Lineage (NCBI taxonomy): Bacteria > Bacillati > Actinomycetota > Actinomycetes > Kitasatosporales > Streptomycetaceae > Streptomyces > Streptomyces sp. NPDC041200. The sequence continues at coordinate 114,300 of NZ_JBVIZF010000001.1, read as the reverse complement.
AGTTCGGCGCGGTAGCGGGAGACGATGAAGAGCGCGTAGTCGATGCCGACCGCGAGGCCGATCATCATCGCCAGCGTCGACGTGGTCGTCGACAGCCCGAGGGGGGTGGCGAGCGCGGTGATCCCGGAGATGCCGATGCCGACGCCGATGAGCGCGGTCAGCAGCGGCATTCCGGCGGCCACCAGCGAGCCGAAGGTGATGGCGAGCACGATCGCCGAGATCACGATGCCGATGACCTCGGTGGATCCGGTCTCGGGCATCTCCTGGAGCGCGTCACCGCCGATCTCCACCGTGAGATCCGACTTCTGCGCCTTCTCCCCGGCCTCCGTCAGGCCGTCCTTGGCGGTCTCCTCCAGCTCCATGGCGTTGACCTTGTAGCTGGTCAGGATGTACGCGGTGGAGCCGTCCTTGGACACGGCGCGGGCCTGGTACGGGTCGGCGACCGAGGCGACCTGCGGAGAGCTGGCCTTGAGGTCGGCGACGGTCTTCGTGACCACGGCCTTGTTGTCCGGGTCGGTCATCTTCTCGCCCTGGGGCGCGCGGAAGACCACCCGGGCGGTGGCGCCGTCGGCGTTACCACCGGGGAAACGCTTCTCCAGGAGGTCGAAGGCCTTCTGGGCCTCGGTCCCCGGGATGGAGAAGCTGTCGTTGGCGGGCGGCGAGGCGGTCGCGGCGCCGACTCCGGCGACGGCCAGGAGCGCCACCCATATCAGGGCGACGAACCGGCGTCGCCGGAAGGCGAATCGACCGAGTTTGTAGAGGAACGTGGCCACGAGGAGAGGTGCTCCCGTCGAATCGGTGTCACTGCTGGTCACTGCTGGCAGGTGTGCGCGACCGGACCGGCGACGAGAGCGGCGCGCCGGACTGGGTCCGTATGAGGTTGATGTGGGGTGGGGAGAGTCAGAGACCGAGGGCGGGGAGGACCACGGCGTCGATGTATTCGCTGAGGTAGGCGACGTCCGGCTCTTCGCCGTCGATCAGCGACCGGGCGATGAGGGCACCGCACATCATGTGCACGACGTAGCCCAAGGCGGGTCTGTCCGGAGCCACCTCACCCCGGTCGACGGCACGCCGCAGCAGCACGTCGAGTGCGGCCATCTCGGGATAGAACAGCAGCTCCCGGAGGGCCTGGTGGAGGTCCGGATGGGTATGGACGGCCTGGGCCAGCCCCCTCATCAGGGCCGCGTCACGCTCCCGGGCGGCGTCGGTGCACCGCACGATCTCGCGCAGGTCGCCGCGCAGCGATCCGGTGTCGATGTCCTGGAGCGAAACGGGCTTGGTGTGCCTCAGCGCGGAGGCCACCAGCTGCGGCTTGCCCTTCCACTGGCGGTAGAGCGTGGCCTTGCTGGAGTGCGTGCGCGCGGCGACGGCATCCATGGTCAGCGCGTCGTAACCGACCTCCCCGAGAAGCTCGACCACGGCCTCGTACAGCTCACCTTCCCGCTCGGGGGACAGCCTGCTGCGGCGCACCCGGGCCGTGGGCCGGTCCTCGACCGACTGGCCGGCCGACTGACCGACGGACTGGTCAGCGGGCTGCGTCGCCGTCATGGCATCCCCCTTCCGAACGAAACGGTTTCGTACTCGTTCAGCATACGACCGCATGAACCGCCCCTTTAGCGAAACCGAGCCGTTTCGCTCGTGGGATGCGTCACAGATTGGAGTTGCTTTGCCGGACCGGGGCCGAAACCATGGATGAGGTGAGGGAAACCAGCGATACCGACCGCGCCTATCTGCGATTTCCGCATCTGCACGGCGACTTGCTGTGCTTCGCCGCCGAGGACGATCTCTGGGTCGCCCCGCTGGCCGCCCGTGGCGAACCACCGGGGCGGGCCTGGCGGCTGACCGTCGACCGCACCCGGGTGGGCCACCCCCGCTTCTCCCCCGACGGCTCCCAGATCGCGTATACGAACTGGCGCAGCCTCGATCCCGAGATCCACCTCGCTCCCGTGGACGGCGGCCCCACCCGGCGGCTGACCTACTGGGGCAGCGAGGACGCCCGGGTCTGCGGCTGGACGCCGCCCGACCGGGACGGCGCCTCGCACATCCTCGCCGTGTCCTCGCACGGCCAGCCGTTCTCGCACTTCTCCTGGGCCTACAGCCTGCCCACCGACGGCAGCCCCGGCAGCCGACTGCCCTGGGGGCCGGTGGCCGACATCGCCGTGGCCGACCTCGCCGCCACCACGCACACCGACACCACCGCCGCCGCCACCACGGACACCGACACCACCGCCGCCAGCACCGCCGTCACCGCCAGCGCCGCCGGGCAGGGCGGCGACCGGCGAACCCTGCTGCTCACGGGCAAGCCGCCGCACGAACCCGCCTCCTGGAAGCGCTACCGGGGCGGCGCGACCGGCCGGCTGTGGCTCGGCGGCGTCCGGCTGCTGCCCGAACTCGACGGCCATCTGGACTCGGTCATGGTGGTCGGCGGCCGCGTCGCCTTCCTCTCCGACCACGAGGGCGTCGGCAATCTCTACTCCTGTCTGCCCGACGGCACCGGTCTGCGCCGCCACACCGACCACGACGACTTCTACGCCCGCCACGCCTCGACCGACGGCAGCCGCGTCGTCTACCAGTGCGCGGGCGAACTGTGGCTGGTGGACGACCTCGGCCCGGGCACCGAACCCCGCAGGCTGCGGGTGCGGCTCGGCGGCGCGCGGGCCGGTCGGCGGCCCTACCAGGTGCCCGCCGCCTCCCATGTCGACTCGCTGGCCGTGGACACCACCGGCCGGGCCAGCGCGGTGTGCGTCCGCGGCAGCCTGTACTGGCTCACCCACCGCGACGGCCCCGCCCGCACCCTCGCCGACGCCCCGGGCGTCCGGGTGCGGATGCCCGAGATCCTGGGCTCCAGCGGACGGGTCGCCTACGTGACGGACGCGGAGGGCGAGGACGCGATCGAGATCGCCTACCTGCCGCGGGCGAGCGAGACCGGCGAGCCGCGGCGGCTGGCCGCGGGCGGGCTGGGCCGGGTGCACGAGATGGAGCCCTCGCCCGACGGCGACCAGCTCGCCGTCGCCGCCAACGACGGCCGACTGCTGCTCGTGGACACCTCCGCGGACGGGGACGGCGAGGTCACCGAGCTGGTCCGGTCGCTCAACGGCCCGGTCGCCGACCTCGCCTTCTCACCCGACTCGGCCTGGCTCGCCTGGTCCCACCCGGGCATCGGGCGCACCCTGCGCTCCATCAAGATCGCGCGGTTGGCGGACCGGACCATAGTGGACGTGACCAGCGGGCGGTTCGAGGACGAGGAACCGGTCTTCACCAGCGACGGCCGCTATCTCGCCTTCCTTTCCTGGCGCGGCTTCGACCCCGTCTACGACGTGCACACCGGTGACCTCTCCTTCCCGCTCGGCTGCCGCCCGTATCTCGTACCGCTGTCCTCCGCCACGCCCTCGCCCTTCGCGCTCTCCCCCGAGGGCCGCCCGGCGGCGGGCGGACTCGACCCGGACGACGGCGCCGGGGGCGGGGAGGGCGACGGCACGGTGACCGTCGAGGTGGAGGGGCTGTCCAGCCGGGTCACCGTCTTCCCGGTGGCCGCCTCCAAGTACTCCTCTCTGTGGCCGGTCAGCGGCGGCGGCCTGGTGTGGCTGCGCTGGCCGATCTCGGGTGCGCTCGGCGAGACGTTCGCCAACCCCGCCGACACCTCCGACCGCCCCACCCTCGAACACTTCGACCTGGCCAAGGCCAAGCGCACCGAACTCACCAGTGAGCTGGACTGGTTCCGGGTCAGCGGCGACGGCTCCCGGCTCGTGGTCGTCGATGACGACGAGCTGCGGGCGGTGCCCGCCACCGAGTCGGGCGACAGCGACTCCACGGTCCAGATCGACATGCGGCGCATCCAGCACACCGTGGACCCGGCGGCCGAGTGGCGGCAGGCGTACGCGGAGGCGGGCCGCATCACCCGCGCCTATTTCTGGGAGCCGGGCATGTGCGGCGTCGACTGGGACGGGGTGCTCGACCAGTACCGGCCGCTGGTCGAACGCGTCGCCTCCCCCGACGAGTTCGCCGATCTGCTGCGCGAGGTCCTGGGCGAACTGGGCACCTCGCACGCGTATGTGAGCGCCGCGCGCCGCAACGAGGGCCCAGCCCACTACCAGCGCCCCATCGGGCTGCTCGGCGCCGACCTCACGCGCGCCGAGGACGGGACGTGGCAGGTCTCCCGCATCCTGCCCGGCGAGTCCTCCGACTCCCGGGCGCGCTCGCCGCTGGCGGGCTCCGGCATCCGCGAAGGCGCCCGGCTCACCCATGTCGACGGCCGTCCGGTGGACCCGGTGGCCGGCCCCTATCCGCTGCTGACCGCGGCGGGCGGCACCACGGTCGAGCTGACCTTCGCCTCCCCGGACGGCGAGGGCCCGCCGCGCCGGGCCGCGGTCGTCCCGCTGATCGACGAACGGCCGCTGCGCTACCAGGACTGGGTGGCCAGGCGTCGGGCGGTGGTACGGGAGTTGAGCGACGGGCGGTGCGGCTATCTGCACATCCCGGACATGGGCGGCTCCGGCTGGGCGCAGTTCAACCGGGATCTGCGCCGGGAGGTGTCGTTCCCCGCGCTGATCGTGGACGTCCGGGGGAACGCGGGCGGCAACATCAGCGAGCTGGTGGTCGAGAAGCTGACCCGCACCGTGATGGGCTGGGACCTCACGCGCAACGCCCAGCCGGTGTCGTACACCAGCAACGCGCCGCGCGGGCCGATCGTCGCGGTCGCGGACGAGGCGACCTCCTCCGACGGCGACATGATCACCGCGGCCTTCAAGATCCAGGGCATCGGCCCGGTGGTGGGACTGCGGACCTGGGGCGGCGTGGTCGGCATGACCGGCCGCCATCCGCTCGGCGACGGTACGGCGATCACGGTGCCGATGAACGCCGCCTGGTTCGACGCCTACGGATGGGGGGTCGAGAACCATGGCGTGGAGCCGGACATTCCGGCGCCCCGATCCCCGCTGGACTGGGCGGAGGGCCGCTACCCGCAGCTGGGGGTCGCCGTGCGTACGGCACTGGAACTGCTGGAGCGGCATCCGGCCGCGGCCTCGCCGGGCTACGGACAGGTCCCGGACCGGCGGCGCCCGAAACTCCCTCCGCGGGGAGACGGTTGAGCGGATCCGCCGAGCGACTGAGCTGAGTAACGAGCCGAGCGACGAGCCGAGCCGCCGGACCCTGCCGGGCCCTTGAGCCGGGAGGTTGAGCTGAGCCGGGACGTTGAGCACGGCCCGCGTGCGTGCCGGGGGCGCATCCCCTGACGGATGCGCCCCCTCGCGCACACTCTCCGCGAGCCCTTCGGCGAGAGACCCGCCGACGAGCCCGCCAAGGAACCTGCCGACGAGACGACTTACATCTCCTCGAACGGCTCCTGGTCCCGCCTCTCGTCGCCCATGCCCTGCTGACGGCGCTCCCGGCCCATGCGTTCGGCCTGCTCTCGGCTTTCGGGCCGGTCCTGGTCGCGGCGCGGCTCCTGCTGCGCCCGCTGGCCTCGCTGCTCCTGCTGTGCCTGCTGGCCCCGCTGCCCCTGCTGACCACGCTGGGTCTGCTGGCTCTGCTGGCTCTGCTGGCTCTGCTGGCCCTGCGCCTTGCGCTTGGCCTGCTGGGCCTTCTCGCTGAATTCGTCCTTCCCCATCTGCGTCACTCCTCATTGGGTGAAAGGGATCGGGCCCGACCAGAGTTACACGCAGGGACATACTCCGCATTTTCGATCGACCACATCTATCGAATTCCCAGGTCAGCATGGTTGACAGAGGGTTACCGGTGACGCTGCGTACGGGCGGTGCGCGCCCGCTCGTCCGCCGCGCCGCCCTCGCCCACGAGATGGCCGCGCTGCCCGCGGGTGGCCGCCAGCCGGGGTTCGACCCGGCGCATCTCACGCCGCCCCACCGCCCCGATCAGCGCGGGCAGATAGCCGCGTATGGGCTGCATCCCGCGCAGCCACCACTGCGCGTACACATGGGCCGAGCGGCGCTCTATCCCCGCGACGAGCCGCTCCACGGCCGGGCCCAGCGGATACGTGCGCCCCGCGGGCCACGGCATCCGCGACCGCAACTCCCGCATCACCTCGTCCCGGTCGGCGCCGCGCACCATGTCGGTGTCGGTCCAGCTGAGATAACCGACGCCGACCGTGACCCCCCGGTGGCCCACCTCGGCTCGCAGACAGTGCGCGAACGCCTCGACCCCCGCCTTGGACGCGCAGTACGCGGTCATCATCGGCGCGGGCGCGAGCGCGGCGAGCGAGGCGATCTGCAGCAGATGGCCACGGCTGGCGATCAGCGCGGGCAGAAAGGCGCGGGCCGTGGTGACGCTGCCCAGCAGATTGACCTCCACAACCCGCCGCCAGGCCGTCTCGTCGGTATCGAGGAACGGACCGCCGGTGGCCACCCCGGCGTTGGCGCAGACGATGTCCACCGTGCCGAAGCGCGCCACCACTTCCTCCGCGACCCGGGTCATCGCCTCCGAGTCGGTCACATCGGTGTGCCAGTGATCGGAATCGGTGGGCAGCCGCCCCGACACCCGCTTCAGCTCCTCCGGTTCCAGACCCACCAGCGCCACCCTGGCGCCGCGCGCGGACAGGGTGCGGGCCAGCAGCTCGCCGACTCCCCGTGCCGCGCCGGTCACCACCGCGACCCGGCCCTCCAGACTCCTGCGCGCGCTCATGGCGTCCGCCCCTCGACTGCGTGGGGGGCGCGGTCGGCGACGGAGTCCTGTGAAGCCGCCCCGTGTTCCGCGGCGAGGCGGCGGATCACGCCGCTCACCGCCCCGGCGTCCTCCACCGGGGTCATGTGGCCGAGCCCCGGCAGCTCGGTGAGGCCGGTGCACCGCGGCAGCGCGGCCGCTATGGCGTGGGCGTGCTCGGGCGGGGTCAGCCGGTCGGCGGTGCCGACGATGACGGCGGCGGGCATGGTCAGCAGGCCGACGCGGGCGTCCAAGTCGAGGTCGCCCATGACATGCGCCCACCCGGCGCGCACGAGGCGGGGACACGCGTGCACGATGCGCGCGCACGCCTCCACCATGGCGGGCGCGGCGCCCGGGCCCATCGTCCCGTACCGCAGCAGGCGCTTGGCGACGGGTGTGACCGGCCCCATGGGAACGCGCGCGCCGAGGATCGCGCGATGGATCCGCGCCCGTGCCCGCTCGGAGCGCAGCGGCACCACGCGCGCCCGCTCGACCAGCCGGGAGGCGCCGGTGCTGCACAGGACCACAGCGGCGGCGCGCTCGCGCAGTGCCGGGCGCCCGGCGGCGGCCATCACCGTCATCCCGCCCATCGAGTGACCCACGACCACGGCCCGGCGGCCCGGTTCCAAGGTCTGCTCCAGCACCGCCTCCAAGTCGTCGGCGAGCGTGTCCGTGCGGTAGCCGCCGGGGCCGGGGGCGGTGCTGCGGCCATGGCCGCGCTGGTCGTACACGATCACCCGGTGATCGGCGGCCAGTTCGCGCAGGACCGGCGCCCAGAAGGCGGTCGAGCAGGTCCAGCCGTGCACCAGGACGACAGCGGGGGCGAGGGGATCGTCGGGCCCGTACAGCTCCGCGTGCAGCCGGGCGCCGTCCGCCGAGGTGACGGTCAGCTCGTGCGCGCCGCCGGGCGGGGCATACGGCCCGGAGGTGACGTAGGGGGTGCGCCTCACCGCGATCCCCTCCCCGCGGCCGACTCGGCGCCCTGACCGGCTCCGGGCCGCTGCCGCAGCACGTCGTACTCCGCGAGCCGCACATGCCGGGTGGCCCTGGTGAACTCGCCGGTGGAGCCCGGCCACAGGGTCGTGTTACGGCCGTTGTCGTCCAGATACCAGCTGTCACAGCCACCCGAGTTCCACACGGTGCGCTTCATCCTCTCCTGAATCCTGTCGTTGTAGGCACGGACCGCCGACGGCCGGGCGTCCAGGGCGGCCTTGCCGCCGAGGCCGTCCAACTGCCGCAGATAGTCGGTCAGATAGGTGAGCTGAGCTTCGATCACGAGGATCATCGAACTGTTACCGAGCCCGGTGTTGGGACCGATGATCGTCAGGAAGTTGGGGAAGCCCGCCACGCTGGCACCGCGCAGCGCCTCCATGCCGCCCTTCCACTCCTCCGCGAGCGTGGTGCCCCTGGCCCCGGTGACGCGCTGGGCGATGGGCATGTCGGTGACGTGGAAGCCGGTGCCGAAGATGATCGCGTCGGCCTCGGTCTCGGTGCCGTCGGAGCCGACCAGCGTGGTGCCGCGGATCTCCTTGAGCCCGCCGACCACCTCCACATGCGGCTGGGCGAGCGCCGGGTAGTAGTCGTTCGACAGCAGGATGCGCTTGCAGCCGATGCGGTAGCGCGGGGTCAGCCTGGCCCGCAGCACCGGGTCCTTGATGGCCCGCCGCATATGCGCCCCGGCCAGCCGCTCCACGAATCCCAGCTCGGACGGCCGCTTGGTGAACGCTCCGACCTGCAACTCCCGGATCCCCCACAGCAGCCCGCGCCGCAGCGCCCCGGATACCGGCAGCCTGCTGTGCAGCCAGCGCTCGGCACCGGTGATCCGGCGGTCCATGCGCGGCAGCACCCAGGGCGGGGTGCGCTGGAAGAGGGTGAGCCTTCGGACCTCCTTCTGGATCTCGGGCACGATCTGGATGGCCGAGGCGCCGGTGCCGACCATCGCGACCCGCTTGCCGCGCAGGTCATAGCCGTGGTCCCAGCGCGCGGAGTGGAAGACCTTGCCGGGGAAACCGTCGAGCCCCGGGATGTCCGGGATCTTCGGATCGGAGAGCGGGCCGGTCGCGCTCACCACGACATCGGCGGTCAGCGGCCCGCGCGCGGTCTCGATCTCCCAGTGCAGCGCCGCGCCGTCCCAGCGCAGGGCGAGCACCTCGGCGTCGAAGCGCACGTGTGGTCGCAGCCCGAAAGTGTCGGCGACCCGCTCCAGGTAGGCGTGGATGTGCCGCCGCCCGGAGAAGGCGCGTGGCCAGTCGGGGTTGGGGGCGAAGGAGAAGGAGTAGAGATGGGACGGGACATCGCAGGCACAGCCCGGGTAGCTGTTGTCCCGCCAGGTCCCGCCGACCGCACCGGCCCGCTCCAGGACCACGAAGTCGGTGATGCCCGCGCGGCGCAGTCTCACCGCAGCGCCCAGCCCCCCGAATCCGGACCCGATCACCGCCACCCGCACATGCTCACGCGTCAGCCCAGCCGCCATGCCGCCGCCTCCCGCCGCTCGAACTGCTCGAACTCCTCGAAACCGTGCCAGCGTTCACTGGCACGATGGGAGCGTAAGACAGGGACCCGGTGAGCGGTAGGGGCTGTGGATAACTCAGTTACCGGCGGTCACACCCCACCGCCCTCGACATAGGCTGCTGCTGTGGCGATGAGTGAAGCGGACCAGGTACGCGAGTACCGGGTGACGGAACTGGCCGAGAAGGCCGGGATCACCGTGCGCACCCTGCGCTTCTACCGCGAGCGCAGACTGATCCCGCCGCCCCGCCGGGAAGGCCGTATCGCCTGGTACAACGACCACCACCTGGCCCGGCTGCGGACCATCACCGCCCTGCTGGAGCGCGGCCACACCCTGGGCGGGATCGCCGAGTTGATCGCCGCGTTCGAGAGCGGGCGGCGGGACGTCGGCGAACTGCTGGGGCTGGACGGCGGCCTTCCGTCCTGGTCCGAGGAGACACCGGTCCGGCTCACCCCGCAAGCGCTCGCCGACTACTTCGACAGCGAGGCCACGGCGGAGAACCTCACCGTCTCCCTCGACATCGGCTATCTCGCGGTCGATGGCGACGACATCGTGCACATCAGCCGCCGCCTGCTGGACACCTCGCGCGCCCTGGTCGACCAGGGCATCCCGCTGTCGGCCGTCCTCGCTGCCGGGCGCGAGGTCCGGGAGCATGTGGACGCCATCGCCGAGACCTTCGCCACACTGCTGATCAGCCATGTGCTGGCGGACGCCCGGAAGCGCGGCGAGGAGATCGGCGAGACCCTGGAGCGGCTGAGGCCGCTCGCGAAGAGCGTCGTGGACGCCGAGCTGTCGATGGCCATGGACCGCCGGCTGCGGTCCGGCCTGGAGGAACGGGCGGGCGAGCGCGCGGACGACGCCGGGCGCCCGCCGCCGGATCAGTGAGCGGCGCCGTAGGTGACCGTCACCGGGGCGTGGTCGCTCCACCGCTGGTCGTATGCCGGGGCCCGCTCCACGACCGCCTTCAGCGCCCGCCCGGCGAGGCCGGGGGTGGCCACCTCGTAGTCGATGCGCCAGCCCGCGTCATTGTCGAAGGCCCTGCCCCGGTACGACCACCAGGAGTACGGGCCGTCGACGTCCGGGTGCAGCGCGCGCACCACGTCCACGTACCCCGCCTCCTCGAAGACGCGCGACAGCCACGCGCGCTCCTCCGGCAGGAACCCGGACTTCTTCCGGTTGGCCTTCCAGTTCTTCAGGTCGGCCTCCCGGTGGGCGATGTTCCAGTCGCCGCACACCAGCGCCTCGCGCCCATCGGCCGCCGCCCGCTCGCGCAGCTCCTTGAGGTACGGAAGGAACTCCGCCATGAAGCGTTCCTTCTCGTCCTGCCGCTCGGTTCCGACCTCGCCGGAGGGCAGATACAGGCTGCCGACCGTCACACCCGGCAGATCGACCTCAACGTAGCGGCCGCTGCCGTCGAACTCGGAGGAGCCGAAGCCGACCCGTACGCCCTCCAGCTCGCGCCGCGCGTACACCGACACCCCCGCCCGGCCCTTGGCCGCCGCCGGGGCGTGCACCACGTGCCAGCCGTCCGGCTCGCGCACGGCCTCGGGCAGTTCGCGCGGCTCGGCGCGCACCTCCTGGAGGCACACCACATCGGCCGCGGTACCGTCCAGCCAGGACACGAAGCCCTTCTTGGCGGCGGCACGCAGCCCGTTCACATTCACGGTCGTCACGGAGAGCACTACGGCACGATACGACATGGAAATTCCGATGCCGCCCCAGTCGCATAGAAGTACGATCCAGCGCATGAATATCCGAGCGGTTCGCTTTGATCACCCCGACGCGGTGCGGCTCAATGACGAGGTGCAGGCGGAGTACGCCGAGCGCTACGACGACGAGGGGGACATGACCCCCCTGGACGTGACCCAGTTCGACCCGCCCCACGGCCTCTACCTCATCGTCTACGACGAGACCGGCCGACCCGTGGCCACCGGCGGCTGGCGCAGCCAGGATCGGAACGACGAGGGGTACGAGGACGGGGACGCCGAGCTGAAGCGGATGTTCGTCATTCACGAGGCGCGCGGACGCGGCCTGGCCCGCCTGATCCTCGCGGCGCTGGAGGACAGCGCCCGGGCGGCGGGGCGCACGCGCATGGTGCTGGAGACCGGCGTCAAACAGCCCGAGGCGATCGCGCTGTACACCTCATCGGGCTATGAGCTGGTGAAGAAGTTCGGGCTGTACCGCTTCGACGAGCTGAGCCGCTGCTTCGGCAAGCCGCTGGCGCTCCCGGAGGACACCGCCGTTCACCAGAAGGACCGGCCGGGCGCATGTGACGCGCCTTCACCGCGCGGATGAACGGAAGGGCGGAACCCGCTCCGCCCCCGGAGCGGGTTCCGCCACACGCCGACCAGGGCTCAGCCCTTGGCGGCGAACTTCTTGCTCATGGCGCCGAACACGCCCTTCGCCTCGGCCCCCAGATGCGGACCGGCGAGCCAGGTGTGCTCGTTCGAACTGATCGAGCTGTTCGACACCAGCACCGTCTTCCCTCCACGGTTGAGGAACCAGCCGCCACCGGAGGTGCCGCCGGTCATCGAGCAGCCGATGCGGTACATGGTCGGCGTGGTCGGCGTGAACGACAACCGGCCCGGCCTGCTGGTGCAGTTGAACATCTTCGCCCCGTCGTAGGGCGGCGCGGCCGGGTAGCCGTACGCCCCGATCGAGCTGACCTTGTCCGCCGACGGCGCCCCGAACCACACCGGCACGGCGGCCCCGACCGTCTCCTGCAGCGACTTGCCGCCGCTGTTCTCCGGCTTCACGTGCAGCACCGCGAAGTCGTACGTGGAGCCCGTGTTGCCGGTCTTGCCGCCCGTGTCGATCCACTGCGACGAGGTCTGCGACCAGTCGGCCCACCACACGCCGTACGGGGTGACCTCACGCTGGGCCGCGGTCTCCGCCTTGGCGGCGGGCAGCCCGTCGTCGTTGTACGACGGCACGAACACGATGTTGCGCATCCAGCCACCCTTCTTGCCGGAGTGCACACAGTGGCCCGCGGTCCACACCAGGTTCGACTTGCCAGGGTGAGCCGGGTCCTCGACGACCGTCCCCGAGCAGACCATCGGCCCCTCGGGGCTGTCGAAGAACACCTTCCCGACCGGCGCCATGTTCTGGTGGTACGGCCGCGAGACCTGCTTGGCCGGTACGGCGGGCGGCTCCGGATCGGTCGCGGCCTGGCCCTCGCCCGCGCTCTGCGTGGAGAGCGTGTTGGGCGAGTCCTTCGCCTTGGACATCCGGGACGGCTGCCAGAAGTTCTTGATGACGGGATTGGCGAAATCTGACGCGTCACGCGCCCACTTGTCCCAGTTCTTCCACCCGCCCTCCTTCCACTCCTTCAGGTCGTCCAGACTCGTCGGAACGCCCTCCGGCAGCTTGATCCCGTTGTCGCCCTGCTGACCGGCCGCGGCCGTCGCACCCGACTCGGAACCGCCCTCGTCCTCACTCGACCCGCAGGCCGAGGCGGTGACCATGAGCAGTGCGGCCACGGCGGCGGCCGCCGCCGTGGAACGGCGTATGAGTGGCATGGCGCCTTATCCCCCTGTGGTGCTGTTGTTCTGCTGTGCGGAGTTCATGCGGCGGCGCTTTCGCGCCATATCCATTCCAGGACGTCCCCACTATGCCGGTGCCTCTCGCCAGGGCCATCACCCGTCTCACGGCCCGCACACAACAAGAACGGTGTCAGCACGATTCCCTGACATCGGACGCCCCGTCAGGACGCCCCCGCGACGGCCGCGTCACGCCGTCTTGCGCCCACCCTCCACAAGGAGGTTCGCCGCGAACCCGAAGAACGCCACCCCGCTCACCTGCTCCATCCGGCGCCGGAACGCGGGCCGCCGGATCCGGTCGCTCAGCGCGGACGCGGCACCGGAGACCACCCAGTACCAGAGCGCCAGCTCGACGATGTCGATCGCGGTGAACACCAGGGTCGAGGTGAACACCGAGGCACCGTCCGGGGTGAACTGGGGAATCAGGCTCATATAGAAGACCCCCGCCTTGGGATTGAGCAGATTGGTCCCCACCCCCGCACGGAACGCCGCCCACCGCCCGCGCGGCTCCGACCCGCCCAACGACTCCGGACCGGCCTGCTCCGGCTCCACCTCCGACGCCGCCGCCCGGCGCGACCGCCACAGCGCCGACGCCCCCAGCCACACCAGATACGCCGCCCCGGCGACCCGCAGCGTGTCGTACGCCACACGCGAAGCTGTGAGCAGCGCCGTAAGCCCGACCGCCGTCGCGAACCCCCACACCAGACAACCGGCGAGGATCCCGAGCGACGCGGCCAGCCCGGCGTTCCGCCCATGGGCCACCGACGTGCGCAGCACGAGCAGGGTGTCGAGCCCCGGAGTCACATTGATGAGCGCGGCAACACCCGCGAAGGCCAGAGCTGATGTGAGCATGCCCGGAGATTAACCCCTCACAAGCGAAGCCCCCCGCCGGATTTCCCCGGCGGGGGCTTTGAGCTGCGGTGGACCTGAGGGGATTTGAACCCCTGCCCCCTCGATGCGAACTACAGGCGGGGTGGTTGCTGAGGCCTGCCCGGCGACACACCAGAGCGAACGGATGAATTTCTCTTATCACCCACTTAATTCACCCTTTCAGTTCTTTGGTGCTTTTTCATTCCTATGATGCTATTGGTGCGCTTAAGTGAGTAACGGTTCGTCACCACCTGCCGTGAGCAGCCGAACTGAGGCCCCCTGCTTGGGCGGCGCCCACAGACGTCGATGCGCGCAGGGGGCGGCTCTCGCCTGACCAGTACTCACGAGCGCGCTCGGGGTCCCCTGCCGGGGGCTGAGCTCAACCACGACAAGGAGGGTCATGCCATGGCAGTGGACACCATGCAGTCCGCCCCACCAGGCAGAGGACGTAAACGCATTCGCATCAAGCGAGCCCTTGCCCTGCTCCCCGGAGTGGCATTGCTGGCAGCGGTCACCATGCACTCAAGCCCCGCAAGCGCCGCGCAAGCCCCCGTGCAACTGGGCACCGCCACCAGCTACGCGGTCCTCGCCGGTTCAACAGTCACCAATACGATCACCCCCACCGTCGTCAACGGCGACCTCGGGGTGAGCCCGGGCTCCGCGGTGACCGGCTTTCCGCCCGGAATCGTCAACGGGTCGATTCACGCAGCCGACGCCGCCGCCGCCCAGGCGAAGTCCGACCTCGTTATCGCCTACAACGACGCGGCCAGCCGGGGCCCCGGGGCCTCGGTCTCAGGCGATCTCGGCGGATCAACACTGACGCCCGGCGTCTACAAATCCACATCGTCTCTGGGACTCACCGGGACAGTCACACTCGACGCCCAGGGCGACCCCAACGCCGTCTTCATCATCCAGATGGCCTCGACTCTGACCACAGCATCAGCAAGCAACGTGCTGCTCGTCAACGGAGCCCAGGCATGCAACGTGTTCTGGCAGGTGGGCAGCTCCGCCACGCTCGGAACCAATTCCTTCTTCAAGGGCAACATCCTGGCCCTGACGTCCATCACGGTGCAGACCGGCGCAGTGATCGAAGGCCGGGCCCTCGCGCGTAATGGCGCGGTCACGCTGGACAACAACTTCATTACGAGGGCAGCCTGCGCCGTTGGTCCGCCTGGTCCGCCCGGTCCGCCCGGCACCCCCGGCACTCCCGGAGCACCTGGAGCACCCGGAGCACCTGGAGCCCCCGGCGCCCCCGGCACCCCCGGCACCCCCGGCGCCCCCGGCGCCCCCGGCATCCCCGGCCTGCCTGGAGCCCCTGGACCCAATGGAGCAGCGGGACCCGCAGGACCGACAGGAGCCGCAGGACCGACAGGAGCCGCTGGCCCGACAGGAGCCGCTGGCCCGACAGGAGCCCCTGGACCAACAGGCCAAGCCGGGCCCACGGGCCCGGCCGGACCGGCCGGACCGGCCGGGCCTGCTGGACCTGCTGGACCTGCCGGACCTGCTGGACCCGCCGGACCTGCCGGACCTGCCGGGCCTGCCGGGCCTCCCGGACCTCCGGGACCGGGTGGTCCTGGGAATCCCTGCACTCCGGGTGACCACGACGGCCACGGCCACGGCCACGACAAGGGCCACGACCACGGCCACGGCCACGGCCACGGCCACGGCAGCGACTGCGATGGGCCGCCGCCGCTGTACGAAAGCCACGACGACGATTGCGCCCTCTTCAGGAGCGCGGCAGTACGGGCTCATCGGACGTGCTAATCCTGAGAATCCCGGTCCCCTCTTCGTAGGGAGTGAAGAGCAAGGAGCGGAGAGGCGACGGCATTAAGACCATCGCAGAGGTCACCGCCCGGTGCACCGTTCCTGTCCGCCGTTCGACCGCCTGGGCCCCCGGACACACCATCCGGGGGCCCAGCGATGCCACCCGCTACGGAACCCCGATCGAGCCGCGCAACTTCAACCGCTCGTTCGCCGACCGGTCCGCCAAGGCGGGCATCCGCCGGATCCGGCTGCATGACACGCGTCACACCTGTGGGTCGCTGCTCGCGGCACTCGACGTGCACCCGCGCATCGCGATGCAGATCCTCCGGCACAGCAAGATCGCGGTGACCATGGAGATCTACACGCACGTCCCGTCCGAAGCCACCCGCAAGGCGCTGCGGCGGCTCGGCAAGCACCTGGGCAAACACGATCGGAAGTAGTCGGAAGCAGTTGCTGTCCTTCGCTGCTGTACGGCACCAAAAAGCCCCCGCCAGGTTTCCCCGGCGGGGGCTTTGAGCTGCTGTGGACCTGAGGGGATTTGAACCCCTGACCCCCTCGATGCGAACGAGGTGCGCTACCAGTCTGCGCCACAGGCCCTTGCAACGAGTGAAACTCTAGCATCCCCCGCGGGGTGCTTGGAAATCCGTTCCCCGCTGGTCAATGGAGTGCGCGTCACTCGTTGGCGGCGCGGGGCCGGTCCTCGTCCGCGTACTGGTCGAAGAGGGGGGTGCGACCGCGCTCCCGGGGCGTGCGGGACGGGGCCGTGGAGCCCTGGCCGGGGTCGGGCTCGGCGTGCGGCGCCGGGTCCGGGACGGGGACGGGGTCGACGGTGCTGGAGCGGGCGGAGCTCCAGGCGTCAGGGGCCGCGAGGTCGACGCTGCCGGTCGCGCGGGGGGCGACGGGCGCCGTGACGTACGTCGGCAGCGGGACCGGCACCGGATCCCAGCCCTCCCCGGCGGCCGGGCCGCGCTCGCGCTCGCGCTCCTGATCCACCCACTCCGCGTGGTCGGTCTGTTCGACCAGGGCGCGGCGCCCGGCCGCGTGCGAGGAGGCAGACGGGGCACCGGCGGGCTCGGCCTCGGCCGGGGCGGGCGGCTCTGCGGGGCGGTCGTCGGCGGAGGGACCGTCGGCGGGCGGATGGCTGCGCGGGCGGCGCTCCCGGAGCCGCTGCGCGGCCTGCTCGGCACGGCGCTGGTCCATGGTGAACGTGAAGCGGCGGCGCTCCTGGGCTCGCAGGTAGGCGATGTACGCGCTGAGCAGTATGGCCGGAATGGCCGGGGCCCACAGGAAGGCGAGACCGCCGACCGCCGCGACGACCGCGCCGACAGTGAAGGCGACGAAGAGGATCACGGTGGTGCGGCGACGGCGCGCAAGCACCCGCGCGCGCCGCCCGCGCTCCAGCGCGCTGGCCACGGTGGAGGCGGTGGAGGCGGCCGGGGCAGCCGGGGCCGCGGCCCCGCCGTCCGCCTGCGGCGCGTCCGGACCGTCGGGAGCGGGCGCGAGCAAGGTCACGGGCTCGGCGAAGGCCCGGACGTCGACCGCGTCGGTGACGGCTTCCGGGTCGACGGAGTGGCGTTCCGGGTCGGCGGAGCGACCCCCGGCATCGGGGGCGTCCGTCTCCTGGGCGGTACGTACCGCCAGGTCATCCGGGGTACCCGGGCGCTCTCGGTCCTCCAGCCCCTTGGCGTAACGGCGCTCCATGCCCGCCCGTCCGGACAGCAGCCGGATGGCGGTGCTGAAGCGTTCCGTCGGACGGGCCTCATTGAGCTCGTCCTGCCTACGGAGCCACATCGGCACCAAATAGGCGGCCCAGGCCCCGACGATGACTGCGTAGATGAGGCCACTACTACTCACGCTCACACGGTAGAGGGGTCCGCATGAGGCCATCTGCCAATTGGCGCGGTGTGTCGCACGATCTGGCTGATATCTCGAAAGTTTTTTGTGATTGTTGGGATGACCAGGCTGGGAATGGGCCCAATGTAATCGAACAGAGTTTTTATTTCTGCGATGCCCCTGGTCGGGTCCGGTGCCACCGGGCGAGCACTCCCTCCGACAGCTCCTCCACGGTGAGTGCGAAGACCAGATGGTCGCGCCACGCGCCGTCGATGTGCAGATAGCGCGGCCGCAGTCCCTCCTCGCGGAATCCCAGTTTCTCCACCACCCGGCGGCTCGGCAGGTTCTCCGGCCGGATGCACACCTCGATGCGGTGGAGTCCGACGGTGCGGAAGCAGTGGTCGGCGGCGAGCGCGACCGCGGTCGGCATGACGCCGCGCCCGGCCACCGCCTGGTCGACCCAGTAGCCGACATGGCCCGAGCACATCGATCCCCAGGTGATCCCGGCGACCGTCAACTGCCCGGCCAGCCGCCCCTGGTGCTCGATGACGAACGGCAGCATCCGCCCGGCATGCGCCTCGGCGCGCAGATGGCGCACCATCTGCCGGTAGGTGGGCCGCTGGGTGACGGGGCCGCCGGGGGCGGGCGGCGGGATGGTCGCCTCCCAGGGCCGCAGCCACTCCCGGTTGCGCTGGTTGACCTCACGCCAGACGCGCTGGTCGCGCAGCTTTATGGGGCGCAGGACCGTGTCACCATCCGCCAGCACGACCGGCCAGGGCGCGTTCAGCTCGCGCTCCCGGCGGGACCGGCGGCATCGGCTGCATCGGCTGCGTCTGCGGGTCCGGCGGGTCGGGGGTGGTCGCCGCCGTGGATCTGGTCGACCGCGTGCACGAGGAGCCGCCCGAGCACCGCGAGGCCGTCGCGGACGCCTCCGGTCGAGCCGGGCAGGTTGACGATCAGGGTCGTCCCCGCGACCCCGGCCAGCCCCCGGGAGAGCGCGGCGGTGGGCACCTTGGCGAGCCCTTCGGCGCGGATGGCCTCCGCGATGCCGGGGATCTCGTAGTCCAGCACCCGGCGGGTGGCCTCGGGGGTGCGGTCCATCGGGGTGAGTCCGGTGCCGCCGGTGGACACGACGACGTCGTACGAGGCGACCACCGCCTCCCGCAGCGTGGCCTCCACCGGGTCGCCGTCGGGCACCACGCGCGGGCCGTCGACCGCGAAGCCGAGCGCGGTCAGCCCTTCGGCGATCAGCGGGCCGCCCTTGTCCGGGTAGACCCCGGCGGCGGCGCGGTTGGAGGCCGTGACGACCAGGGCGCGGTACCGCGACGCCTCGTCAGGGGTGCCAGGACCGGCAGGGGCGGTGGGGGCGCTCATTCCCGACTCCAGTCGCCGGACTTGCCGCCCGTCTTCTCCTCCACCCGTACGTCGGTGATGACCGCGCCCTTGTCGACGGCCTTGACCATGTCGATCACCGTCAGGGCGGCGACCGAGACCGCTGTCAGGGCCTCCATCTCGACGCCCGTACGGTCGGTGGTCTTCACGGTGGCGATGATCTCGACCGCGTCATCGGCGACCGTGAGGTCGACCTTCACGCCCGACACGGCGAGCGGATGGCACAGCGGGATCAGATCCGGGGTGCGTTTGGCGCCCATGATGCCCGCGATCCGGGCGGTCGCGAGGGCGTCCCCCTTGGGGACGCCCTCGCCCCGGAGCAGTTCGACGACGCGCGGCGCCACGAGCACACGGCCGCTCGCGCGGGCGGTGCGCGCGGTGACGTCCTTGGCCGAGACGTCGACCATGCGCGCCGCGCCCGCCGGGTCGATATGGGTGAGGTGGTCCTGGGCGCTGCTCATCGTTCTCCCGGTCCGGGCCAGGTGGCTCTGTGCGACGACACCGTACCCGCCGTAGCCCCCGGCTAGGCGAGAAGGACGACGTCCACCTCGGTCCCGGGGGCGACCTCGGCCACGTCTTCGGGGATCACGATCAGTGCGTTGGCCCGGGCGAGGGCCTTGATCAGATGCGATCCGGCGCCGCCCACCGGGGCGACCGTGCCCGGCTCGCCCGCCGTCGCCGACGGCTCGTACCAGCCCCGCAGGAACTGGCGCCGGCCCTCCGGCGAGGACGCGATGCCGTCCGGGCAGTCGGCCCGCACGGTGGTGCGGTGGACCAGGCCCGCGCCCAGCATGGTGCGGATCACCGGTCGTACGAACAGCTCGAAGGAGACGTACGAACTGACCGGATTGCCGGGGAGGGCGAGCAGCGGAGTCCGGTCGGAGCCGACCCGCCCGAAGCCCTGGGGCTTGCCGGGCTGCATGGCCACGGTCCGGAACTCGACCTCGTGCATCGCCTCCTTGACCACGTCGTACGCGCCGACGCTGACTCCGCCGCTGGTGACGACGATGTCGGCGCGGCTCAGCTGGTCCTCGACGGTGGAGCGCAGCGTCCCGGCGTCGTCTGCGACCGCGCCCACCCGGTAGGCGATCGCCCCGGCCTCCTGGGCGGCGGAGGTGAGCTGGTAGCTGTTGGAGTCGTAGATGCGGCCGGGCCCGGTCTCCTCACCGGGCTGGACCAGCTCGCTGCCGGTGGACAGCACCACGACGCGGGGCCGCGGGCGGACCCTGACCGTGGCCCGGCCGATGGCAGCCAGCAGCCCGATCTGTGCCGCCCCGAGGACCGTACCGGCGCTCAGCGCCAGCTCTCCCGCACCCGCGTCACTGCCCCGGGTGCGCACATGCTGCCCGTCCCGGACCGGCCGGAAGACCCGCACCAGGCCGCTGCCGCCGCGCGGGTCCGAGCTGCGGGCGGGCATGCCGCTGACCGGTCCGTCGTCCAGTCCGCCGTCGGTCCACTCGACCGGGACGACGGCCTGGCCGCCGGGCGGCAGCGGGGCGCCGGTCATGATCCGGGCAGCCTCGCCGGGGCCGACGGCGGGCAGCTCACCGCTGCCCGCCGCGATGTCCCCGACGACGGTCAGCACCGCGGGGTGCTCCCCCGTCGCCGCCCCGACGTCGGCCGTGCGGACGGCATAGCCGTCCATCGAGCTGTTGTCGAAGGGCGGGAGGGCGGCAGGCACGGTGACGTCCTCGACCAGGACGCAGCCCAGGGCGTCCAGCAGCTGCAGCTCGATGGGGTCCAGCGGGTGGATGTGCCCGAGGATGTCGTCGAGATGCTCGGCCACCGACCAGACCCGGTGACGCTCCCGGCCCTCGCTCGTGCCCTGATCGGCGGCCCGTGCCGCGGTGCTGCTCAAAGTGCTACATCTCCTCGGTGACGTAACTGCGAAGCCATTCCCGGAAGTCCGGGCCCAGGTCCTCACGTTCGCACGCGAGTCTGACAATGGCACGCAGATAGTCGCCACGGTCGCCTGTGTCGTACCGCCGGCCATTGAAGACGACGCCGTGCACCGGGCCTCCGAGGTCCGGATCCGAGGCGAGTGCCTGGAGCCCGTCCGTCAGCTGGATCTCGCCGCCGCGGCCGGGCTCGGTGCGGCGCAGCACGTCGAAGATGGCCGGGTCCAGCACATAGCGGCCGATGACCGCGTACGCGCTGGGCGCGTCGGCCCGGTCGGGCTTCTCGACCAGTCCGGTGACCTGGACGACGCCCTCGTCCAGGGTGGGCTTCACAGCGGCGCAGCCATAGAGGTGGATCTGCGCGGGATCCACCTCCATCAGGGCGATGACGCTGCCGCCGTGCTGCTCCTGTACCTCGACCATCCGGGCCAGAAGCGGGTCGCGGGCATCAATGAGGTCGTCGCCGAGGAGGACGGCAAAGGGCTGGTCACCCACGTGCGGGGCGGCGCACAGCACGGCGTGACCGAGGCCCCGGGGGTCGCCCTGCCGGACGTAGTGCATGGTCGCCAGGTCGCTGGACTCCTGGACGCGGGCGAGGCGGGTCTCGTCGCCCTTGCGGGTCAGGGCCTCTTCGAGCTCGTAGTTGCGGTCGAAGTGGTCTTCCAGGGGCCGCTTGTTGCGACCGGTGATCATAAGAACGTCAGACAGGCCGGCGGTGACGGCTTCCTCGACGACGTACTGGATCGCCGGCTTGTCGACGACCGGCAGCATCTCCTTCGGGGTGGCCTTGGTGGCCGGGAGGAAGCGGGTTCCGAGGCCCGCGGCAGGGATGACAGCCTTGCTGATCCGAGTACGCGATTGAGTCATGTCCCGAACCTTATCCGGTGCCTTTTAGGCAATTGATGAGGATACGGTGAATATGACATGAGACAGGAAGTATGTGCACTCAGTGAGCACCCCTGACGCTAGTAAGCCCACGTTGCGGAGACGTCTCCTGACGGTGAGGTCCGGGTTGACTGCGGATGACATCGAGGCGGCCGGGGCCTCCCTGGCGTGTCGCGCGCTGGAGCTGCCGGAACTGGCCCGGGCGGACACCGTGGCAGCCTATGTCTCAGTGGGGCGCGAGCCCGGTACGCGCGCGCTGCGGGACGGGCTGCGCGCGCGGGGCGTACGGGTGCTGCTCCCCGTCCTGCTGCCGGACAACGATCTCGACTGGGGCGCGGACGAGGGCCCGGACGGACTGGTGCACGCCGGACGGGGGCTGCTGGAGCCCGGCGGGCCGCGGCTGGGCCCGGAGGCGGTCACCCGGGCGGACGCGGTCCTGCTGCCGGGGCTCGCGGTGGACCGGCGCGGTATGCGACTGGGGCGCGGCGGCGGTTCGTACGACCGGGTGCTGGCCCGGCTGGCACGGGCCGGGGCCGACCCCGCGCTGGTGGTGCTGCTGTACGACGGCGAGCTGCTGGACGCGGTCCCGGAGGAACCCCACGACCGGCCGGTGCACGCGGCGGTGACGCCGTCGGGAGCGCACCGCTTCACCCACTGAGCCCCCACCGGCGGACAGCCCCGCACGTCAACGCGCTCCCGGCAGCAGCCCTGCCCGGCAACGCGACGGCCCCGCCACGGGCGCCCGAAGGCGCTGTGGCGGGGCCGGGAGGTTCGCGGGCCCCCGCCCCGGGCCGGGGGCGGGAGCGGCCCGTAGCGGGCCGTCTGCGGCCTCAGGGGGTGAGGGCCAGCTGATCGTCCGTCGACTTGTCCACCGCGGTCTTGCTGAACGCCCAGGGCAGCAACTCGCCCTTCGCCCACTTCTCGGTCTGGTCCGTGTAGTGCTCGTTGTAGGCGTGGCCGGAGGCACCGGTGAGGTTGATCCACCGCGACTTGTCGAAGTTGTCGAGGTTGACGACCATCCGCATCGACGGCACCCAGGTGACGTCGTAGCCGCCCGCCGCGTTCCAGCCGGTCGCGTTGACCGCCGCCTCACCGCCCGCGAGGTCCCACGGGCCGCGGTTGAGCATCCACTGGACGACCCCCGGGCCCGCGGTGCCCAGCGTCTGGTTCTTCAGCGTCAGCCGGTGCAGCCGGCCCCAGCTCCAGGTGTTGATGTTCTTGCCCAGCTTGGCGGTCAGCTCGGAGCGCGCGTCCTTCATTGCCTCGGCGAGCAATTCGTCACGGTTGGTCGCGCCTCGCTGGTTGCGGGTGCCCGCGGTCTTCCACCAGTCGCTGCCCGGCTCCTTGAGGATCTTCCGTACGACCTCGTACCAGCGGTCGCCGCCGTCCGGCTGGGCCTGGTCGGCGTCGCGCGTCCCGCACTCGCGGACCAGCCGGGTGTTGCCGTCCAGGTCCTCGATCGGACCGGAGTCCCCGGCCGGGCGCACCCGCAGGCACTGCCCCTTGACCCGCAGCTCCTTGGGCATCTTCTCGCCGAAGGCGAGCATCAGGGTGTTGCGCCAGACGGAGTTGAAGTACGCGGCGGCCGCCGAGTCGGCGTCCTGGGTGTAGTCCCAGCCCTCCAGGAGCTTCTGGGCCTCGCGGACGAACGGGTCCTTGATGTTGATCTTCAGCAGATAGGGCGTCAGCACCTTGGCGATCTCACTGCTGTTGTCCGTCTGCAGGGTCTGCATGTCGTCCGTGGAGATCTTCCCGCCGTCCTTGATCTTGGACTCGATCAGGTCGGTGATGCGCTGGCTCCGCGCGCCGTATCCCCAGTCGTCGGTCAGCAGGTACGGGTACTTCTTCTTGTCTATGACGGCCTGGTTGGCGGTGACGATGAAGCCGCGGTCCGGGTTGTACTCCCAGGGCAGCGCCGACTGCGGGATGGACTTCGACCAGCGGTAGCGCGAGTCCCAGCCGGGCGCCGGGTAGCGGCCGTCGCCCTTGGAGCGCACCGGGATCCGGCCCGGCGCCTGGTAGCCGATGTTGCCCTTGGTGTCGGCGTAGATGAGGTTCTGGGAGGGGACCGCGAAATCCCGGGCCGCCTCGCGGAAGTCGTCGAAGTTCCGGGCCTTGTTCAGTCCGAAGACCGCGTCCATGCTGTTGGACGGCGACAGCGCGGTCCACTTCAGGGAGACAGCGTAACCGTCGCCGCGGTCGGGGGCCACGTCGTCGGCCCCGCTGCCGACCGGCGCGTTCTTGCCGACGTTCGTCAGCTCGTCGTCCCGGTCGGAGACGATCGGCCCGTTGTTGGTGCTGCGTACCGTGATCGTGCGGCTCTTGCCGCCCGCGACCTTGATGGTCTCCTCACGGCTGCGGAACGGGACCTGCTTGCCGTCGTAGAGGTAGTGCGTCGCGTTGACCTTCTCCAGGTAGAGGTCGCTGACGTCGGCACCCAGGTTGGTCATCCCCCAGCTGATGTCCTGGTTGTGACCTATGACCACGCCGGGCATTCCGGAGAAGGTGTATCCCGCCGTGTCGAACGGGCACTTGCTGCTGACCTGATTGCAGTGCAGGCCCATCTGGTACCAGACGGACGGCAGCTGGGGCGCCAGATGCGGGTCGTTGGCGAGCAGCGGCTTGCCGGTGGTGGTGTACCGGCCGGAGACGACCCACGAGTTGGAGCCGATGCCGCTTCCGCTGGGGCCGAGCAGCGCCGGGACCTTCTCCAGGGTCTTGGACATGGACGTGAGCTGGCTCTGCAGACCCTGGGCCGCTCCGGTGGCCCCGCCCCCGTTCACCGTGCCGGCGGACCCCGCGTTGCCCGTGGTGCCCGTCGACGTCGCCTTGGGGTCGAACTCGTCGGTGGCCTCGTTGAGCGCGCCGCCCTGGACGATCGGCTTGTTCCGGCTGTACGGGTACGACGGGTACAGCTCTTCGATCTGCTTGGCGCTCAGCCGGCTCGACGCCAGCGCGCGGTCCACCTCGTCCTGCATGTTGCCGCGCAGGTCCCACGCCATGGCCTTGAGCCAGGCGACCGAGTCGACCGGGGTCCACTTCTCGGGCTTGTAGCCGTCGTTCTGGAAGCCCAGCGCCGCGTACTCGACCGACAGCGCCTTGCCCTCATGGTCCTTGAGGTAGGCGTTGACGCCGTCGGAGTAGGCCCGCAGATACTTCTTGGTGGCGGGCGACAGCTTGGTGTCGTACTCCTGCTGCGCCACCCGGCGCCAGCCCATGGTGCGCAGGAACGCGTCGGTCTCCACCTGGCTGGAACCGAACATCTCCGAGAGCCGACCGGACGTCATATGACGGCGGACGTCCATCTCCCAGAAGCGGTCCTGCGCCTGGACGAAGCCCTGGGCGCGGAAGAGGTCTTCAGGTGAATTGCCGTAGATCTGGGGTATGCCATTGCCGTCGCGCTTGACCTGGACGGGGTCGGCGAGACCCTTGACCTGCAGCGACCCCGTGGTCTCCGGGAAAGAGGCCCGCACGGTACTGATACTCCAGTACGTGCCGAAACCGGTACCCCCCAGGAGCAGCAGCACGACTGCGATCACGATCAGGCGGAGACGTCGGCTCTTCTTCTTAGGAGAAGAGCCGGTTGTGTTGGCGGGCATCGCTGTCCTTCGAGGGGCAGGGTGATCCTGGAGTGCTGGAGCAACCATAGGCGCAGGGCTGTCGCCGCCCCTACGCGGAGTCATGACTGACGCCGTCCACCGGCCACCCCGACCCGGCCACCGGCGCTCCCCGGACCGCGCCACCGGCCACCCGGGCCGGGTCACCGGACCGCCTCACCGGACCGCGCCACCGGACTCCGGACCGGGCCTCCCGCACCTCCGCGGGCGGCCCGCGTGGAAGGCCCGCGTCAAGAACCCGTAAAATGTTAGGTAAGGCAATGAAGTTCCGGTCGGCCGGGAACCGTTCATCTCGTCCCCGAAGGTCCCGCCGCTCACGTGAGAAAGGTTCGGCCCCTGACTGTCCACCACCTCAATGAACTGCTGCTGGTCTGCTCTCTCGTCCTGCTCGTCGCGGTGGCGGCCGTACGGCTCTCCTCCCGCAGCGGGCTTCCCACCCTGCTGCTTTACCTCGGGATGGGCGTCGCCCTGGGCACGGACGGGCTCGGCGTCACCTTCGACAACGCCGAACTGACGCAGGTCATCGGCTACGCCGCGCTGGTGGTGATCCTGGCCGAGGGCGGCCTGGGCACCAAGTGGCGAGAAATCGAACCCGCGCTGCCGACGGCCGCCGCGCTGTCGACGCTGGGCGTCGCGGTGAGCGTGGGGGTCACCGCGGCGGCGGCGCACTATGTGGTGGGGCTGGACTGGCGGCAGGCGCTGATCATCGGCGCGGTGGTGTCGTCCACGGACGCGGCGGCGGTCTTCTCCGTGCTGCGCAAGGTGCCGCTGCCCAAGCGGCTGACCGGTGTCCTGGAGGCCGAATCGGGCTTCAATGACGCCCCGGTGGTGATCCTGGTGGTCGCCTTCTCCAGCCAGGGCCCGATCGACCCCTGGTACCAAATGATCGGCCTGATCGCGCTGGAGCTGGCGATCGGCGCGGCGATCGGTCTCGCGATCGGCTGGCTGGGCTCGTACGGTCTGCGCCGCGTGGCCCTGCCCGCCTCGGGTCTGTACCCGATCGCGGTGATGGCCATCGCGGTCGTCGCGTACGCGGGCGGCGCGCTGGCACACGGCTCCGGCTTCCTCGCCGTCTACCTCGCCTCGCTCGTCATGGGCAACGCGAAGCTGCCGCACTGGCCGGCTACCCGGGGTTTCGCCGAGGGGCTCGGCTGGCTCGCCCAGATCGGCATGTTCGTCCTGCTCGGACTGCTGGTGACGCCGCACGAACTAGCCGACGACATCTGGCCGGGCGTCGTCGTCGGTCTGGTGCTGACCGTGGTCGCCAGGCCCGTGTCGGTGCTGGTGAGCACGGCGCCGTTCCGTGTCGCCTGGCGGGAGAAGGCCCTGCTGTCCTGGGCCGGGCTGCGCGGCGCGGTGCCCATTGTGCTCGCGACCATCCCCATGGTCGGCGAGGTGCCCGACAGCCGCCGGATCTTCAACATCGTCTTCGTCCTGGTGATCATCTACACCCTGATCCAGGGGCCGACACTGCCCTGGTTCGCCACCCGGCTGCGGTTGGAGGAGACGGAGGGCACCGCGGACCTCGGCATCGAATCGGCGCCGCTGGAGCGGCTGCGCGGGCATCTGCTGTCGGTGTCGATCCCCAGGGAGTCCCGGATGCACGGCGTGGAGGTCGCCGAGCTGCGGCTGCCGCCCGGGGCCGCGGTCACCCTCGTCGTCCGGGACGGCGCCAGCTTCGTACCGCTCCCGTCGACCGTGCTGCGGCGCGGCGACGAACTCCTGGTGGTAGCCACCGACCCGGTGCGGGACGCGGCCGAACAGCGACTGCGGGCGGTCGGCCGGGGCGGCAAGCTGGCGGGCTGGCTGGGTACCGGTGGCGGCTGATGGCGTGGCGTAGGTCACCGTCCGCCGTACCGCAGTGGACTGGCGGGCCGGAATGCTGCACTATGGAGCGTCGTTAGCACTCAATGAGTGAGAGTGCCAGGAGGAAGTACGTGCCGACCTACCAGTACCAGTGCACCGAGTGCGGCGAGGGCCTCGAAGCGGTGCAAAAGTTCACCGACGACGCGCTCACCGAATGCCCCGAGTGCCAGGGGCGCCTGAAGAAGGTGTTCTCCGCGGTCGGCATCGTCTTCAAGGGCTCCGGCTTCTACCGGAATGACAGCCGGTCCTCGTCCAGCGGCTCGAGCGGGAGCTCGGCGAAGCCCGCGGCGAAGAGTGACAGCGACTCGTCATCGGACAAGAGCTCGTCGTCCTCGTCCTCCTCCTCGGACAGCTCCTCGGGGTCGTCGTCTTCGTCCTCCTCGTCTTCCTCGTCGACATCTTCTTCGTCGACCACGTCATCGTCGAGCAGCACCAGCTCGGCCGCCTGACGGCACACGTCACCGCGCCCCCGCCGCTCCCTCCCGGGAAGCCGCGGGGGCGCGGTGCGTGCGGACGCGGTCAGCGCCGGCTGGCTAGGGTGATCGCATGGCTGAGACGAGCAGCACACAAGCAGACATAGGGGTCATCGGAGGGTCGGGGTTCTACGCCTTCCTCGATGATGTGACCGAGATCACCGTAGAGACTCCCTATGGGGCTCCGAGCGATTCACTCTTCCTCGGAGACATCGCGGGACGGCGGGTCGCCTTCCTGCCCCGCCACGGCCGCAAGCACCATCTGCCGCCGCACCGGATCAACTACCGCGCCAACCTGTGGGCCCTGCGCGCGGTCGGGGCGCGGCAGGTGTTCGGACCGTGCGCGGTGGGCGGGCTGCGGCCGGAGTACGGGCCGGGGACGCTGCTGGTGCCGGACCAGCTCGTGGACCGCACCAAGGGACGTACGCAGTCCTACTTCGACGGTGAGCCGCTGCCGGACGGGCGGGTTCCGAACGTGGTGCACACGACCTTCGCCGATCCGTACTGCCCGGTGGGGCGGCAGGTCGCGGTGACGGCGGCGCGCGGACGCGGCTGGGAGCCGGTGAACGGCGGGACGATGTGCGTGGTCGAAGGGCCGCGCTTCTCCACTCGCGCGGAATCGCGCTGGCATGCCGCGCAGGGCTGGTCGGTGGTCGGGATGACCGGACATCCGGAAGCGGTCCTCGCCCGTGAACTGGAGCTGTGCTACACGTCGTTGACGCTGGTCACCGATCTGGACGCGGGAGTGGAGACAGGTGAGGGCGTCTCGCACGCCGAGGTGATGAAGGTGTTCGGCGAGAACGTCGGGCGGCTGCGCGAGGTGCTCTTCGACGCGGTGAGCGGCCTTCCGGACAACGCCGAGCGGGACTGCCTGTGCACGCACGGGCACGACGGCTGGGACCTGGGGATCGACCTGCCGTAGCGGCTGGGCTGGCGGGGCCGCGCTGGTACGGAGCGCACTGACAGGGGGCGTACCAGCGCGGGGCGCGCTCGTGTGGGGGACCGAGTTGTCCACAAGGCGGCGGCCGTCCACAGGCCCCAGCGCGATCCGGTGGGGCCGGGCATGGTGAAGGGGCCCAGAAGCTCCTGGCTCCTCACGGCAGGCGGTGTTGTGCCATGTCCCATCCGTTCCCCGCGTCCCCGGCCTCCGCGTCCGCGTCCGCGTTTCCCGCGCCCCCGTCCCCCGCGTCCCCGTTTCCCGCTCCCCTCTCCCCCGGCTCTGCTCCGCTGACCCGTGCCACTCCCCCGGCCCGGGCGGTGCCGCGCTTCGGTCCGGTGCGGGTGGCTCGCGACGGCAGATACCGGCTGCGGCGGTCCGCGCGGCGACGGCGGCGCTCGATGGCGGCCGGGCTGGCGCTGACGGCCGCCGCGCTCGCGGCCGCGGCACCGTCCGGTCAGGGATCGGCGCGCCCGGAGCCTGCTTCCGCCGCCCCGGCCGGGGGCCGGTACGAGCCGCCGCGCCCCGCCATGGTGTCCGCCCCGGTCCGGATCTCCGACGCGGCGGCGGTGCGGCTGCTGAGTCCCGGCGACCGGGTGGACGTGCTGGCCACGCCCGCGCCCGACGCCGTCCGGCGCCGCGGGTCCGATGCCCCGGCGCGGATGGTCGCCCGCGGGGTCCGGGTGGCCTCCGTCCCCGGTCTCAGGGGCGGCGGACCGCCGGGAGCCGGAGGCTCCCCGGAGGCGGGCGAGCCGGGCTCCGGGGCGCTCGACGGCGGCGGCCCGGCGGACGGCGGGGCGCTGGTGGTCCTCAGAGTGCCGCGCGCGGCCGCCGCCGCGCTCGCGGGAGCCGAGGCCACCTCACGTCTGGCGGTGACACTGTGCCGCTCCTGACACACATGCCTCACCTCTTGGGCCTGCTCGGCGCCGGTGTAGGTTGCGGAACCGTCCGCACCAGCACCGTCGCGGCGAGAGAAAGGCAGAGGGTTGAGCGAAGAGACGAAGACCGAGACGCAGCAGAAGGAGAGCGTCTGGGAGGGCTTCAAAGCCTTCCTGATGCGCGGCAATGTGATCGACCTCGCGGTCGCGGTCGTCATCGGAGCCGCCTTCACCTCTGTCGTGAACTCCGTGGTGAAGGGACTGATCAACCCCATAGTTGGCGCCTTCGGCACGAAGGACCTGGAGAAGTACCGCTCCTGCCTCGAGGCGCCCTGCGAGACGAACGCGGCGGGCGAGGTGGTGCACGGCATCCCGATCATGTGGGGCAGCATGCTGTCGGCCGTGCTGACCTTCCTCATCACCGCGGCGGTCGTGTACTTCCTGATGGTGCTGCCGATGTCGCGCTATCTGGCGCGCAAGGCCGCCAAGGAGCAGCAGACCGAGGAGGAGCTGGCCGAGACGGAGGCCGAGGAGCTCACGCTGCTCCGCGAGATCCGGGACGAGCTGGTGGCCCGGCGCGAAGGCGGCCCCAGCGCCTAGCCGAGCGCCTGATCGGCATCGTGCGCCGTCAGGGGCTTCCGGCGTGGGGCCTCTCGCTGTCAGAGGTGGTGGGGCGGCTTCTCGTCGAGGAACCGGGCCAGATCCGCGGCGCTGTCGGCGCCGTGGCCGCCGGAAGCCCGCTCGCCCCAGCCGCGGTCCGTATCGTCCGAGGACGGCTGCGCCAGAGGATCGTCGAAGATCAGCGCGGCGGCCGGATCGCGCGGTTCAGGGGCGGGGGCGGTGCTCATGGCTCAAGCGTACGACCGCGGCAGCGGTTCGGTGTACCGGCCGAGTTCGTCGTGCCACCACAGGTCCCGGCCGGGCTTCCAGGACACCGGGCGGGAGAGGCGGTGCACGACCAGCACATTCCGGACACCGGGGCAGCCGGTGAGCGCCCGGTCGATGACCTGCTTGAGCGGGTACTGCTCCCCGCAGCGCTGTTCCCCGTCCGCGGTGATGACGATCTTGGCGTCCATCTCCCTGATCCGGTCGCGCAGTTCATGCGGACGCAGTCCCACCGGCAGGCTGCCACGTACGACATCGAGGCGGCCGCAGGCGAGCGTGGCGATCACGGATTCGGGCACCAGCGGCAGATGCACCGCCACTCGGTCACCGGCCCGGACCCCGAGCCGGGTGAGGG
This sequence comes from Streptomyces sp. NPDC041200, assembly GCF_055591805.1. NCBI lineage: Bacteria > Bacillati > Actinomycetota > Actinomycetes > Kitasatosporales > Streptomycetaceae > Streptomyces > Streptomyces sp. NPDC041200. The sequence goes on along the minus strand of NZ_JBVIZF010000001.1, from coordinate 83,948 downwards.
CGGCGGCGGCCCTGGCGGCCTGGTCGAGCAGTTCGGCGTGGGTCAGCTCCTCGGTGCAGTCGGGCTCGCTGATCCACCGGAGGGCCACGGGGGCGGTCTGCCGGGTGGCGGCAGCCAGCGTCGGAAGCTCCTCCGTCCGGGAGGTTCGGAGCACGGCGGTCTTCATTGAGGCGGGGACGAACGGCATAACGCACAGCCTGCTGTCAGGTCATCAACGTCTGATGAACGCCCGCTATATGAGGCGACGATGGTCCGGCGCGCGCCGTCCGGAGGTGCTCGCGAGGGCCCTTGCTCCGGGGCCGGGCACGCCTCGTTGTACGACCATGACACGAGTCGCCGTGCTACGCATAGCGTTCATGGATGCCGAGCGAACCACCCACGACTCCCCGCACACCGGCCGGGCCGACGCCCTGACAGACGTACCCGGGCTGCGTGTCGGCCATGCGCAGCGCACCGGAGACGGATGGCTGACCGGAACGACCGTCGTGCTGGCCCCCGACGGCGGCGCGGTCGCCGCCGTCGATGTGCGCGGCGGTGGGCCGGGCACCCGGGAGACCGATGCCCTCGATCCGCGGAATCTCGTCCAGCGTGTGGAGGCCGTCGTGCTGACCGGCGGCAGCGCGTTCGGCCTGGACAGCGCCTCGGGGGTGGCGGCCTGGCTGGAGGATCACGGCCGCGGCTTCCGGGTCGGTCCCGATCCGGCGCAGGTCGTCCCGGTCGTCCCGACGGCCGCGCTCTTCGACCTCGGCCGGGGCGGTGACTGGCGAGCCCGGCCGGGCGCGGCCCTGGGCCGGGAGGCCGCCGAGGCGGCGGCCGCCACGGAGCCCGGCGCGCCGGTCGGGCAGGGCAACGTGGGCGCGGGTGCGGGCGCGGTGGCCGGTGGGATCAAGGGCGGCATGGGATCGGCGTCGCTGGTGCTGCCGTCCGGCATCACGGTGGCCGCGCTGGTGGCGGTCAACGCGGCCGGGTCGGTGGTCGACCCGCGGACCGGCGGGCTGTACGGGCAGGCGTATGAACCGTCCGGGGACGGCGGGCCCTACCGCCCCGGCGAAGAGGAGCACGCGGAGGCGGTGCGCCGCCTGGCGACCGCGCGGGCCGAGTCGGAGCGGCGCCAGGCCGCGTCGGTGCGGCCTCCGCTGAACACCACCCTGGCCGTGGTCGCCACCGACGCCGCGCTCACCCGGGCCCAGGCGCACAAGCTCGCGGGCACGGCGCACGACGGCCTGGCCCGGGCGATCCGGCCGGTGCATCTGATGTCCGACGGCGACACGGTCTTCGCCCTGGCCACCGGCGATCGCCCGCTGGTGCCGGAGGAGAGCGGGGGCGATGCGGAAGATCCGGCGTTCGGGGTGCACCGGGAGAGCGGGGCGCTGAACGAGGTGCTGGCAGCGGGGGCGGACGCGCTGACCCGGGCCGTGGTCAAGGCGGTGCTGGCGGCGGAGAGCGTGGAGGGCCCGGGCGGGGTCTTCCCCGCGTACCGGGATCTGTACGGCGGACCGTCCTGAGCGGACGGCTCCGAGCGGGGCCGAGAGGGCTCAGAGGGCTGAGAGGGAGGGGATGCGCCATGGATGCCGATCTGCTGGTTGTCGGCGGCGGTCCGGCGGGCTGCGCGGCCGCCGTGATGGCGGCGAGCCTCGGGATGCGGTCCGTCCTCGTCGAGTCGGGCGACGTGCTGTGCGGCGCGCTGCGGCGCATCCCGGTGGTGGCAAACGTGCTGGGCTCCACCACCGGCCCCGGGCTGGCGGCGGCGATCGAGGCCGATGTGGAGCGGTGTGGCGCCTGCCGGGTCGAACTCGGGCGGCGAGCCACGCGGATCGACGCGTTCGAGGACCGCGTGGAGGTGACGGTCGAGGGTCCGGAGGGTCCTGTGGCGGCCGGTGCGCGGCTGACGGCGCCCTTTGCCGTTGTCGCCACCGGAGTCGGCCCGCTGGCGCCCGCGGCCGCCGGGTGGCTCGCGGGGGCGGAGGGCCGTGAGCTGCGCCCCCTGTGGGAGGCGGACGTCGCGGCGATCACCGGCCGCACGGTGCTGGTCCTGGGCGCGGACCGTCCACTGGGCACTCTCGTCCGCGCCCACCCGGGGCTGCGGACCCGGTTCCTGGTCGCCCATCCGCCCGAGGACACCTACAAGACCGAGGAGATCGAGCAGGACGCCCGGGTGGAGCTGGTGGCCGTGCGGCGGCTGGAGTTGGGGCAGCCGTCGGCGCCGCCGCGGGCCGAGACGCTGACCGTCGCGGGCGAGCTGCGTGCCCTCACGGCCGACCTGGTGTTCCTGAATCTGGGCAGCGCCCCGGCGCCGCCCGGCGGGTCCGTCGTCTCCGACGGGTCCGGTTACTGCCCGCCCGGGCGCCAGCACCCGAGGATCCGTACCGCCGGTGATCTGCGCTCCGCCCGCTTCCAGCGCATCGCGACCGCGATGGGCTCAGGCAGCGAGGCCGCGCTCAGCGCCTACTACGCTGCGCGCGGCCTCGCCACGGATGAGTTGGGGGGTGGTTGAGATGGGGTCAGACCGCGACCGCCACCTTCTCCTCGTCCCCGGCGGCGCCCTTCGCGGAGGCGTCACCACCGGCCGGGGCCGTGGCACCGGCCTCCGTCTTCTTCCGCAGCCCCTTGAGGAAGACCACCAGTCCGGCCGACACCACCGTGCCCGCCACGATGGACAGCAGGTAGAGGAACGGCTGCCCGATCAGCGGGACCACGAAGATGCCGCCGTGCGGGGCGCGCAGCGTGCAGCCGAAGGCCATCGACATCGCGCCCGTGATCGCGCCGCCCACCATCGAGGAGGGGATCACCCGCAGCGGGTCCGCCGCCGCGAACGGAATGGCGCCCTCACTGATGAAGGAGGCACCCAGCACCCAGGCGGCCTTGCCGTTCTCCCGCTCGGTCTTGGTGAACAGCTTCCCGCGCACGGTGGTGGCCAGCGCCATCGCCAGCGGCGGGACCATACCGGCCGCCATCACCGCGGCCATGATCTTGAGGCTGCCGTCGCTCGGGTTGGACACCGCGATGCCGCCGGTCGCGAACGCGTACGCGACCTTGTTGACCGGGCCGCCGAGGTCGAAGCACATCATCAGGCCGAGGATCACGCCGAGGCCGATGGCGTTGGCTCCGGAGAGCCCGTTGAGCCAGTCGGTCATGGCCTCCTGGGCGGAGGCGATGGGCTTGCCGATCACCACGAACATCAGGAAGCCGACGATCGCCGAGGAGATCAGCGGGATCACCACGACCGGCATGATGCCGCGCAGTGCCGCCGGGACCTTGAACCGCTGGATGCCCATGACGACCGCGCCCGCGATCAGGCCGGCGGCCAGACCGCCGAGGAAGCCCGCCTTGATCGTGGTCGCGATGAAACCGCCGACGAAGCCGGGCACGAGCCCGGGCCGGTCGGCCATGCCGTAGGCGATGTACCCGGCCAGGACCGGCACCAGGAAGGTGAAGGCCGCGCTGCCGATCTGGAAGAGCAGCGCCGCCCAGCTGGCGCTCTCGGTCCACGTGAAGTGGTCCGCTACCGACTTGGCGCTGGCGATCTCGTAGCCGCCGATCGCGAAGGCGAGCGCGATGAGCAGACCGCCCGCGGCGACGAACGGGACCATGTAACTGACGCCCGTCATGAGCCACTTGCGCAGCCGGGTGCCGAAGCCGTCGCCGCCCGCGTCCATCGGGGCGGAGCCCTCCGAGGCGTCATCGGCCGTGCCCACCGGCGCGCTGGTCTCGCCGCGCGCCGCCTTGTCGCGTGCCTCGGCCACCAGCTCGGCCGGGCGGTTGATGCCCGCCTTGACCCCAACGTCCACCGTCGGCTTCCCGGCGAACCGCTCCTTGTCCCTGACCTCCACGTCATGCGCGAAGATCACCGCGTCGGCGGCCGCGATGGTGGCGGCGGGGAGCTTCTCGAACCCGGCCGAGCCCTGGGTCTCCACCACCAGCTCGACACCCGCCTCACGGGCCGCGTTCTCCAGCGACTCGGCAGCCATGTAGGTGTGCGCGATGCCGGTGGGACACGAGGTGACGGCGACGATCCGGAAGGGCGCCGGTGTGGGCGCGGGCCCGGTGGGCTCGGAGGCTCCTGCGGGCGCGGGGGCCCCTGTCGGCGCCGTCGGCTCCGCCGGGGCACTCGCCGTGTCCTTCGGCTCCTGGGCCGCGGGCTCCTCCGCGGCGCTGTCCGGGGCGCTGTCCGCCGCGGCGGACGGCTCCTCGTCACCGCGGATCAGGGCGGCCGCCCGGGCCGGGTCGTCGGCGGCCCGCAGGGCGCCGGTGAACTCGGCGTTCATCAGAGACCGGGCGAGGCTGGACAGGATCGTCAGGTGATCGCTGTCCGCGCCCGCGGGGGCCGCGATCAGGAAGATCAGGTCGGCCGGTCCGTCCGGCGCGCCGAAGTCGATCCGGGCCGCGCTCCGCCCGAAGGCCAGCGTCGGCTCGGTGACGTGCTCGCTGCGGCAGTGGGGTATGCCGATGCCGCCGTCCAGGCCGGTCGGCATCTGCTCCTCGCGGGCCGCCACGTCGGCGAGGAAGCCGTCGAGGTCGGTGACCCGGCCCGCCGCGACCATGCGCTCGGCGAGCGACCGGGCGGCGGCTTCCTTGGTGTCGGCGGACAGGTCAAGGTCGACCAGATCCGCGGTGATCAGCTCACTCATCTCGCGGCTCCCTTGGGTGCGATCCCGCCCTGTGGCAGGCGGGCGGAGGGGGTGGGGACTGGGGGGTGGGAGTGGGTCGGGCCGGTCACGCGGGCTCCTTGAGCACGCGATCCAGCGGGACGTCCGAGGTCGTGGTGACGGCGGACGGGTTCAGGTCGGCCGGGGTCGGCATCACGCTGCCCGGCAGTTGTACGGCGGCCGCGCCGTGGGCCACGGCCGAGGCGAGCGCCGCGGCTCCGGTGCCGCCCGCGGCGAGGAATCCGGCGAGCGAGGCATCGCCCGCACCGACATTACTGCGGACGGCCGCGACCGTGGCCGTGCCGAAGTACGTGCCGGTCCCGTCGACCAGCAGCTGGCCGTCGGCGCCGAGGCTGGCCAGGACCGCGCGGGCACCCAGCTCGCGCAGCTCCTCGGCGGCCTTGACCGCCTCGCCCACGGTGGCGATCGGGCGGCCGACGGCCTGGGCCAGTTCCTCGGCGTTGGGCTTCACCACATCGGGGCGCTCGCGCAGGGCCGCGGTCAGGGAGGGGCCGGAGGTGTCCAGGGCGATCCTGGCCCCCGCGCGGTGGGCCCGGGCGACCAGCTCGGCGTACCACTCGGGGGCGAGCCCGCGCGGGAGGCTGCCGCAGCAGGCGATCCAGTCGGCGTCGGCGACCCGGCTGCGCACCGCCTCCAGCAGGGCCTCGGCCTCGGTGTCGCTCAGCTCGGGCCCGCTCGCGTTGAGCTTAGTGAGGGTGCCGTCCGGCTCGGCGACGGAGATGTTGACCCGGGTCGAGCCGCGCACCGGCACGCCCGCCGCCTCGATGCCCAGCTCTTCGAGCAGCCGCGCCAGCAGCGCGCCCTCGGGGCCGCCGAGCGGCAGCGCCGCCACGGTGCGGTGCCCGGCGGCGGCCACGGCGCGCGAGACGTTGACGCCCTTGCCGCCGGGGTCGACCCGGTCGGTGGTGGCCCGCAGCACGGCGCCGCGCTCCAGCGCCGGAATCTCGTACGTACGGTCCAGGCTGGGATTGGGGGTGACGGTGAGGATCATGCGCGTGCTACTTCCGTGCCCTGCTTTTCGATGGCGAGGGCGTCCTGTGGGCTGAGGCCGGTGTCCGTGATGAGCAGGTCGACGTGGTCGAGGCCGCCGAAGCGGGCGAAGTGCTCCTGGCCGAACTTGCCGGAGTCGGCGAGCAGCACGACCCGGCGGGCGGCGCTGATCATGGCGCGCTTGACGGCGGCCTCCGCGAGGTCGGGGGTGGTCAGTCCGCTCTCCGGCGAGAAGCCGTTGGTGGCGAGGAAGACGACATCGGCCCTGACCTCGCCGTAGCCGCGCAGCGCCCAGGCGTCGACGGCGGCCCGGGTCCGGTGGCGGACCCGGCCGCCGACCAGGTGCAGGGCGATGCCGGGGTGGTCGGCGAGGCGAGCGGCGATCGGCAGCGCGTGGGTGACCACGGTGAGCCCGGCTTCCAGGGGGATGGCGGCGGCGAACCGGGCCGCCGTGGACCCGGCGTCGATGATCACGCTGCCGTCGGCGGGGAGTTCGGCGAGGGCGGCGCGCGCGATGCGGTCCTTCTCATCGGCGGCGGTGCCCTCGCGCTCGGCGAGGTCGGGCTCGAAGTCGAGACGTCCGGCAGGGATCGCGCCCCCGTGCACGCGGCGCACCAGACCCGCCCGGTCGAGGGCCCGCAGATCGCGCCGTACGGTCTCGGCGGTGACCTGGAACTCCTCGGCGAGGGACAGGACGTCCACCCGTCCGCTGTCGCGGGCGAGCCGGAGGATCTCCTGCTGACGCTCCGGTGCGTACATGTGGGTTTACGTCCCTTCCATGCCCGAACCTGTGATTTCGCGGCCAGATTACGTCGCCACTTCCGGAAAGTAAACAGACTCGGGCGCAAAACAAACTTGACCGGGCATGCCCTGGTCATCTTCACGACAAACTCGGGCCATCTTCGAAAGTCCAGCCGCACAGCCGCGCCCGGCCCGGCTCGCCCTCAATGCGAGGTCCGAATGCCGCCAGACACCCCCGCCCCGCCCCGGCAGGATCAGTCATGCCCGAGGGAATCACAGCACATCTGGATCTCCCTCGCTCTCTTCGTATTCTTCGCATACCTCGCATCTGGGAGCACTCATGACACTCGACGGCAAGGCGGCCCTGGTCACCGGCGGCAGCCGGGGCATTGGCGAGGCCATCGCCCTCCGGCTCGCCGAGGACGGCGCCGATGTCGCCCTGACCTACCATCACCAGGCCGATCGCGCGGCGGACATCGTCGAGAGGATCAAGGCACTGGGCCGCCGGGCCCTGGCGATACGGGCCGACAGCGCGGACGCGGAGGCGGTGCGGGCGGCCGTGGCCGGGGCCGCCGCGGAGTTCGGGCGCCTGGACATCGTCGTCAACAACGCGGGCGCGGGAGCCCTCGGCCCGGTGACCGAGCTGTCGCTGGAGGACGTCGACCGCGTCCTGGACGTCAACGTCCGGGCGCCGTTCCTGACCGCCCAGGCGGCGGTCGAGCGGCTGGCCGACGGTGGGCGGATCATCAACATCGGCAGCTGCATGGCCGAGCGCGTCGCCTTCCCCGGCGGCAGCCTCTACGCGACCAGCAAGACCGCGCTGACCGGCCTGACCAAGGCGCTCGCCCGTGAGCTGGGCCCGCGCGGGATCACCGTCAACCTGATCCACCCCGGCCCGATCGACACCGACATGAACCCCGCCGACGGCGAAAGCGCCCCCATGCAGAGCGGCTTCACCGCGCTCGGCCGCTACGGACTGCCGTCCGAGGTGGCCGCGACCGTCGCCCACCTCGCGGGCGACAGCGGCCGCTACATCACCGGGGCGTCGATCGCCGTGGACGGCGGCTTCGCCGCCTAGCCAGGGGCCTGATCAGGAGTGGCCTCATAGAAGAGTGGCCCAAATGACCAGGGAAGAGCCCCGGCGCTCGGGGGAGTGCGCCGGGGCTCGGTCTATGGGGTCTGCGGCGGGACAGCCGGTCCATACGGTGGCGCGGCGGCTCAGGCCGCGGCGTCGAAGCCGGTCTGGCGGGCCATCTTCTTCAGCTCCAGCAGGGCGTGCTTCTCGATCTGGCGGATGCGCTCACGCGTGAGACCGTGCTGCTTGCCGACCTCGGTGAGCGTGCGCTCCCGCCCGTCATCGATGCCGTACCGCGCCTTGATGATGGAGGCGGTCCGGTCGTCGAGACGGCCGATGAGGTCTTCCAGCTCCTCACTGCGCAGCAGCGTCATCACCGACTGCTCGGGCGAGACGGCCGACGTGTCCTCCAGCAGGTCGCCGAACTGGGTCTCGCCCTCGTCGTCCACCGACATGTTGAGGCTCACCGGGTCGCGCGCCCAGTCGAGCACGTCGGACACCCGCTCCGGTGTGGAGCCCAGCTCCTCGGCGATCTCCGCGTGCTCCGGCTCGCGGCCGTGCTCACGGTTGAACTCACGCTGCACCCGGCGGATCCGGCCCAGCTCCTCGACCAGGTGGACGGGCAGCCGGATCGTGCGGGACTGGTCGGCGATCGAGCGCGTGATGGCCTGGCGGATCCACCACGTGGCATACGTGGAAAACTTGAAGCCCTTGGTGTAGTCGAACTTCTCCACGGCGCGCACCAGGCCCGCGTTGCCCTCCTGGATCAGGTCGAGCAAGGGCAGGCCACTGCGCGGATAACGGCGCGCCACGGCCACGACCAGGCGCAGGTTGGAGCGGATGAAGACATCCTTGGCGCGGGCGCCCTCGGCGGCTATGGCCTCGAGCTCCTCTCGGCTCGCACCCGCGGCTCCGGTGTCCTCGGCCTCTCCGTCCAAGATCTGCTGGGCATACACACCCGCCTCGACAGCCTGGGACAGCTCGACCTCCTTCGCCGCGTCCAGCAACGGGGTGCGAGCGATCTCGTCGAGATACATGCCGACCAGGTCGCGATCGGCGATCTCCCCGCCTGTGGCGCGAACACTGTTGGCCCCATCAGCGCCACCTGTGGCGGCCTGATTACGGGCGACGGCACGGGTTGCCATGCGTGCTCCCTTACAGATGGATCGGGCGCGGACTATGAACGGACCTTCCCTGGGCGGGTGCCCCGTCCAGTGGAAACAACGACTGGAATCCGGACAGAATTCCCAAGCCGCGCCCACCTTTTTACGATCATGCAGTACCCTGTGCCGCCACAGGGGGTTCAGCGTGACGCCGCAGCGTCGCGAAAGCGCAGGTCAGGGGCGCCCCTTACGGCCGGGACCGCCACCTTCCCCCCGCCTTCCCGCCTCACCTCTCACTCCACAAGACGGATCCCACGGCCTTCTGGTTGCCCGGTCCGGGCTTGCCGGAGACCCGGGGCGGGTGTGCGCTGGAGGGGAGGAGGTCCTGCCATGAACGGTTCCGTCTCAGCCCCGGCGCGCAGGCGCCACCGTCCGCGCCTCGCCACCGCCCCGCTCCACGCCTCCGCCTCCTGGGTGGTCCCCGTCGTGCTGGGCGTCCTCACCGGCGGCTACGCGATGTTCATCGACCACAACCAGGGCGCGACCCTGCCCGCCGCCGCGCTCCTCGGCCTGGTGGCGGCGGTCGTCGTCGGCGCGGCCTGCTATGGGGCCGGGCGGATCCAGGGGCGGCTGCTGCCGGAGGTCCGGGCGGGGCTGTACGGAACGCTCCTCGGCTGCGTGATCGGCTTCCTGTACTGCCTGAGCGGGGCGGCGGTGGGGCGGGCGTCCGGCGTTGGCCTGGGGGTGGCGCTGGCGATGGGGGCGGTCTCGTTCTACGTCATCCACGCCCGGTCGGACTGAACAGTCGGACTGAACAGTCGGGCTGAACAGTCGGGCTGAAGCAGCCACGCCTCCAGCCTGAACAGCGGCCAGGACCAGGCCTCAGCCGAACTGCACCGACCGCTTCGCCAGCCCCATCCAGAAGCCGTCGATCACACTCCGCTGGCTGCCCAGCTCCGACTCCGCCGCGCCCAGCGTGACGAACAGCGGGGCGAAGTGCTCAGTGCGCGGGTGGGCGAGGGAGCCGCTCGGCGAGGCGTGCTCGAAGTCGAGCAGGGCGTCGACGTCCTGCCCGGCGAGCGCGCCCCGTCCCCAGTCGTCGAACTCGGTCGACCAGCCGGGCGGCGTCGGCCCGGTGTGGCGCAGCGCCGCCAGGTTGTGGGTGAAGAAGCCGCTGCCGACGATCAGTACGCCCTCGTCGCGCAGCGGCGCGAGCTTGCGGCCGATGTCCATCAGCTTCCGCGGGTCCAGGGTCGGCATCGAGACCTGAAGGACGGGAATGTCGGCGTCCGGATACATCTCGACCAGCGGGACGTAGGCGCCGTGGTCGAGCCCCCGGTCGGGGATGTCCTGGACCGGCGTGCCCGCGGTGCGCAGCGTCTTGCGGACGCGCTCGGCCAGTTCGGGGGCGCCGGGCGCGGCGTAGCGCACCCGGTAGTAGTGCTCGGGGAAGCCCCAGAAGTCGTAGACCAGCGGAACCGTCGCGGTGGCCCCGATGGCGAGGGGGGCTTCCTCCCAGTGCGCGGAGATCATCAGAATGGCGGTGGGACGGGAGAGTTCCGCCGCCCAGGCGGCGAGCTGTCCGGGCCAGACCGGGTCATCGGCGAGCGGCGGAGCACCATGGCTGAGATAGAGGGCGGGCATGCGCGACACGGCGGCGGCTCCTCGACCAGACGAATGACCAGACGGACGCAGTAAAGCTTGAAGTCTCAAGCAGTAGCTGAGATGACGGTATCGCACACTTGTTTAAAATTCAAGAAGTAGACTTACTATGAACGATGTGGACGCCATGAACTCCCCCGCAGACGCAGACGCAGGCAAGGACGCCGACGAGCCGCGCTGGCTGAACGAAGGCGAGCAGCGCACCTGGCTGGCCTACATCCAGGCCAGGATGTTGCTGGAAGACCATCTCGACCGTCAGCTGCAGCGCGACGCGGGCATGCCGCACGTCTACTACAGCCTGCTGGTGAAGCTCTCCTGGGCACCCCGCCACCGGATGCGGATGACCGAACTGGCCGAGGCCGCCAAGATCACCCGTTCCCGGCTCTCCCACGCCATCACCCGCATGGAGAAGGACGGCTGGGTACGGCGCGAGGACTGCCCCTCCGACAAGCGCGGGCAGAACGCGGTCCTCACCGAGAAGGGGTTCGGCGTCCTCAAGGAGACCGCGCCCGGCCATGTCGAAGCCGTCCGCTCGGCGATCTTCGACCGGCTCACTTCCGAGCAGATCGACCAGTTCGGCGACGTCTGCCGGATCATCGCCGACGGCCTCCAGCCCGAGGGCGCCGATCTCCCCTGGCTGCGCTGAGCCGACAAGCCGAGCCAGAAAACGGAGAAGCCCGCTCCACCGGGTGAACGCCAGGGAGCGGGGCCCTCTCATCCGTACGGGCCGTCATCCGTACGGCCGTCATCCGTACGGCCGTCATCCGTACGGCCGTCAGTGCGCCATGACGGGAACGGCGTCCTCCACCACCTCGTCACCCGAACCGGCGACCGCGCCGCCGCCGTCCTGCCTGCCAGCGCTGATCAGCGTGGTGGCGATCGCCGCCGCCAGCAGCAGGATGCCCACCGCCCAGGCGATGGCCGCGGTGTAGCCGTGCACCATCGACTGCAGCTGCAGCAGCTTCGGCGAAGAGGCCGTGGCCGCGTGGCCCGTGGCGTAGGCCGTGGTGGCGCTGGCGGCGATCGTGTTGAGCAGCGCGGTGCCGATCGCGCCGCCCACCTGCTGCGAGGTGTTGACCATCGCGGAGGCGACGCCCGCGTCACGCGGCTCGACACCATGGGTGGCCAGGCTCATCGCGGGCATGAAGGCCGTACCCATGCCGAGGCCGAGCAGCAGGATCGCGGGCAGGATCAGCGCCGGGTAGGAGGTGTCCATGTCGATCTGGGTCAGCAGCAGCATGCCGGAGGCGGCGACCAGGAAGCCCGGGCCCATCAGCAGCCGCGGCGGCACCCTGGTCATCAGCCGGGCGCCGATCTGCGTCGAGCCGGTGATCATGCCCGCGACCATCGGCAGGAAGGCGAGCCCGGTCTCGACCGGGCTGTACCCCTTGACGATCTGCATGTAGTAGGTGAGGAAGAGGAACAGCCCGAACATGCCGATGACGGCGAGGCCGAGCGAGGCGTAGACCCCGCCGCGGTTGCGGTCGGTGATGACGCGCAGCGGCAGCAGCGGCGCCTTCACCCGGGACTCGACGATCACGAAGGCGGTCAGCAGCACGGCGGCCGCGACGTACAGGGCGACGGTCGGCCCGGCGCTCCAGCCGTCCGACTCGGCGCGGGTGAAGGCGTAGACCAGCGCGACCAGGCCCGAAGTGGCCAGCAGTACACCGGGGATGTCCAGCTTGGAGGGGTTACGGCTCTCGCTGGGCTCGCGGATCACCGCGATCGCGCCCACCGCGGCGACGGCGGCGAACGGGATGTTGACGAAGAACGTCCAGCGCCAGTCCAGGTATTCGGTGAGGACGCCGCCGAGGATCAGGCCCACGGCACCGCCGCCGCCCGCGATGGCGCCGAAGATGCCGAACGCCTTGGCCCGCTCCTTGGCGTCGGTGAACATCACGGCGAGCAGCGAGAGCGCGGAGGGCGCGAGCAGTGCGCCGAAGACGCCCTGCAGGGCGCGGGCGCCGAGCAGCATGCCGCTGCTCACCGCGGCGCCGCCGAGCGCCGAGGCCGCGGCGAAGCCGACCAGCCCGACGATGAACGTCTGCTTACGGCCCCACAGGTCCGCGACCCGGCCGCCGAACAGCAGCAGGCCGCCGAAGGCGAGGGCGTACGCGGTGATGACCCACTGCTTGTTGCCGTCGGAGATGTTCAGGTCGGCCTGGGCCGAGGGCAGGGCGATGTTCACGATGGTCGCGTCGAGGACGACCATCAGCTGGGCGAGGGCGATGAATATCAGCGCGTTCCATCGCCGCGGGTCGGCATATGGCGTCTTATGTGCGGCTGTTTCAGGCATGGGTGGGCCTACCTAGCGGTGCGGAGAGTGAGAAATGGGACGAGTTGGCACCCGGTTCGCACCGGGCGGAGTCATGGAATGGAGTGGAAGCTGGCGCCGCGCGACGTCACACGAAGATGAAGACTGGTGGACGCGCGAGAAATAAGCGGTGTGCGGTGAGCGGCCGGGTGGGAGCTACGTCACGGCCGGTGCTGCAGATCCTCCAAGGTGACGGCGGAGCCGGGAAGTTCGGAGCGCGCCGGAGCCGACAGCCCGTCCAGGAAGAGCTGTAGGTGCCGGTGCACGAAGGCGTCGAAGTCCACGCAGCCGCTGCCGGGCAGCGGCCGGGTGAGCTGGGTGAGGGCGACCATCAGATCGCCGACGTCGATGTCGGCGCGCAGCTGGCCGGACGCCCGGGCGGCCACCATCAGGGCGTCGATACCGGCGTCCAGACGGTCGTGGGCGGCGATGTGGTCAGGGTGTTCCTTGTCGATGCCGTCGGAGAACAGCGGGCACAGCGCGCCGATCCGCTCATCCGCCGCCGCGTGGACGAAGCGCCGCAGCGCCAGGAAGGCGTCGGGCTCCTCGGCCAGGGCCGATTCGGCTTGTTCGGCGACGCGGGACATCACCGACAGGGTCACGTGGTGGATCAGTTCACGGCGGTCCGCGAAGTGGCGGTAGAGGGTGGCGTTGCCGACCCCCGCCCGCCGGGCGACTTCGTCGAGCGGGACCTCGGCCCCGTACTCGACGAGCACTTCGCGCGCGGCCCCGACGATCCGTTCCCGATTGCGCAGGGCGTCGGCGCGCAGCCGGGGTGGTGCGTGCCGTGCGCGATCCGCGGCGCGTGCGGCGGTGGCTCCGGCCATGACAGCTTCCCCCTTCTGGGTCCGATCGTCCTGGTCCGAGGTTCAACGCTTCCGGGGAGTCAGTCCCCGTTTGTGCGATCAATGGTTTAAACGGGGAACCACTCCCCGGAATTTCCCGGTCCACGAGTGACCTGCCTCACACTCGATCCGCGCCCCTTTCGCCCGCCCGGCGCAACCGTTTCGCCGGAACGGACGCACCCCACGGGCGCCCCCGCGCGCACCGGCACACCGTGAACGGCAATGAAGCAGACCCCCGAGGCCCCCCGCCCTCGAATACGCAGGCTCCGCCGAGGCAGCGCGTTCGCCACCGTCGCCGTGCTCACGGTCGCGGTGGTCGCCCCGGCGGCGATGCCAGGCGCGGGGAAACCGGCCGCCGCCAAGCGGGCCCCGGCTCCCGTGACCACGGCGCGGGCCGGGTCGCTGGAACCGTGCGCCCTCGCCCCCGGGCCCGGGCTGCAGATGTCCGAGGGCATCCCCACCAGCCACGGCTACAGCCGCAGTACGGGGACGGTCAACGCCCTCAACCTGATGATCGACTTCCCGGATGTGCGCGGCAAGGGCACGGCCCGCGAGCGCTTCGAGGAGTTCTTCCCGCAGACCTCGCGGTGGTTCGCCCGCAGTTCCTACGGACGGCTCGACTACCGGCCCGCGATGCCGGTCGGCCACTGGCTGCGCATGCCGCACTCGTTCCGCTCGTACGGCATAAAGCGCGGCAGCCCCTTCGAGCCCGGCTACCGCAAGCTGGTCGCGGACATAGCGAGAACGGCCGACCCCAAGGTGGACTTCCGCCGCTACGACCTGGTGAACGTCCTGGTCACACCCAACGCCGGACCGCCCGCCGCGCACGCGGTGCTCTCCGTGACGTACGCCGACAACCAGCGCGCCCCGACCGCGGACGGCGTTCCGCTGGCCAATGTCTCCTTTGTCTACAGCCGCCAGGACGACGGTTCCGGTTCGCTCCGGAAGACCGGCTTCCGGGTCCTTCCGCACGAGAACGGCCATGTCTTCGGCCTGCCCGACCTCTACACCCGCGGCGGCGGCGACAACGTCGGCCACTGGGACGTGATGTCCGAGGACTGGGGCGCCGGGAACGACCTGCTGGCCTGGCACAAGTGGAAGCTCGGCTGGCTCGGCGTCCGCCAGGTCGACTGCGCCGCCCGCCCCGGCACCACGGTGCACGCGCTGTCCCCGCTGCACCGGCCGGAGGGCACCAAGCTCGTCTTCGTCCCGGTCTCGGACTCCAGCGGATACGCCCTGGAGGCGCGCGCCGGTGGTGGCAACGACGAGGCGGTGTGCAAGCCCGGCGTCCTGGTGACCTGGGTGGACACCCGTATCGACTCGGGCGGCGGCCCGGTCACCGTCATGGACAGCTCCCCCGGCGGCCACGGCTGCACCCAGGAACGCAACGTCCACCCCGGGCTCAGCGACGCGGCCTTCGGCCCCGGCGAGACGTACGAAGGGGACGCGGACGGCGTGCGCGTCCGCGTCCGCGTCACCGGCCGGGACGCGGACGGCTCCTACCGCGTCGAGGTCACGCGCCGCGCCAGTACCGGCGCCCGAGGCTGACCAGCAGCAGCTGCTTACGGGCGGTGTCGGCGATCCGCTCGCACTCCCCCTCGTCTCCTTGCGCCTCCATGAACGCGGTCGCCGTCGTCACCATCCGGTCGACGTACAGCTCGGCCAGCATCCGGACGTCCTCCGGCGGCCAGCCCGCCGGGGTGAGCCGGGGCGCGAAGGCCGCGGCGACCTCATCGGTCAACCGGCCCAGTTCGGCGGCGATCGCCTCCCGCACCGGCCGCACCCCGCCGTGCCGTTCGCGCGCGATGAAGCGGATGTGGGTGGGGTGGCGGCGCACATGCTCGGCGACCGCCTCCACCACGGCGTCGATCCGCTCCTCGTCCCCGTCCCGCTCGCTGAGGATCGCGCGGATCATGCCCTGCAGGCTGCCCAGGGACTCCTCGACCAGCGCCACACCCAGATCGGCCATGTCCCGGAAGTGCCGGTAGAAGGCGGCCGGGGCCATGCCCACCACCCGGGTCAGCTCCCGCAGACCCAGGCTGCTGAGGCTCTGGTCCTCCAGCAGCCCCAGTGCCGCGTCGAGCAGCGCGCGGCGCGATTTCTGCTTCCGTGCCTCGCGGATCCCGCATGTGTGACTCATATCATTCCAGTAAACAGGTGTTCGCCGACCTTGGCCAGCCGTACGCGGGGGTAGCCTAGATGTCAGTGAACAGTTGTGAATCCAATTGTTCACTAAATGAGCATCCGCATCCCGGATCCACCACCATGAGAGAGGCTCACATGCTCTTCATCGTCGCGGCTCTCGCCCTGATGGGGGTTCTGCTGGGCGCGGCGGCACATACCCCGCTCCCGGTCTTCCTCGCCGCTTCCGGCGTCATCGGCGCATGGCTGCTCATCTTCTTCATCCGTGAACGCACCGGACACAAGGGGAGCTGACCCATGGCACTCACCGCGCCCACCCGCACCTCGCCGATCCGCGCGCGCCAGGACGCCGACGGCATGGCCGTCGCCTCCTTCGTGCTCGGTCTCATCGGCACCCTCCTCTTCAACGCGGTCTTCGGGCCCTGCGCCATCGCCCTCGGAACGCTCGCGATCGCCCGCGAGACGAAGCGGCGGGGCCGGGCGCTGCTCGGCATCGCGCTCGGCGTCGCGGACGTGATCCTGCTGGTCGTCCTGATGACGCTGGACCACTCGGTCTTCTGGCAGTTCGGCGGCTGATCACCCGCCCCCTCCCAGCGACCCCGGCGGCCCTTCCACTCAGTGGAAGGGCCGTTGCCCGTGCGTGACCCCCGTCACCACGCTGCTGTGCATGACCGCATTCGCACGGAACCAGTGGTACGTCGCCGCCTACGGCCGGGAAATCGGCCGCGAGCTGCTGGGACGCACCATCCTGAACGAGCCCATCGCCTTCTACCGCACCGAGCCGGACGGCACCGGGTCCGACGGCACAGCGTCGAACGGCACAGCGTCGAAGGGCACCGTCGTCGCGCTCGCCGACCGCTGTGTGCACCGCCGCTACCCGCTCTCGGCCAGCCGCCTCGACGGCGACAAGGTCGTCTGCGGCTACCACGGCTTCACCTACGACACCTCCGGCACCTGTGTGTTCGTGCCCGGCCAGAAGCGCGTCCCGCGCACCGCCCGGGTCGCCTCGTACCCCGTCGTCGAGCAGGACTCGCTGGTCTGGGTGTGGATCGGCGATCCGGCGCTCGCCGATCCGGCCGCGATCCCGCGCGCCCCCTGGCTCGCCGATCCGCGCTGGACGACGGTCGGCGGCATGGAGCCGATCGACGCGGGCTACGGGCTGCTCGTGGACAACCTGATGGACCTCTCCCACGAGACGTATCTGCACGGCGGCTACATCGGCACCCCCGAGGTCGCCGAGACCCCCATCACCACCGAGGTCGACGAGGGCGCGGGCATCGTGCGGGTCAGCCGCCACATGGACGACGCCGCCTGTCCTCCCTTCTACGCACGCTCCACCGGCATCGAGGGCCGCATCACCCGCTGGCAGGACATCGAGTACCACGCGCCCTGTCTGTATCTGCTGCACAGCCGCATCGCCCCGGCCGGGGTGCTGCCGGAAGCGGACGGTTCCGATCCGAACGCCTTCCATGTGGAGATCACGTACGCCATCACGCCCTCCACGGACCGGCACGTCTATGACTTCTGGGCCGTATCCCGGGACTTCGCCCAGGACGACGACGAAGTCACCACCTTCCTCCACGACTTCAACCGCACCGTGGTGATGCAGGACGTGGACGCGCTGAACCTGCTCCAGAAGGCGCTGGACACCGAGCGCGAGGGCTATCAGGAGCTGAGCATCAACATCGACACCGGCGGCCTGGCCGCGCGCCGCATCCTCGCCCGCCTCGCCGCCGAGGGCGAGCGAACCGCCACGCCCCCCGCGGTGACTACGCCATGAGCGGCGCGCCCACCGCCGAGGTCTACCGCGTCGACTGGCTGCCCGGCACCGATGTGCTCCACGGCGTCTGCCACTGCGGCGCCGAGCGCTCCGCCGAGGACCCGGTCGAGCTGTGGCAGTGGATGCTCGCGCACCCCGACGGACACACCCTCGACCCCGAGCAGAAAGGCACCGCCGCGTGAGCAGCGCCACCGAAGGTCCCGACACCGAAGGCCACGAGCGCGCCGGCAACCAGGAGTACGACGACACGCTGCTGGTGGCCGCCCGGGCCGACGCGGCCACCGACGTGGTGACGCTCACGCTCCGTCATCCGGCGGGGCGCGAGCTGCCCGGCTGGGAGCCCGGCGCCCATGTCGACCTCGTCCTCGGGGACGGGCTGATCCGCCAGTACTCGCTGTGCGGGGACCCGGCGGACCGTACGGCCTGGCGGATCGCGGTGCTGCGCGCGCCCGATGGACGCGGCGGTTCCGCCCGGGTCCACGACGCGCTCACCGAGGGCGCGGCGGTGCGGGTGCGCGGGCCGCGCAACCACTTCGCGCTGCGCCCGGCCGCCCGTTACCTCTTCATCGCGGGCGGCATCGGCATCACTCCGATCCTCCCGATGACGGCCGCCGCCGAGGCCGCGGGCGCCGACTGGACGCTGCTGTACGGCGGGCGCACCCGCGCCTCCATGGCCTTCGCGGACCAACTCACCCACCGCTACGGCGAGAAGGTGCGGCTGGTGCCGCA
The DNA here is from genome assembly GCF_055591805.1 of Streptomyces sp. NPDC041200. Classification (NCBI taxonomy): domain Bacteria; kingdom Bacillati; phylum Actinomycetota; class Actinomycetes; order Kitasatosporales; family Streptomycetaceae; genus Streptomyces; species Streptomyces sp. NPDC041200. The sequence goes on along the minus strand of NZ_JBVIZF010000001.1, from coordinate 65,900 downwards.
GGACGAGGCGGGGCTGCTGGACCTTGTGACGTATCTCGCCGAGCCCGGCCCCGGCACCCTGGTCTACTGCTGCGGCCCGGAGCCGCTGCTGCGGGTCGCGGAGGAGCGGTGCCAGGCCTGGCCGACGGGCGCGCTGCGCACCGAGCGATTCCAGCCGCGTCCGCCGAGCGAGATCGACGAGAACGGCGCGAACGGCGGGGCGGAGCACGCGGACTCCGGCGGTTTCGAAGTGATTCTCGACCGATCCGGACGCTCCCTCACCGTCGAACCCGGACATAGCGTGCTGCGTACCCTCGAAGAGGCCGGGGTGCCAGTTTTGTACTCCTGCGAAGAGGGCACGTGTGGTACGTGCGAGACGGATGTCATCGAGGGCGAGGTGGACCACCGCGACTCCGTACTCACCGACGAGGAACGGGCGTCGGGCGAGACGATGATGATCTGCGTCTCACGCTGCCGGGGCCCCAAGCTGGTACTGGACCTGTGAACGACCTGTGAAACGACGCTGAACGAGCGCTGCAGCCTCTCAAAGGATGGGGCCGGGGTGACCCCGCCCACTGGACAAACGGGTTGGTTAGGCTAACCTAAGTACGCCTTCGGGATGCCGTCCCTGGGCACTGTCCCCGTACGTCTGATGAGAAGGCAAGCTCCATGCGGTCCATGCGCCACGCCAGAGAACTTCCGCTCTCCCGTCGCGGCCTCCTCGCCGCGGGCGGGGCCACCGGACTCGGAGCCCTGGTCACCGCCTGCGGTGGCAAGGGCGGTTCGGACTCCGGCGACGGAAAGGGCGGCGGCTCCTGGTCGTTCACCGACGACCGCAAGAAGAAGATCACCAACGATGGCCCTCCCCAGCACATCGTCGCCTACGTCGCCGCGGCGGCCGCGCTGTACGACTTCGGCATCGACAAGCAGATCACCGGCGTCTTCGGCCCGACCAAGCTCAAGAACGGCAAGCCGGACCCGCAGGCCGGGGACATCGACGTCGACCGGCTGACCAGCCTCGGCCAGACCTGGGGCCAGTTCAACGTCGAGAAGTACGCCTCGCTCAGCCCCGATCTGCTGATCACCAACATGTTCGACCCGGGCGCGCTCTTCTACATCCCGGACGACAGCAAGAAGAAGATCCTCCAGCTGGCCCCCAGCTGCGCCATCACCACCGGCCGGGTCTCCATGCTGGAGCCCATCAAGCGCTACGCCGCGCTGGCCGAGGCCCTCGGCGCCGATCTCAAGGCCAAGAAGGTCACCGACGCCAAGGCCCGCTTCGAGAAGGCGTCCGAAGAGCTGCGCAAGACCGCCAAGTCGCACAAGATCCGGGTCATGGCCTGCTCCGCCAGCGCCGATCTCTTCTATGTCTCCAACCCGGAGATCAACGCCGACCTGCTGTACTTCCAGGAGCTGGGCGTCGACATCGTGCAGCCGCGAAAGCCCGACAAGGGCGGCTACTTCGAGAGCCTGAGCTGGGAGAACGCCGACAAGTACGACGCGGACGTGCTGTTCCTGGACAACCGCACCGCGACCCTCCAGCCCAGCGCCCTGAAGTCCAAGCCGACCTGGTCGAAGATGCCCGCCGTCAAGGCCGGTCAGATCACGCCCTGGAGCAGCGAGCCGCGCTTCTCCTACGCCGGTGCCGCCCCGCTCATCGAGTCCCTCACCAAGGCCATCCAGGACGCGAAGAAGGTCAGCTGACGCGGGCTGACCGGCACCAGCGCCGACCCCCGGCAAGCGAAGGGAAGACGTCGCTCCCATGACGACCGCAGCCACCACCACCCGCCCCGCCACCGCCGTACCGTTCCGCTTCTTCGACGCGCACGTCGTGCGGACCCGGGCCCTCGGACCGTCCATGTCCCGGATCACCTTCAGCGGCACCGGTCTCGGGGACTTCACCACCGGCGGCCGCGACCAGCGCTTCAAACTGTTCCTGCCGCACCCCGGCCAGCCCGCCCCCGTCGTGCCGGTGGAGGACGGCGAGGGCTGGTTCGCCACTTGGCGGACGATGGACCCGGCCGTACGCGGCATCATGCGCTCGTACACCGTGCGCGAACAGCGCCGCGAACCCGACGAGATCGACGTCGACTTCGCGCTCCACCACGACGGCGGCCCCGCCGCCAGCTGGGCCGCGCGCGCCGAGCGCGGCGACCGCGTCACCCTGCTGGGCCCGGTCGTCGAGGACAACGGCGGGGTCGACTTCCGGCCGCCGTCCGGCACCGACTGGGTGCTGATCTCCGGCGACGAGACCGCGCTGCCCGCCGTCGCCGGGATCCTCGACTGGCTGCCCGCGGGCACCCCGGCGAAGGTGTGGATCGAGGTCCAGCACGCCGAGGACATCCAGACGCTGCACACCGAGGCCGACGCCGAGATCACCTGGCTGGTCCGGGACGGCGCCACCCCCGGCTCCCCGCGCTCCGCCCTGCTGCTGGACGACGTACGCGCCACCGCGCTGCCCTCCGGCACCCCGTACGCCTGGATCGCGGGCGAGGCCGGAACCGTCAAGGAGATGCGCCGCCACCTGGTGCGCGAACGCGGCTTCGAGCGCAAGGCGGTGACCTTCACCGGCTACTGGCGGCTCGGCGCCTGTGAGGAACAGCTCGTCGAGGAGGCCGTGAGCGGCAGCGGCCCGAAGTCCGACGACTGACCCGGCTGACGCTGATCACGGCTGACTGAACTTTCCCCCACTCGTCCCCCACTTATAGTCCAGCGACTGGCCGACGGATCCCGATCGCCGCGGCGCGCCACCGCGCGCCCCGGCGCCCCGGCCGGGACACCCGCATGCCCGCGATCACCCCACAGCCCCACAGGCACCCCCACCCCACAGGCACGCCCGCGGGCGCGCACACACCCGTGCGCCCGCACGCTCCAGGAAGGACAGACCGTGAGTTTCCTCGCGCAGACCGCTGAGGACCCGTCGCCGGAGTCGATACCCGGGGCGGCGGATGGCAGGGCCCACCTCTTCAACGGCCGTACGGCGGAGAGCTACCGGCGCTCCGTGATGGACGGCGTCGGCCTGGTGGCCTCCACCGTCGCCCGCACCAAGCGCCCGTTCACCGGCGTGACCCCGGGTGAGCTGGCTCCCGAGATCTCCGGCATCGACCTGGAACAACCGCTGGGCGACCCGAGCGCCGCGCTGAAGGAACTCGAGCGCGTCTACCTCAAGGACGCCGTCTACTTCCACCACCCGCGCTACCTCGCCCACCTCAACTGCCCGGTGGTCATCCCGGCGCTGCTGGGCGAGGCGGTCCTGTCCGCCGTCAACTCCTCCCTCGACACCTGGGACCAGAGCGCGGGCGGCACCCTCATCGAGCGGCGGCTGATCGACTGGACCGCCGAGCGCATCGGTCTCGGCGAGGCCGCCGACGGCGTCTTCACCAGCGGCGGCAGCCAGTCCAACCTCCACGCGCTGCTGCTGGCCCGCGACGAGGCCTGCAAGCTGGTCGAGAAGGAAGCCGCCACGGCCGGGGAGCCCGTCCCCCCGAAATCCGAGATCCTGCCGCGGCTGCGCATCCTCACCTCCCAGGCCAGCCACTTCTCCGTGAAGAAGTCCGCCGCCATCCTGGGGCTCGGCTACGAGGCCGTCATCTCGGTCCCCTGCGACCAGGACCGGCGCATGCGCACCGTCGCCCTGGCCCGCGAACTCGACCGCTGCCGCCAGGAGAACCAGGTGGTCATGGCCGTCGTCGCGACCGCCGGGACCACCGACTTCGGCTCCATCGACCCGCTACCCGAGATCGCCGAGCTGTGCTCGCGGCACGGCTCCTGGATGCACGTGGACGCCGCGTACGGCTGCGGGCTGCTGGCCTCCCCCACCCGCCGCCATCTGCTCGACGGCATCGAGCGCGCCGACTCGGTCACCGTGGACTACCACAAGTCGTTCTTCCAGCCGGTCAGCTCCAGCGCCGTCCTGGTCCGCGACCGCGCCACGCTCAGCCACGCCACGTACCACGCGGACTACCTCAACCCCGAGCGCAGCGCCGAGAACCTGATCCCCAACCAGGTCGACAAGTCCATCCAGACCACCCGCCGCTTCGACGCCCTCAAGCTGTGGCTGACCCTGCGCGTCATGGGCGCGGACGCGCTCGGGGCGCTCTTCGACGAGGTCGTGGACCGGGCCGCCGAGGGCTGGAGCCTGCTGGACGCCGACCCGCGGTTCGAGGTCGTCACCGAGCCGCAGCTGTCCACGCTCGTCTTCCGCTACGTACCCGGCGACGACTCCGACCCGGACCTGGTCGACCGCGCCAATCTGCACGCCCGCGAGGCCCTGGCCGCCTCGGGCGAGGCGGTGGTGGCCGGTACGGTCGTCGACGGCCGCCACTACCTGAAGTTCACCCTGCTCAACCCGGAGACGTCGGTGCGCGACATCGCGTTCGTCCTCGACCTCCTCGCCGAGCACGCCGGTCAGTACCTGGCCCTGCACATCGAGCCCGAACTCAGCCACTCCCGCGCCAGCTGAGTCGCTGAGCCACTGACCGCCGCAACACCCCGGAGAACCACCGTGTCATCCCCGCACGTATACGACTTCATCGGCGTCGGCCTCGGCCCCTATAACCTGGGCCTGGCCTGCCTCACCGAACCGATCGACGAACTCGACGGCCTCTTCCTGGAGAGCAAGCCCGACTTCGACTGGCACCCGGGCATGCTGCTGGACGGCGTCACCCTCCAGACCCCGTTCATGGCCGACCTCGTCACCCTGGCCGACCCGACCTCCCCGTACTCCTTCCTCAACTACCTGAAGGAATCCGGGCGGCTGTACTCGTTCTACATCCGCGAGATCTTCTATCCGCTGCGCGCCGAGTACAACAAGTACTGCCGCTGGGCGGCCGGGAAGCTTGAGTGCGTCCGCTTCGGCCACGACGTCACCAGCGTCACGTACGACGACACCGACGGCCTCTACACCGTGCGCTCCCAGCGCCCCACCGGCGAGACCACCGAGCACCGCGCCCGCCATCTGGTCCTCGGCACCGGCACCCCGCCCTTCATCCCCGAGACCTGCCAGGGGCTGGGCGGCGACCTGCTGCACAACGGGCGCTACCTGGAGCACAAGGAGGCGCTGCAGGCCAAGGAGTCCATCACGATCGTCGGCAGCGGGCAGAGCGCCGCCGAGATCTACCAGGACCTGCTGGCCGACATCGGCAGCCACGGCTACCGCCTCAACTGGGTGACCCGCTCCCCGCGCTTCTTCCCGCTCGAATACACCAAGCTGACGCTGGAGATGACCTCGCCGGAGTACGTGGACTACTTCCACGCCCTCCCCGAGGACACCCGCTACCGGCTGGAGTCCGAGCAGAAGGGCCTGTTCAAGGGCATCGACGCGGACCTGATCAACTCGATCTACGATCTGCTCTACCAGCAGAGCCTGGAGGGCCCGGTGCCCACCCGGCTGCTCACCAACACCGCGCTCACGGGCGCCTCGTACGACGAGTCCACCGGTACGTACACCCTCGGGCTGCGCCACGAGGAGCAGGGGCGCGACTTCTCCCTCACCACCCAGGGCCTCGTCCTGGCCACCGGCTACCGCTACCAGGTGCCCGCCTTCCTGGAGCCGGTGCGCGACCGCATCCGCTGGGACGGCCACGGCCGTTTCGACGTCGCCCGCAACTACAGCATCGACACCACCGGCCGCTCCATCTTCCTCCAGAACGGTGCCACCCAGGCGCACAGTCTCACCTCGCCCGACCTGGGCATGGGGCCGTACCGCAACTCCTGGATCATCCGCGAGCTGCTGGGCCGCGAGCTGTACCCGGTCGAGAAGTCCATCGCCTTCCAGGAGTTCGGCGCGCCGGAGGGACCGCTCACATGACCGCTCACCCGACCGCTCACACGACCCTGTTCCAGCGGGACGACGCCCGCCTCGGCAGCTTCGCCCTGCGCACCCTCGACCCGGAGGCCGACGCCGCGCTGCTGCACGGCTGGGTGACCCACCCCAAGGCGTCCTACTGGATGATGCAGGACGCGAGCCCCGCCGACACCGAGGCCGAGTACCGCAGGATCGCCGACCACCCGCACCACGAGGCCTACATCGGCCTGCACGACGGCGAACCCGCCTTCCTCGCCGAGCGCTACGACCCGGCCCACGTCGAGCTGGTGGGGCTGTACGAGCCCCGCGAGGGCGACGTCGGCATGCACTTCCTGTGCGCGCCGACCGACACCCCGGTGCACGGCTTCACCCTCGCCGTGATCACCACCGTCATGGAGTTCTGCTTCGACGACCCCGCCACCCGGCGCGTCGTCGTCGAGCCCGACGTCCGCAACGACGCGGTGCACGCGCTGAACGCGGCGGTCGGCTTCGACGTCGTCGAGAAGATCGTCAAACCGGAGAAGGACGCCTACCTCAGTACCTGCACGCGCGAGCGCTTCGTCGCCGCGCGCGCCGCCCAAGGAGTATCCCGATGAGCCCCCGCGATGCCGTCGCCCACCTGACCCCCGACCTGTGGGAGCGGGCGGGCCGCCTCCTCATACGCAAGGCCCTCGCCGAGTTCACCCACGAGCGGCTGCTGAAGCCCGAACTGGACGGCGACGGCCGCTACGCCGTCACCAGCGACGACGGCTCGGTGACGTACCGCTTCGCCGCCCGCGTCCTCACCCTGGACCACTGGGTGGTCGACGCGGACAGCATCACCCGCCACGACGGGGACGGCGCCGAGCGCCCGCTGGACGCCCTCGACTTCTTCATCGAGCTGCGCGGCGCCCTCGGCCTCAGCGACGACATCCTCCCCGTCTACCTGGAGGAGATCAGCTCCACCCTCTCCGGCACGGCCTACAAACTGGCCGCCGAGCCGGTGGGCGCGGCGCAGCTCGCCAAGTCCGGCTTCCAGGAGATCGAGACGGGGATGACCGAGGGTCACCCGTGCTTCGTCGCCAACAACGGGCGGCTCGGCTTCGGCATCCACGAGTACCTCTCGTACGCGCCGGAGACCGCGAGCCCCGTCCAGCTGGTCTGGCTGGCCGCGCACCGCGACCACTCCACCTTCACCGCCTCCTCCGACCTCGACTACGACGCGCTGGTGCGCGACGAGCTGAGCGAGGAGACCCGGGCCCGCTTCGCTGAGATCCTCAGCGGCCAGGGCCTCGACATCGCCGACTACCACCTGCTGCCGGTGCACCCCTGGCAGTGGTGGAACAAGCTGTCCGTCAGCTTCGCCGCCGAGGTCGCCCAGCAGCGGCTGGTCTGGCTCGGCACCGGCGAGGACGAGTACCTCGCGCAGCAGTCGATCCGTACCTTCTTCAACACCAGCCACCCGTCCAAGCACTATGTGAAGACCGCCCTGTCGGTCCTCAACATGGGCTTCATGCGGGGCCTCTCGGCCGCCTACATGGAGGCCACCCCGGCCATCAACGACTGGCTGGCGGGCGTCATCGCCTCCGACGACGTCTTCCAGGCCGCCCGCTTCTCGATCATCCGCGAGCGGGCCGCCATCGGCTACCACCACCGCCAGTACGAGGCCGCCACCAACCGGTACTCCCCGTACCGGAAGATGCTCGCCGCCCTGTGGCGCGAGAGCCCGGTCGCGTCGCTGGAACCCGGCCAGCGCCTCGCCACCATGGCCTCCCTCCTCCACACCGACGCCGACGGCGGCTCCCTCGCCGGCGCCCTCATCGAGGAGTCCGGCCTCACCCCGGCGGCCTGGCTCCGCGGCTACCTGGACGCCTACCTCACCCCGGTGCTGCACAGCTTCTACGCGTACGACCTGGTGTTCATGCCGCACGGCGAGAACGTCATCCTGGTCATCGAGGGCGGCGCCGTCCAGCGGGTGATCTTCAAGGACATCGCCGAGGAGATCGCCGTCATGGACCCGGACGCGGTCCTGCCCCCGGCCGTCGAGCGCATCCGCGCGGACGTCCCCGAGGACATGAAACTGCTGTCCATCTTCACCGACGTCTTCGACTGCTTCCTGCGGTTCCTCAATGGCATCCTCGTTGCCGACGGGATCGTCGAGGAGGACACCTTCTGGCAGACGGTCGCCGACAGCGTGCGGGGCTACCAGGACGCGATGCCGCACCTGGCGGACAAGTTCAAGCAGTACGACATGTTCGCCGAGGACTTCGCGCTGTCCTGCCTCAACCGGCTCCAGCTGCGCAACAACCGCGAGATGGTCGACCTGCAGGACCCGGCGGGCGCGCTCCAGCTGATCGGCACCCTGCGGAACCCGATCGCGCGGTTCCGCCCTGCGGAGGCCTGAGCGGCGCACATGGTCCGGGCACCGCCGCGCCATGCGGCGGTGCCCGACGTGTTCTACGACCCCGCGGTGGCGACGTACGGACGGCAGACCCCGCCGTCATAGTCGGTGGCGATCTCCAGCACCTCGCGGCCGTCCTCCGACGGCAGCAGGCTGGAGCTGTAGTTGGGGCAGGAGTCGAGCTTGTCGGACTTCACGGCGACGGGGGCCGGAATCTCGCGCCACGTTCCTTCCCCGCCCTTGCTGTTGGTCCAGATCGTGCGCCCGCTGCCCTCGGCCCGGCTGCCGTCCTTGTTGTACATCGCCTGACCGATCAGCAGCAGCTTGCCCTGCGGATTGCCCTCCTCCGGCGCCCAGGCCAGGTTCGGCGCGTGCAGGAAGTACTTGCCGTCCGCCGTCTCCGCCCGGGTGCCCAGGTCAGCCGGGTCGCCCCAGTCCCACCCGTCGCGAGACGTCCGCAGATGCGCCACGCACGCGTACTTGCCTCCGGCCGCGCAGATCTCGTACGACATGACGTACATCCCGTTCGGCAGCTTCCGCACGACCGGCATCCCGGGCCGGTCGGACTCCAGCTTGCTGGTGACGGTGTCGCGGGGCCCGCTCCACGAGACGCCGTCCTTCGACCGTACGGCGACGAGCTTCTGGCTGTGGCGCGGGTCGGTCTCGTCGGAGTAGTGGCAGACCAGGTTCCCCTGCGCGTCGATGGAGAACTCCGGCTCCCACAGCCCCTTGGCGTCCGGCGGGGTGGCGACCGTGGACAGATAGCTCCAGTTCCGCCCGTGGTCGGTGCTCTTGAACACCCGGATCGACATCCGCCGGTCGGGCTTCTCGTCCTGCCCGAACGAGGCCGCCCACAGCAGCGTCCCGGCGGGCATGTCCCCGACCTGCTTCGGCAGCTCGTAGAGGGTCGCGCAGCACAGCCCCTTGCCGTCCGCGGCCTTCGGATCGGCGACGGTGCCCACCTGGCGGAAGCTCTTGCCGCCGTCGGTGCTCTCGTGGATGTCCCCGACGCCGTCTCCACCCTTGTGGACGACGGACGACGCCAGCACCCGCCCGTTCGCGCTCCCGCTGTGCTGCAGCCGGATCGCCCGCGGATAGAGCGCCCCGCCCTCCCCCAGCGCGGCGCGCCCCGCCATCTTCCCGGGCGCCTGCCCGGGCGCAGCGTTGTTGCTCACCGCGCCCTTCCCGGACTCACTCTCCTGCTGCGGGTCGCCGCTGCACGACGTGAGGAAAACAGCGGAGAAGGCCGCCATGAGCGATATGAGAACGGCCGGGCCGCGCGGGCGTGAACGGGGAATGGTGCTGGTCGGCATGGGGCTCTCGCAATCGACGTTCTGATGGCTCGCCACATAACCCTGCATCGATTTCCCATATCGCGCAACAACGGAAAGGGCGCCCGATTTTCGTTAGCGACGCGTTAGTGAACCAACAGCGATTCGTCAGCACCGGATGGCAGCCTTGTCAGCAGCAGCCCACCGCCGTGAGCTGCGCAGACGCGCGCGGCACCCAAACGGCCATAAAGAATGTGCGAGCGATCAGATAGGGCTGGCCATTCCCGTCGAGAATCTGGCCAGCCTCAAATCGATCGACGCCGATGGCGCCGCGCGGAATTCCTGAAACACCGCCCCTGAGCGCCCTGAGTCAGCAAAATTACCGATCACGCAGAACCCCAGGGGCGGGCTGACACCGACCTGCCCCACCCCGAACCCCGGTACATGATCGCCTACGCTCCCAGCCGCCAATCCATGATCACGCCGGACCTCCCCTCGCCCTGACCAGCGACCTCACCGCCCACAGACACACCCCCGCCGCCAGGCAGGACAGCGCGACGTAGGCAACCTGTTCCACACCGCGATCCCGAACCCGGTAGGCTGACCCTCGGCCGCCATACCAGCGACCATGCCTCCGTAGCTCAGGGGATAGAGCACCGCTCTCCTAAAGCGGGTGTCGCAGGTTCGAATCCTGCCGGGGGCACCATGCATTATGCCGCTGACCTGGGGTTCCTCCCCCAGGGAGGCGCCTTATTCGGGTCCTCGGAGCCGGCGCGTGCGCGCGGCACGAGCCGGGCTGCGGCCCCGGCGATTGCGTGGCCCAAGGCCGGCTGACCGCGCTCGGCGGAGGGCTCGACCTGCTTCCGGCCACCGCCCCGGCCGCTGCACGGGCGGAACTCGAACCGGCGGCCACCACCTGAGCACGCCGCCCGCTCCCGCGTCGCCGCCGACCGCACCAGCGCCCGCGCCCTGCGCCGCAGCGTCCGGGGGATCTGGCGCAACCCGACCGGGCAAGGCGACGGTACCGGGCCGGCAATGCTCCGGAACGCGGCGCTCACCGCGGTGGCCTTCGCCATGCACTGGCACCGCAAACCCAGCACGCCCAACAGGAGGCAGCAGCCGAACAGGCACTCGCTCACCTACAGACCGCGCACGCGTAGATAGCCGGGCCCGTACTGGACAACCTCTCCGGCGGCCGGTTCACGCTCGGGTTCGGCTTCGGCTGGAACGCCGAGGAAGCCGCCGACCACGGCGTGGAGGCGCACCCACCCCGCACAGGAGCCACGCGGCCCGGTCGTCGGCCCGCGCACGCTCGTCGACCGGGAGAGCGAGGTACTGAAGGCTGGGGAGGCGTACGAGCGGTAAATCCCAGGCTGCAATTGGCTATCCGCCTGTGATTCAGGTCACGCCGACTGGTTTCTCTTCAACTCCCCCTACTAGACTGCGAGTAAAGAACCGAGCCGAGTGAACACCGGTGTGGCGATTGACCACCGCCCACCCAAAGGTGTAACCGGCTCGTCCTGCTGTGTCGATTTCCGATCGGCAGGAACAAGTGAAAACAGTGTGGGGAGACTGCTCTTGACCACGGTCGCACCGACCCGACCGTTCGACGTTTCCGTGGATGTGGCGACGCTGGCGCGTCTGACCGGCCGGGAGCGTGAAGTGCTGCACCATCTGGCGAAAGGCGAGTCGAATCGCGTCCTCGCCCGGCAGCTCGACATCGCCGAACGGACCGTCCGCGCCCACATCACCAGCATCGTGCGCAAGCTGGGCGTGAAATCCAGGTTCGAAGCCAGCCTGGTGGCATTCCATCATTATGAGGATCTGATTGGGGAGGCAATTGCCTCCTGAGGCAATGCCGTTCCTGGCAATGCCGCATGAGGCAATAGAAGGGCCCGCCCCACAAATGGCAGGCTCGGCCGCGTTGTTCGCCATGCGTCCGGAACACCTCACCGGGCGCATGGCTTGTCCGTACCTGGATCACCATCCTGGGGGAGAAGAACCCTATGAACATCAAGAAGATCGCCACCGCCGCCGGTGTCGCCACCGCCGGTGTCGCTCTCTTCGTCGCGACCCAGGGCAGCGCTCAAGCCGCCCCGGCACAGCCGGCCGCGCCCGTGGCCACCGCCCAGCCGTCGCAGGACAAGGCCCCGCAGGCCCTCGGCTCCCTGGTCGGCAAGGCCGCCAAGTCCGTGGGCAAGGCCGCCACCAAGGCCGCCCACAAGGCCACGGCGGTCGGCAAGGGCATGTCCGTCGTCGGGAAGAGCAACGTCGACAACATGCTGTCCCACGGCAGCGTCTTCGCGGCTCCGGCCGACCTGCCGCAGGGAGTCACGGCCGACTCGGTCTTCGACCGGTAAGCACCACGTGACGACCACGTATCGCACGACCAGGAGGGTGGCGCTCGTTGTCGGCGGCGCCCTCCTGGGCGCTCACATGACCATGGCCGCCCTGTCCCAGGCGCCGCTCAGCCCGGCGAAACTCGTCTACGACGACCCGGTGGCGGAATACCTCGATCCGTACTTCTCGCAGAACTGGCAGCTTTTCGCCCCGACGCCCGTCTCCGACGACCGCGGCATTCTCGCGCGGACCACCTGCGCGGACGGATCGGTGTCGCCGTACTACGACGTCTCGGCCCGAGGAGTGGAAAAGGCGCAGAGTTCCCGGTTCTTCCCCTCGCGGGAGGTCCGTATCGTCTCCGCGCACCTGCAGAACATCACCAGCAGCGAGGAACTCCTGCGCAGGCTCCGGCAGCAGCAGACCAACGACAAGAAACCTGCACTGCCACCGCTGCCTTATGAGAAGGCCACCGAGGCGGAAGCGGTGAAAGGGCTGTCCCGGTACGCCTACGACCAGATGCCGACCGCGTGCAAGGGAAAAGCGGTGAAGGTTCAGGTGCGTATGTACGTCCACGAGTTGCCGCCGTGGTCGAAGCGTAACGACCCGTCCGCCGAAGGAAAGGTCCTGGTGAAGGATTTCTCCTGGCAGAAGACCCGGGACCTGCGATGAAGAATGCCATGAAGAATGTCACCGCCCGGCTGGATTCCTGGTCCTTGAACCCGGTGGCCGTCACCGGCGTATCGGGAACGCGCGTACTGCTCGGTTTCGTCGGGCTCATGTACTACGTCAGCCAGTACCAGGAGCGGAACTATCTGTTCGGCCCCGACGGGGTGCTGCCGCACGACGAGTTCAAGGCCCAGCTGACCGGCTTCAGCGTCTACACGCTGTCCGCGTCGCCCGGGTACTTCCAGCTGGTCTACCACCTGGGGATCGCGGCCGCGCTGGCCGTGACGCTCGGCGTCGGCGGCCGGCCCGGACTGGCCCTCCACTGGGCCCTGCTGTGGTCCGTCTACCAGCGGCAGCCCGGTCTCCTCGACGGCGGCGACAACCTCGCCTACGTCGTCATCCCGTTCCTGCTCCTGACGCACTGCTACGACCGGTTCGCGCTGCCTACCGGCCTCGCGCGCCGTCTCGCCGAGCGGATCCCGGGGCACCTGCGGGCGGTGTCCGTGCCGTTCCACAACCTGGGCGTCCTCATGGTGGCGGCGCAGATCTGTCTCGTCTACGTCGTCTCCGGCCTCTACAAGGTGATGGGCGAGGAGTGGCAGGACGGCACGGCGCTCTTCTACATCATGCGCGTGGCGGAGTTCGAACTGCCCGGCTGGTCGAACCTGGTGTACGAGAACGACTTCCTGGTCGTGCTGGGCACGTACGGGACGGTCGCCTTCCTGGTCTACTTCCCCATGGGGGTCCTCGTTCCGGCGCTGCGTCCCTGGGCGGCCGCCGCGTCCATCTGCTTCCACCTGTCGATCGCGTTCTTCATGGGGCTGACCGGCTTCGCGCTGACCATGATCGCCTGTGATCTCGTCTTCCTGTCCGGCGCCCTCGACCGTGCTGTGCTGTGGGCCAAGGGCCGCCTCCCTGGAGCTCGCACGCCCGAGGCGGAGCCGGCGGAACCCGCGGAAGCGGCGCCCCCGAGCGCGGAGAGCGGAACCAAGTCGGCCGCGCCCGAGGCCGAACTCGTCTGACCAACAGGAGCGACACCCAACGTGCCCACCCCGACCTGCCTGCTGGGCGGCCCCGGTATCGACGACCGGCCCCCCCACGGCCATGACCAGGACCGGTTCGTCGAAATCGGCTCCCTCAGCAAGGTGTTCACCGGAACCGTCCTGGCCCAGCTGTCGAAGGACGGGGTCCTCGGCCTCGACACCCCGCTGGAGAAGTGCGTGGGCGAGGTCCCCGCGGGGACGGGCATCACGCTCCGGCACCTCGTCGAGCACAGATCAGGCCTGCCGCGCCTGCCCGTCGGCCCCTTCGGTCCGCCCGACGACCCGTACGCGACCTTCACCGAGGAGGCCCTGCGGGCGTCGCTGCGCGAGCTGGACCGGGTGGCCACGGGCCGGCTGGGGGAGGAGGAGTACTCCAACCTCGGTTACGCCGTGCTCGGGCACGCCCTCACCACGGTCACGGGCCGCTCCTACCAGCAACTCGTCGACGAGCACGTGCTGTCGCCCCTGGGATTGGAGGCGGGCTCGGTGACCGCGCTGCCGCCACAGGAACTGCGTCTCGTCCCGCGCGGCCTGTTCGGCCGGCCCCGCCCGCTGTGGACGCTGACGGGCCCGATCCTGCCGGCCGGTGGCCTGTGGTCCACCTGCCGGACCCTGTCCCAGGCCGTGGTCGGACTGCTCGTCGAACGCCGGCTGGGCCCGCCCGCGCCCAGCTGGCAGCGGGGCCCCTCGATCACCTGGCACAACGGCGCGACCCGCGGCTCGTCCGTGGTGGCGGCGGCGCACGATGACGGCCGCTGGATCGTCCTGCACCGCCTGGGCGACCCGGACGGCACCGACCGTCTGGCCAGGAAGACCCTCCTCGCGGCTCCCGCGCCGCGGGGCGGGAACTGACACCACCACCAAGAGAGAGCAACGGTAGCGTCATGAGGATCGCGTGGTTCGCCTGGCTGGCGAGGCACTTCGGTGAATACGGCTACAGCGACGGGCCATTGCGCGCCGCGATCGGCTCGGGCGCGGTGCTGGTGACCGCCGCGCTGTTCTGGTTCGCCCTGTACCGCCATCGTCCGGCCGCCGTGGCCGCCGCCGGTCTCACCTGTGCCCTGGGCATCGGGTGGCTGGCCTTCCACTGAGGGGACTCGTATGACGGACGCCGTCGTCGTCGGTTCCGGGCCCAACGGGCTCGCGGCCGCGCTCACCCTGGCCCGCGGCGGGCTCCGGGTCGAGGTGTTCGAGGCGCACGAACGCATCGGCGGGGGGCTGCGCACGGAGCCGCTGTTCGACTCGGAGGTGCTGCACGACATCTGTGCGGCCGTCCACCCCATGGCGCCGATCTCCCCGTTCATGCGCTCCCTCGATCTGGAGGCGCACGGCGTCGCCCTGCTGCACTCTCCCGCTGCCTACGCCCACCCCCTCAAAGACCGCCCGGCCGCGATGGCCTGGCGCGACCTCGACGCCACCTGCGCCGAACTGGGCGCCGACGGGCGGCGCTGGCGGCGGCTCATGCTCCCGCTCATGGAGCGCTCGGCGGAGGTGGCGGAGCTGATGCTCTCCACCCAGCGCACCCCGCCGAAACCGCGGGCCCTCGCCGTCCTGGCCACGCGCCTGCCGGCGCAGGCCCTGCGCGTCGGCGGCGGCCTGCGCACCGAGGAGGCCCGGGCGCTCCTCACCGGCGTCGCCGCCCACGGCATCGGCCGGCTCCCCTCACCGGCAACCGCCGCGGTCGCACTGTTCCTCGGGCACCTCGCCCACACCACCGGCTGGCCCGTCCCACAGGGCGGCTCGCAAGCCGTCGCCGCCGTCATGGCCGCGCACATCGAGCGGCTCGGCGGCCGGATCCACACCGGCGTCCGGGTGGACAGCCTGGATGACCTGCCCGACCGCAGCCTCACCCTGCTGGACGTCTCGCCCCGCGAACTGGCCCGGATCGCCCCCCTTCCCAGCGGCTACCTCCGCGCGCTGTCCCGCTACCGCTACGGCCCAGGCGCCGCGAAGGCCGACTTCCTCGTCGAGGGCCCGATCCCCTGGGCCGACCCCCGCCTCTCCCAGGCCGCCACGATCCACCTGGGCGGCGCGCACGGCACGGCTCCGGAACTGGCCCGCGCCGAGACGGCGACGGCCCGGGGCCTGCGCGTCCCGCACCCCTACATCATCGTCGTCGACCCGGCCGCCGCCGACCCGGCACGGGCCGTCCGGGGCAGGAGACCGGTATGGGCCTACGCGCACGTGCCCCACGGCGACCCCCGTGATCCCCTGCCGATGATCCGTGCCGCCATCGAGACCCACGCCCCGGGCTTCACCGACACGGTGATCGCCGAGCGGGGCATGTCGGCGGCCCGGCTGGGCGCGTACAACGCGAACTACGTGGGCGGCGACATCGCCTCCGGCGCGATGACCCTGTGGCAGACGCTGGCCCGCCCCGTGCCCCGCTGGAACCCCTACCGGACGCCCCTCCCCGGCACCTGGCTGTGCTCCTCGGCGACTCCGCCGGGCCCGTCGGTCCACGGCATGTGCGGGTACCACGCGGCCAGGGCAGCCATGGACGCCCTGGCCGGAGGCGGGCCGGACCGCACCGCCTGATCAGCGCACTCGTCCTGGTCTGAGCCGCTGCCGGTCAGCCGTCCGATCGGGCCGGAGGGGTGGGGCGGGGGTCAGCCGAACAGCTGGGAACCGAGCGGGTGTCGCCGGTCGAAGCCGGGGAGGATCAGGAACGTCGCGCTGGCGGTCGTGGTGGTGAATCGCAGCAGCGCGTCGGAGGTGTCCATGTGGGTGAGGGTGGCGGTGAAGGTCCGCAGGTCGTTCTGGAAGCTGATGAAGAGCAGGCCGGGGGCGGGCTCGTCGGTGCTGTAGGAGCGGCGGAGCATGAGGCCGGCGCCGACCACGGCGGGGTTCGCCCTGCGCACGTGGGCGTCCGCGGGGACGAGATAGCGCCCGTCCGGTGTCTTGGCGCCGAGGTCCGGGCCCGAGGCGACGGGGCCGCCGGAGAGGGGGACGCCGCTGGCCCTGCGCCGCCCGAAGACCGCTTCCTGCTCGGCTACGGACAGGGCGGCGAACCGCGGCAGGTCGAGTGCCATGCGCCGCAGTACGGCAAGGGTGCCGCCGGCGACCGCGGGGGGTCCGGCCAGCCACAGGTCGCGTTGTTGTTCGGCGGTCGTGTGCGGGCCCACGATGCCGTCGATGAAACCGAGCGGGTTTCGTGGCGCGGTGAGGCCGTTGCCGACGGACACGTTCGCACCGCGGCGTGCGGACTGCCGCCAGCGTTCGTGGACGCGGTCACCGGCCTGGTCCAGGAGCGCGGCGGCGACGACCGGTAAGAGCAGCGCGTCGCTGGCGCAGATCTGTATCAACAGGTCACCGCCGCGTGCCCGCGGGGCGATCCGCTCTCGGGAGAAGCGCGGGAGGTCGGCCGCGCCGGGCAGCGAGGCACCGGCCGCGCGCACCAGCCGGGGGCCCACGCCGACGGTCACGGTGAGGTCGCCCGGCGGCAGGCCCAGCAGCCGCGGGTCGGTCCCCGCGCTGAGGGTGCGGATGGCCTGGCCGAGTTCGGCCAGTAACCGGCCTGCGGCCACGGTGGCATCGAGGTCGGCCACCACGGCCAGCAGGTTGCGCTGGGCCGGCTGGGGAAGCGTGATGCCTGCCTGATGCCGGCCCGTCGCCGGAACCGCCATCGGCGTGGCCGCTGCGGTAGGGGCGTGCCGGGCCGACTGGGCGGCGTCCGATGTGCACCCGGCGGTCAGACCGGCGGCCATCATGGCGCCGGTGACATCGAGGAACGTGCGGCGCGACGGGTGGTGATCGGCTCGGCGCATGGTGTGCAGGGTGCCACACGCTCATCGCGCATGCCGGGCGATCTCACCGATTATGGCGAGGAATTGGGCGTTCTGCCAGACTGGGATCATGCCTCGATTAGCTCTTCGCGTGGTGGCGGCGGTACTGGGCACGCTGGCACTTGTGGCCGGCTGCAGCGGCGGCGACGGCGGGTCGGGCAAGGGCCGGCGGCCGGACGGTGCGCGCGTGACGATCCGGGTGCCTGCCGATGCCCCGACGATCTCGGATGCGGTGTCCTTGGCGCGCCCCGGTGACCTGGTGTTGGTCGCTCCGGGGGTGTACCACGAGTCGGTGAAGATCGACACGGCCCGCATCACCCTTCGCGGCGCGTCCCGGAGCAAGGTCGTCATCGACGGGCGGTTGCGGCAGCCGAACGGTGTCGTCGTCGCGGCGCCCGGAGTGGCCGTGGAGAACCTGACCGTGGAGAACAACACGCAGAACGGGGTGTTGGTCACCGGTTCGGCGGCGGCGGCCTCCGCCGGGCTGCCGGGGCGAAGCGGCGGCTACGACACCGGCGATGAGCCCGTCACCTTCCTGAAGTCGTTCTTGGTCTCGCATGTCACCGCGACCCGCAACGGGCTGTACGGCATCTACGCCTTCTCCGCGCAGAACGGTGTCATCGAGCATTCGTACACCTCGGGCGGGGCCGACTCGGGGATCTATGTCGGGCAGTGCAAGCCGTGTCGCATCGTGGTGCGGGACAACGTGGCCGAACTCAACGCGGTCGGTTACGAAGGCACCAACGCCGGCGGCGACATGTACGTGGTCCGCAACCGTCTCGTCGGCAACCGGGTCGGCCTGACCACCAACTCCGACCACCAGGAGAAGCTGCTCCCGCAGCGGGGCGCCACCATCGCGGGCAACCTGGTCGCCGCCAACCAGCAGAGGGCCACCCCGGAGCAGGCCGACGGCGGGTGGGGTACCGGCATCGGCATCGACGGCGGCAGCGACAACAGGTTCGTCCGCAACCGCATCGCCGACAACAGCAACGCCGGGCTGGTGATCACCGCAACCGCCGACATACCGTCGGTCGGCAACCAGATCGTGGACAACACGTTCGCCGGCAACGGCGTCGACGTCGGCTGGACGTTCCCCACCGCCACGCGGGGCCGGGGCAACTGCCTGCGCGGCAACGATCTGCGCACCACAGTGCCCGCCCGGCTCGCGAAAACGGCCTCCTGTCCGCTGCCGGCCAAGTCGGCCTCACCGGACGGCAGGTGGGCGACGCCGACGGCACCCGGCGGCATCCCGTTCACCGAGGTCGCGGCGCCTGGCCGACAGCCGCAGTTCCCGGGTGCCACCACTACGGGCGCCACCGCCGTCCCGGCCGTTCCGGTTCTCCCGGACGTGGCAGACATCCCGCTGCCGCCGTCATCCCTGCTTGCCACGGAGGCGCGGGTGCGGACGTCCTGAACAGCGGCTACCGCGTCGGGGTGACTCCGGGCACCGGCTTGACCGGAAGGTACTTCTGGGTGTCGAAATCGATGACCGCCGGCTCCGACGCGGAACCCACGCTGACGCGGACCCGGTACATGGTGCCGTCCGAGCCGACCCAGTAGCGCACCTTGTCCGCCGTACCGGAGCGGTCACGGGAGGACGGCCCGGTCATGACGTCCACCCGATGCCCGTCCACCTTGTCTCGTCCCCACCAGGCGGCGCCGTTCTGCGGCAGGAGTTCGGCGTTCTCCGGCCGGTCGCTGCCGAGGCTGAGCGCGATGGCCAGCGAACTGTCCAGCGAGCTGCCGGACGACTGCAGCGGGCGCCCGTACCAGCCCGAGCGGGGCGGCGACGCGGGTGCGCGCGCCGGGGCGTTCGCCATCGGGTGGACGAACACCGAGGTGGCCGTCCACTCGATCAGCCCGTCGCTGGACGTGTCGCGCCCGGTGCCGTGCACCACGCCGTAACCGAGCTTGCCCCGGTAGTCGACGGACCCGGTGACGGTCAGCCCACCGGCGGTGCCCGGCACGGTGATCGTCACTGCTCGGCCGTGCGCCTCGTAGTTACGGAACCGCGTCATCGCCAGCCGGTTCGCCTCATCCATCGTCAGTGCGCGCGGACCGCTGGGGCCGGAGCCACCGCCGACGACCAGGAACACGGTCACCGCGACGGCCGCCATGCCGAGGACGGCTGCCGCCCAGCGTGGCCGCAGCCATCGGCGCCGGTCAGCCGCACGGCCTGGTAGAGCTTGCCGGATTCTCGCGCTCCGCACGCGGCTCGACGCTGACACTCTTCTGATTCACCCTCTCGAGAGACGTGATCTGCCTGCCCGCGACCTGGATGGTCGCGGGCAGGCAGATCACTCTTGTTCGGTTCGTTCAGTGCTTCTGGGCGCGACGCCTCCGGCTCACGAACGCGAGGACCAGGCCCGCGCCCACCAGCAGGCCGACGAGGGCGACCACCTCTGACAGCCCGGACATACCGGTGTGCGCCAGCGAACCCGAGCTCCTACCGGCCGGAGCCGGGTTGCCGGCCGGAGCCGGGTTGCCGGCCGGGACCACCGGGTTGCCGGCCGGGCCCGGGTCGGCGGGCGGCGTACCGGCCGGTGGCGAAGCCTGAGTCGGTGGCGAGGTCGGGGTCGGGGTCGGTGGAGAGGTGGGAGTCGGGGTCGGGGTCGGGGTCGGCGTTTCCTTCGGGATGTACACCCCGGCGTCGATCGTGTGATCGACCCCGCCCGGCTTGTCCGGCGCCGTGACAGGCGCGGAGCCGTTGCACAACGGTCCGGTGGTCGGCGGGGTCACATTGGAGTCATGCGCACGGTTGGCGCCGGCCCGCGGGAGGGTGAACCGCAGCTCGCTCGCCGGGGGCTGCTCGGGCACCTCGCTGGTGTCCGCGGTGCACACGTCGAACTGCACCGTGTATTTGGCGCCCGGCGTGAGCTCGTACTCGGCGCCGACGCCACCGAAGTAGTACTCCCCGGCGGCATCGGTTTTGGTCGTGGCGACCTGCTTGCCGTCCGCGTCCAGCAGGTTGATCGTCGCCCCCGGCAGCAGTACGTGCCCCGGGTCCTGGATCCCGTTGTGGTCGCCGTCGAACCACACGACGTTGCCGATCTGGATCGGCGCGTTCGCCGCCGCGTACGCGATGTCGCCGAGCCCGCCGGCCTTGCCGAACCCGCCTTGTTCCCGGCTGACGAACTGGAACCCGTTGGCGGTCGGGTTATTGCCCGGGCCCTGACCGGTCGTGATGTCGTGGTATCCGGTCCCTGAGGTCGCGACGTTGACGACCGGGTCGAACTCCGTGCTGACGACCCACTGCTGCTGCGGGATATAGGCCACCGACCCCAGCGCGGTCTCCTGGTGGGCGTTGGCGTAGGAGTCGCCCGGGAAGTACTCGACGACATCGGCGTCCTGGCCGCCACTGTTGGCGGGGGTGGCGTGGTTGGGACAGCTCCCGGTGCCTTCCCACTGGTATTCACCGGTGGGAGTGGCACAGACCATGGTGATGTCACCACCGGACATGCCGTTTTCCGCTGTGTCGTTCCCCGGACGCGGGTCCAGCCCTCCCCAACTGAGCACGTCCATGAACCGGTCGCGGAATCCCAGGATCATCGAGCCGTCGCGGGCGAAGGCGAGGGAGGCCAGCTCCGGCTGCGGATCGATGAAGGTGTTGCCCGACTTCCGGTCGTCCCACGTGTCAAGGCTGGTGTTCCACGGGTTCCAGTGGGTGGCCTTGTCGCCGGAACCAAAGACGCTGCCGCGCTTGTCGGTGAGCGCGTGGGTCAGCACCGTGGTGAACCGCCCGCCGTCGTAGGTGTAGACGACGGCTTTCAGGTCCGCGCGCTGCTGTGTGCTCTCTGCGTTGCACACACCGCCCACGTACAGCGTGTTGTTGTGGACGGAGAGACCGAACGGCCGCCAGTCGCCGGCGCTCGCGCACCCCGGGTCCGGGATCGGCACCGTCGCCTCGGGCTCCGAGGCGGTGGCCCCTGTCGCGTCGAAGCTCACCAGGCTGCGGGTCAGCAAGTTCACCGCGTACAGCGTGGAGCCGTCCTCCGACAGGGCCAGGCCACCGATGCTCTCCTTGCCCGGTGCGTCGGTGAACCCGGCGTCCTTGACCATGTTGGCGGTGTCGTGCTGCGTCACCGCGGCGTCCGGCACCTGCGCGAACAGCTCCGGCGCACCGGAGCCGCTGACCGGCACCGTATAGATCGCGCCGGCGCCCTTCGGCCCGTAGGCGGTGTACCGGCGGGCGAACGCGCCTTGGAACAGCCGGCTTTGGTTTTTGTCGTACGCCAACCCGAACGTCGTGCCGACCTGGTCCTGCGTGGCCAGCGTGTCCGGGCACGACACATCGGTAGGACAGGTGCCCCGGGTCTTCGTTCCGAACGCCACCAAGGCCCGGGTGTCGTTTCCGTTGGGGCCGTTCTGGACCGGTACGAAGTACCGCGAGTCCGGCAGCGCGTAGTCGGCCGGATCCCACACCCCGGTCACCACCGCGGCGTTCTTTCCGTCGGACACATCCACGAAGGAAGTGAAGCTGTTGAAGTGGTTCTCCGCCGTCGACGCCGGCGCCGCCCGCAGATAGGCGCTGTACGGTGCCGGGATGCTGACGTCGACGCGGTACTGGCCGCCGTCCAGCACCGTCGACTGCGCCACCACGACCTTTCCGGTGGCATCCGTGACACCGGTGACATGGTGCCCAGCGGGGTCGGAGACCTCCACCTTCATGCCCCGCTGCGGCACGTCCATCGTCGCGTTGATCACGCCGGTGCCGAAGAAGTCACGCAGCACTTCTACCGTCAGCGTGCCGTCGGCGGTCGAAGCGGCAGCAGGTCCAGCCGCCACTCCCACGATTCCGCCTGCCAGCAAAAGAACAGATAACCCCATGCGCCCCAGAGGCTCCACGAGCCTCCAGGCCGACTGGGGAGAGCCTGTGCCTACTCTGTTCATGGCATCACACTCCACACTCCTCTTGTCATGAAAACTAAGCACCCGCTTCTCGCCGCACGTCCACTTCGTGACCCCACAGGCGAACGCCAGTCGGGAAGCCACGGAAAAGAAAAAGGGCCCACTGCTGTCGCGTGGACCGCTTTGTGATGATCGTTTGAGGAATATTGCGGGCAGGCCGTAAGCGCCGCAGACCAGAAAAAGCGAACGCACGTTCAGGGCCTCGGCCAGGGCCGCCCCGGAATGTGGGTCTTTGCAGCTCAACCACGGTACCCTCGCCCCCACCGCCGACCTCACCGACCGCCACCGCGAGCAGCGCGCGACATCCTATCCGCTGGAGTCCCGCCGTCACCAGCAGAACCCCTGGCATCCATGGGGATGCGCGATAATCCCCGAACGCCCAGAGAACGGCGACCGAAAGAAGGTGCGACGGTGATGTGATCGCCGGATCCGGTCCCGTCGGGTGCGTTCACGCCCGGATGAGGTGTCTGAAAAACCTGCTCGCCACGCGGGGGCGTTGCGCAGCCGAAAGTGGCCCGGTTCGCCTGCTGCACGATTGCCATGGCGTCATATGTGATCGACGTCGTTGCGCCACCACTTCCGCGATCATCAGCACCAGCAGTTCCATGCACGGCCCATGAGACGCCGCAGGCGCACGAAAACCGTGTCACTCCAGTGACCGGTCAACGTCGGTATGCCGCTCGCGGCCAGAAGTCGAGCCAGTAGCCGGGCGTGGTTCTGTTCTTCGGCGATGAAGAGCCGAACCGCCTGCGCGTAGTCGGCGTCGCCGTCCACGAGGTTGGCCCGGCTACGGCGTCGGGGGGCTCGGAGGCGTAGTGGACGGCCAGGTCCGCGCCCAGCGAGTAGCCCACGAGGAGGGGCGCCGAGGGCAGGGCGACCTCCGCCGGCACGGCGACGAGGTCGCTCAGGAACGCGTCGAAGGAGTACCGGTCGCCGGCCGGGGCGAGGCCGTGGCCCCTGAGGTCGAAGGTCGTCACGTCGTGGTCGCGGCGGAGGGGCGCGGTCAGCTCGTGCAGGTCGGCTTGTGTCGGGTCAAGACGGCGCCCCCGTGAACCGTTCGACGGACTCCCAGAGTTCGCCTTCGCGCCGCCGGTCGTAGGACTCCTCGGACGAACGGGCCTCGCGGCCGCGGTCGACGTAGGACCCGGTCGTCGCCCTGGTCGCGCCGAGGACGACGTCGGCCAGGTAGCGGCCCGCGGCGCTGCGGGTGGTGGCGAACGGGGTGAGGGTCGTCATCGGCAGGACGCGGCGCATCGCGAAGCGGGAGACGGGGTCCGCGTTGCGGGCGAGACCGGTACCGGGGACGAATCCGGGGTTGTAGGCGACGGCGTCGATCCCGGTCGGCAGGCGGCGCGCGTACTCGTGCACGAGGTAGATCGCGGCCAGCTTGCTCGTCGAGTACGCGGTGCGCCCAGCGGTGGTGGTATCCGGCCTGGGGAAGGCGCCCGTGCGGGCCAGGACGTCCGGGGACTTCCAGTCCGGGCCGGGCACCAGGCCCAGGTTGTGCCTGAGGTCGCCGAAGTGGGTGTCGCTGGCGGTGATCACGATCCGGGCGGGAGCGGCGAAGTGGTCCTGGAGCAGGCGGACGAAGAGGTGGTTGGCGAGCACGTTGACGGTAAAGGTGGACTCGAACCCGTCGGGCCCCTCGGTCAGCGCGTTGGTGTACTGCACGCCCGCGTTGCCCACGAAGCCGCGCAAGGGCGGGAGTTCACCGCCGTCGAGCCGGTCGCGGATCTCGGTGGCGGCCGAGCGGACGCTTCGCAGGGAGCCGAGGTCCGCCGTGACGTACGAGACCGTACGCCCGCCCGTGGCGAGGTGTGTGCCAGCGGCTCCGCGGGCGACGACGAGGAGGTGCGCGTCCGGCGACCGGCGCAGGATGTGCTCGGCGGCGACGCGGCCGATCCCGCGGCTCGCGCCCGTCATCACGATGGTGTGTTTCATGGGAGGCCCCTTCACTGTTCGGCATTGCTGCCCGGCTCGGGCGGGTCCACGTTCGCCGCTCCCGTCGCCGCCGACCAGTGCCGTGCCCGTCACTAGGACTGGCAGTACCTAGGCTGATGTGGAGCGGAACGGCGAGAATGAGCCCATGGGTTCCACGCGCTCCGACTTCGCCGCACTCCTGCGCGCCTGGCGCGACCGCCTCTCTCCGGCCGACGCCGGTTTCGCCGTGACGCCCGACCGTCGTGCCCCGGGACTGCGCCGCGAGGAGCTGGCGCAGCTGGCCGGGCTCTCCGTCGATTACGTCCTGCGGCTGGAACAGGGGCGCGCGAAGAACCCCTCGGCTCAGGTCGTCGGCGCCCTCGCCCGGTCCCTCCAGCTCTCCCGCGCCGAGCGCGACCAGTTGTACCGGAGCGCCGGACTCCTGCCGCCCCAGGACGGGACGGTCAGCGCTCATGTGCCCGCGGGAATCCAACGGCTCGCCGGGCGCCTGGGCGATGTCCCGATCGGAGTCTTCACCGCCGACTGGACCCTGGTGTGGTGGAACGCCACATGGTGCGCCCTGCACGGAGACCCCGCCGTCCTCCCGCCCCTCGAACGCAACCTCGCCCGCGCCCTGTTCGGCAGCGGGGCCGCTCACGCCTCGATGCTTCCCGTACAGTCCGAGCACGGTCAGGACGCGTTCGAGGCGTCGATCGTCGCCGACCTCAAGGACGCCGTGTCCCGCTATCCCAGGGACGTCCAGCTCGATCGTCTCGTGAGCGGACTGCGAGACGTATCCGACGCCTTCAATCATCACTGGGCCACGCGGACGGTCGCCGTTCAGCACACGACCGACCGGAAGACGATCCGGCACCCGGAGGTCGGCGAGATCCTGCTCGACTGCGACGTCCTCATCGTCCCCGGCGCGGACCTGCGCATGGTGACCTACACGGCGGCGACGGGCAGCAGCGACGCGGCGAAGCTCGACCTTCTGCGCGTCACGGGTGGCCGTACCACCGCCGCGCTCCCCTGACCGGCTGCCCCGACGGGCTGTACGGCGGCTTGGAGTCCTGCCCGCAGCCGAAGCTCTTCACAGGCTGACCTGGCCCGGCCCGAACGGGCCGCCCCTCCGCAGCGGGTCGGTGCCGCGGGTCTCCAGGCACCAGCCGACGCAGACGTGCTGATCAGGGACGGAGTCGAGCAGACTGTCGCAGTGGATTCAGGTATCGCAGCAATCTTGGGGGCGGCTGTGGGTGCGTTGGGCACCGGTGGTGCGGCCTTTGTTACGGGGCTCTGGGGAGCCAAGGCTACGCAGCGCCAGCTGGAGGCACAGGACGTGCAGGCGCGGCGGCAGTTGCGGGTCGAGCACATACGGGAGCGTCGGGAGCCGCGCAGTAAGGCGTACGCGGACTTCGAATTCATCGCCAAGATGCAGGACTTCGCCGAGGCCGCACGGCTGGTGCTGGACGAGGAGGGGACCGATCCGGCGGCGCGGCCGCGGCCAGGGGGGCTCAGCCGCTGAGGCCCAGCTCGCCCGCGCGCAGCCCGGCCTGGAAGCGGGAGCCCGCTTCGAGGGTGTTGAGCAGGTCGGCGACCCGGCGGCGGTAGGTGCGGAGGGAGGTGCCGAGCTGCCTCGCCGCTCCCTCGTCCGTGGCGTCCGAGCCGCGCGCCACCGGGGGTGTCCAGGCCAGCGAGGATCGCGAAGCGGCGGTCGATGATGATCGTCTCGTGAGGAAGGGCGGTGGCGGCGATCCGCACCTCGGCGCCCTGGCCGACGAGGTCTCTCAGGTGCTCGCGGCTGTGCTCGTCGGCCAGGGCGGCCGGGCCGCACAGCTTGCGGACCTGCTGTGTGCCGCCGTTCCGGGCCTGGTCATGGGCCCGGTTTCGGGCCTGGTTCCGTGCCTTCTCGTGGGCCCGGTTTCGGGCCTGGTCGTGGGCCGCCTGCCGGGCAGCGCCCAGGTGAGCGTAGGTGGAAAGGTCCCGGACGGTGCAGAGGAACTCCTCGCGGATCGAGGAGAAGATGTGCTCGGTGCGGGCGAGGAGTTCCAGGTCACCGCGGATCGTCAGAATCTCTGCCACGGATCCGTTGTGCCCCGCTGGCAGCAAGCTGCCACGGGTTCGCGGCCCAGGCGCCCTGCCGCCGAAGCTGTGCCCATGAGCGATGTTTTCCGCCTCGGCGGCGACCTTCCGATCAACCGCATCGGCTTCGGAGCCATGCGCCTGCCCACGAACAGCTTCTTCGGCCCGGCCCGCGATCCCGAAACCGGTCGTGCCGTCCTGCGCCCACCGTCCGGGCCAACGCCCTGGTCCGCGAGGCCCTCCACCCGTACCCGGCCGACCTGGTCATCGCCACCAAGGTCGGCCCGGTGCACACGCCCGGCCACGGTCTGGGCCCGACCACCGACCCCGCGGTGCTGCGGCCGATGGTCGAGGAGAACCTGGAAACCCTCGGGGTGGACCGCCTCGACCTGGTCAATCTGCGCGTCGGCCTCATGGAACCACCGCACGGCGAGTCCATCGCCGAACGCTTCGAGGCGCTGGCCGCGATGCGCGAGGAGGGGCCGATCCGCCACCTCGGTCTGAGCAACATCGACGCCGGTCACCTCGCGGAGGCCCGTACGATCGCGCCCGTCGCGTCCGTGCAGAACCACTTCCACGCCGGTAACCGCGATGACGCCGAGGTCCTGGCCGCCTGCGAGGAGGCGGGCATCAGTTACGTGCCGTTCTTCCCGCTGGGCGGCGGCATCAGTGATCTCTCCGGTGACCGCATGGCCAAGGTCGCGGAGCGGCACGGCGCCACGGTGCCGCAGATCGCCCTGGCCTGGCTGCTCGCCTCCTCCCCCGTCACCCTGGCCATTCCCGGCACCGGCTCCCTCAGCCACCTGGAGGAGAACATGGGCGCGGGGTCGATGACCCTCACCCCGGAGGATCTCTCCGACCTTGCCTGATGCGACCGGTAATGCTTCGGAACTTTTCGAGATTCTTTCCGGAACGCTGTTGACTGTTGACGTGAGCAGATCAAAACTGCGCACATGAAGGACACTCTGGCAAGTCGCAGACACGGCCGATTAGGGCCGCTCAGCCGTTTCAGGCTGCTCATCAGCGCGGCCTGTACGACGGTCCTGGTCACCGTGGCCGCGGTGGCCCTGCCCGGTACCGCCCATGCCGACACGGTCATCACCACGAACCAGACCGGCACCAACAACGGCTACTACTACTCGTTCTGGACGGACGCCCAGGGCACCGTCTCCATGAACCTGGCCTCCGGCGGCAGCTACAGCACGTCGTGGCGCAACACCGGGAACTTCGTCGCGGGCAAGGGCTGGAGCAACGGCGGACGCAGGAGCGTGACCTACTCGGGCACGTTCAACCCGTCCGGCAACGCCTACCTGGCCCTCTACGGTTGGACGTCGAACCCGCTCGTCGAGTACTACGTCGTCGACAACTGGGGCACGTACCGGCCCACGGGGACGTACAAGGGCACCGTCACCAGCGACGGCGGTACGTACGACATCTACAAGACGACGCGGTACAACGCGCCGTCCGTCGAAGGCACGCGCACCTTCGACCAATACTGGAGCGTCCGGCAGTCGAAGCGGACGGGCGGGACCATCACCACCGGCAACCACTTCGACGCCTGGGCCCGCGCCGGAATGCCGCTGGGCAGCTTCAAGTACTACATGATCCTCGCGACCGAGGGCTACCAGAGCAGCGGAAGCTCCAACATCACGGTGAAGTAGCACGAGCTGACGAGGACGGCTCCCCATGAGAATCAGACCGCGTCTCGCGTTACTGGCCGTCGTCGCGATGGCCGCCGCGGGCACCCTCACCACCACCACCCACGCTGCTGCGGCCTGCGCCGGGTACGTCGGGCTCACCTTCGACGACGGTCCGTCCGGCAACGCGCCCGCCCTGCTCAACGCGCTCAAGCAGAGCGGGCTGCGGGCCACGATGTTCAATACGGGGCAGAACGCCGCCGCCAGCCCGGCCCAGGTGCGGGCCCAGGTCAGCGCCGGGATGTGGGTCGCCAACCACAGCTACACCCACCCCCACCTGACCCAGTTGAGTCAGGCGCAGATCGACGCGGAGATCTCCCGGACGCAAACGGCCATCGCGGGCGCGGGCGGCGGCACGCCGAAGCTGTTCCGGCCGCCGTACGGGGAGACCAACGCGACGGTGAAGTCGGTCGCGGCCAGGTACGGCCTGACCCAGATCATCTGGGACGTCGACTCGCAGGACTGGAACAACGCCAGTACGGACGCGATCGTGCAGGCCGCGGGCCGACTCACCAACGGCCAGGTCATCCTCATGCACGACGGGCCCGCCAACACCCGTGCCGCGATCCCCCGCATCGCCCAGGGGCTGGCCGCTCGCGGCCTCTGCGCCGGGATGATCTCTCCGCAGACCGGCCGCGCCGTGGCCCCCAACTTGTAGGCAGGGGGAAAGTCAGGTGTTCAGAGCGGCTATCAGCGCCTTCGTCACCTCCTCCGTCGTCGCGGTGCCGCCCAGGTCGCGGGGGAGGATGCCCGCGGCCGTCGTCGCCTCGATGGCCTGGCGGAGGCGGGCCGCGGCGGCGGGGAGGCCGAAGTGGTCCAGCATGAGGGCCGCGCTGCCGACCGCGCCGATGGGGTTGGCCAGGCCCTGGCCCGCGATGTCCGGGGCGGAGCCGTGGACCGGTTCGAACATGCTGGGGAAGCGGCGTTCGGGGTTGAGGTTGGCACTGGCGGCCAGGCCCAGGCTGCCCGCCAGCGCGCTGCCGAGGTCGGAGAGGATGTCGGCGTTGAGGTTGGAGGCGACGACGACCGACAGGTCCTCGGGGTGGAGGACGAACTTCGCGGACATAGCGTCCACGAGGACGCTCTCGGTCTCCACGTCCGGGTAGTCGGCGGCGACGCGCCGGAAGACGTCGTCCCACAGGACCATGCCGTACTGCTGCGCGTTGCTCTTGGTGACGGACGAGACCTTGCGGCGGGTGCGGGTGCGGGCCAGGTCGAAGGCGAAGCGGATGATGCGTTCGCAGCCGACCTCGGTGAACAGGGACGACTGGACGGCGACTTCGCCGCCCGGGCCACGGCCGGAGAGGTTGCGGCCGCCGAGCCCCGCGTACTCGCCCTCGCTGTTCTCGCGGACGACGACCCAGTCCAGCTCGGTGTCGTCGGCCTTGCGCAGCGGGCTCTGGACGCCGGGCAGGAACTGCACGGGGCGGACGTTGGCCCACTGGTCGAAGTTCTGGCAGATCTTCAGGCGCAGGCCCCACAGGCTGATGTGATCGGGGACGGTCGGCCAGCCGACCGCGCCGAAGTAGAGGGCGTCGAAGTCCTTGAGGCGGTCCAGGCCGTCGTCGTCGATCATCTTGCCGGTGCGCTCGTAGTACCCGCAGCCCCAGGGGAACTCCTCCCAGGCGAGGGCGAAGGCCTCGTCGGTGTTCAGGGAGTTACGGGAGTCCTCGGCCAGCGCGTCCAGGACGGCGCGCCCCGCGGCGACGACTTCCTTGCCCACACCGTCGGCGGGGATGGCGGCGATACGGAACGTACGGGGGGCGGCGGTCATGAGTGCCTCCGGCTCGCTGTGGTGGGTCGGGCCCCGAGGGGACGGTTCGAGTCAACACAGGGCGGTCGTGGCGCGTCCAAGACCTGGTTTCGATGCGACGTATAGGTGTGGCCGATGGATCGGGCGTCAGGCCGGGCGGGCAGTACCCCGCGCCCGCTGGGCGGCCAGCGCGCCGGTGAGGGCGAGGAGGGCCCGGGCCGCCGGGGTGAGGTGCGCGGGCAGGCTGACCATCGCCACGTGCAGGTGCGCGGTCGGTTCGAGGGGCGCCACCGCCGCGCCGCAGCGCCGGGCGAGCCGGGTCCAGGAGGAAGGCAGGACGGCGGCCCCGACCCCGGTGAGGACCAGCGGCAGGATCGATGTCCGGTGATCGACGATGGTCACGATCTGCGTGCCGGTGCCGCCCGCGGTCGCCGTGATGTCGTCGACGATGCTGCGCATCAGGCTGCCGGTGCGGGAGGCGATGAGTTTGTGGCCCGCCAGGTCCCCGGGCCGGAGCGTGACCCCGTCCTCGATGGCCCCGCCGGGCGCGGCGACGACGACGAACGGCTGGTCCTCGACGTGCAGGACGTCCAGCCCGGACGGGTTCACGGGGCTCGCCGAGCCCAGCAGGCCCAGTTCGCAGGCGCCGCTGCGCACCAGGGACAGGACCTCGTCCGGGGTGAACGCGGCCTGGGTGCTCACCGTCACGGACGGGTGCAGCTCGGCGAAGCGGTGGATGAGGGTGGTGAGCGGTTCGATGCCGGGCGAGGGCATGGTGGCGACCTCGACGGTGCCGCCCTGCAGCCCGGCGAGCCCGGCGGCCGTGTCGCGTACGGCGGCCAGGTCCCGCAGCACGCGGCGGCTGGGCTCCAGCAGCTCCGCCCCGGCCTCGCTGAGGACGACGCCCCGGCCGACGCGGTGGAACAGGGCCACCCCGAGGTCGGCCTCCAGGGTCGCCATGGCCTGCGACAGCGACGGCTGGGCCACGTGCAGCGCGGCGGCCGCCTTGCTGAAGCCGCCGTGTTCGACGATGGCCAGGAAGTACTCGAGCTGCCGCGCGTCCACGGTGCCTCCCCGGGCGACGGATCTGGGCTGCGGCTGCGACAGCGGTGGCTGCTGCGCCTGCTGCGGCCGTTGCCGGGTCAACCTATCCCTCGCCCTCGGGTCGTTACGACGGACCGGAAGTGGGTCGCGGTCCGTTCGGCGGGCAGTGTGCGCCGGCCCGCTACGGCGTGCACCGGTACGCCCTGCCGGCGGGACCGCGCGGCGAGCGCCGCCGCCGGGCCGCGGACGAGGGCGCCGAGGGCGGCGTCCAGTTCGCGTACGTCGCTCGCGGTCGCCCTTCTGGGGACCGTAGACGGCGGCCGCGCCCATCGGCCCGAGCAGCGGGTTGTCCACATCGGTGGCGAGGACGAGGTCGACACCGGCCAGCGCGGTACCGGCTGCGGCGAGGTCGGCCGTACGGAGGTCCGCGAGCCCCCGGCCACCGGGGCCGATCGGCGTGCCGTCCTCACGGGGCCAGCACCGCGCCGAGGGACTGCGGCAGGCCCGCGCCGCCGTCGGTGGTGGCCACGCCGCCGAGGGCGAGGACGACCGTGTCCGCTCCGCCCGCCAGCGCGTGCCGGACGGTCTGGCCGACGCCTGAGCTGGTGGCGGTGAGCGGTGCCGTACGGCCACGGGAACCGGCATGCGTACGGCCACGGGAACCGGCACGCTTGGCGGCCACCGGTACGGGCACGGGCGTCCACCGCCACGCGCGCCGTGACCGGCAGTCCGGTCGGACCGGTCACCGTGACCGTCTCGGGCGTGAACCGCCCCCGCAGGCGGCGGCCACGCTCCCCTCTCCCCCGTCCGCGGCCGCGAGTCGGCGGGTCCGGGCGCACGGGCGATGTCGTCAGCGGTGAGGAAGCCCTTGAACTTGCCCGGGGCGATCAGCACGGACACCATCAGGGGGCCACCTCGGCGGTGTGCGCGGCGGGCGCCACGGCCGTCGGCGCCGTGGGCC
Source organism: Streptomyces sp. NPDC041200 (assembly GCF_055591805.1). Classification (NCBI taxonomy): domain Bacteria; kingdom Bacillati; phylum Actinomycetota; class Actinomycetes; order Kitasatosporales; family Streptomycetaceae; genus Streptomyces; species Streptomyces sp. NPDC041200. Next base: position 34,268 of record NZ_JBVIZF010000001.1, on the reverse strand, counting down.
TTACGGGTCGCGCCTCCGTCGGTGGCTCACCGCCCTTCCCCGCCAGCACCTTGCGCGCCCGCGCCACGTCCAGGCCGTTCTCCCAGCGGGCGACGAACAGGGTGGCGACGGCGTTGCCGAAGAAGTTCACCAGCGCCCGGCACTCCGACATGAACTTGTCGATGCCGAAGATGAGCATGATGCCCGCCGCGGGGACGTGCCCCGCCGTCGACAGGGTCGCGGTGAGCGCGATGAAGCCACCGCCCGCGACGCCCGCCGCGCCCTTGGACGTCAGCAACATCACGGCGAGCAGCCCGAGTTGCTGCGGAATGGACAGCGGCGTGTCCGTGGCCTGCGCGATGTAGAGGGTGGCGAGGGAGAGGTAGATCGCCGCGCCGTCGAGGTTGAAGCTGTAGCCGGTCGGGACGACCAGACCGACCGTGGACCGCTCGACGCCCATGAACTGCAGCTTCCGCATCAGCCCCGGCAGGGCGGGCTCGGCGGTCGACGTGCCCAGGATCAGGAAGAACTCCTCCTTGAAGTAGCGGATGAGCTGGAAGATGTTCAGCCGTACGTACGCGGCGAGCACACCGCCCAGCACCACCACGACGAACAGGGCGGAGGTGACGTAGAAGAGCAGAATCAGCGAACCGAGGCTGGTCAGCGTGGACAGGCCGAACTTCCCGATGGCGTACGACATCGCGCCGAACGCGCCGAGCGGCGCGGCCTTCATGACGAACGACAGCACCTTGAAGACGACCTCGGTCAGCCGGTGGACACCCGCGATGACCGGCTCGCCGACCTGCCCGACCGACTTCAGCGCGATCCCGAAGATCACCGCCAGGAAGATCACTTGGAGGATGTCGCCCTCGACGAACGGCCCGAAGAAGCTGCCCGGCACGATGTTCGTCAGGAACTCCCACCAGTGCTGGTGCGCGCCCTGCTCGATGTACTGGCCCGCGTCGCCCGAGGTGTCCAGCGTCGACGGATCGGCGTGTACGCCGTCGCCGAGCCGGAAGATGTTGATGGCGACCAGGCCCGTGAGCAGGGCGACGATCGTGCCGACCTGGAAGTAGGTCAGCGCCTTGATCCCGGTGAGGCCGACCTTCTTCAGATCGGCGACTCCGGCGATGCCGCCGATGATGGTCAGGAACACGATCGGTCCGATCAGCATCTTCATCGCGGTGATGAAGGTCGTGCCGATCGGCTCCATGTCCGTGGCCAGGTCCGGCCATCGCCAGCCCAGGACGATGCCGATCACGATCGCCACCAGCACCTGGATGTACAACTGCCGGTACCACGGCTTCGCCGCGGCGCGCTCCGGGGCCGGTGAGGTCGGTGGGGTCGGGGTCGCGGCTCGCTCTGGGTCCGGGGTATGCGTCATTGCGGCCTCCCTGATCGCGCGATACCGAGCCCGATCGGTCCGCGCCAGCTTGCGCCACAGTGAACCGGGACACAGCTCAGGGGGTCCACGACCAAAAATCGATGCCCCGTATAGGCGGGGCCTATCTTTCCCACACCCCAACGCCGAAGGCGGCGCCACCGAGTGAACCCGTGACGCCGCCTTGTCGAGCGGGCGCTATCCCGTGGGGGCTGTCAATACCTGATCTCCGAGCCGACGCGGAGATGTGCGAAATCCGTGCTGGACGCGTGGTGCGGTGGTCATACGTCAGAACGGTTCCGCATCAGAACAACTCGACCTGATAGCCCGCCTTGTAAACGCCCACAGCGCCACCCTGAGTGCCAGGACACTTGCGCGTGGACCAGTCACCGCTCGTGCCCATCCGCCACGGGCCGCAGAAGACGGCCTTCACACCCCGGGTGTCGATGCAGGTGACCTTTACCCGATACCGGTCCAACCGCGCCAGGTCGGCGCACTTGGCAGACGCGGCGGTCTCCGTGCGCAGCCGCGATGGCCGCGATGGAGCCGACTTTGCTCCTCGTTCAGAATCCCCCGTTTTCAATTTTCAGGCTGAGCCTGTTTTTGCGGTCGCGGAACTTTGTACATGCGCCTGTTCGCCGGGCGCAAGGGGTTTACGTCACCCCATCGCAGGGGCACCGGACTCCCTCCATTTCGGACAAAATCCCATCTTTGCGTCGCCATCAAGGACCAAGCGGAACTGCCTTGCCGACACCCTGACTTCACCCATGACGTCTGATAGCTTTCCCGCCAAGCACGATCACTTTGATCACGCGAAAACGGGGAGCAATTTTGAGGTTCAAGACCATCGGTGTGGCTGTCGTCGCGTCACTCGCAGTATTCGGGGGAACCCAATCGGCATCCGCTGCCGACTGGCTCACCGCGAAGGCGCCCACCTACAAGTCCGGAAAGGTCACGGCAAAGGCGACCATGCTCGGCCCGCAGCCGGCGGGCACGAAACTGTGCGTGTCCCTCCTGGTGGCCCACCCCTACTACCCCGACATCGAGGTGGCCAAGAAGTGCAAAACGACTCAGGCCGGGTCCGTGAGCGTCACCGCCAAGGTCGGCACCTGCGGTAAGTACTCGAGTTTTGCCAGCGCCAAGGGGGGCAGCTCGGGGAAGTCCACGATTCGCAAGTCGAATGCGGCGATTTACTGCAAGTAAGTAGCAGCGGTCGGCAGGCCCCCGTCTCGGCGGGGGCCTGCCGCCATGCGGCCCCCGGCGCCCCGGCACCCCCTGGCAGCCTCACGTTTGAAAAATATGTAGACCGGTCTATTGTGCAGTCATGACGGGAACCAAGGGAGCCATGACCAGCGCACGGCTGGCAGAGTCGATGCTCGAACTGATCCAGCGGCACGGCTACAGCGGCACGGGGCTCAACACGGTGGTGGAGCACTCGGGCGCGCCCAAGGGGTCGCTGTACTTCCACTTCCCCCAGGGGAAGGAGGCGCTCGGGGAGAAGGCCGTCGAGCTCGCGGCCGCGCAATTCGGCTCTCTCATCGCCGACTCGGCGCTGGAATCCGCCACGCCGGGCGAGGTGGTGCGCCGCGTGATGGACACCCTGGCCGGGATGCTCGCCGACAGCGACTTCCGTCTCGGATGCCCGGTCTCGGTGGTGACGTTGGAGATGGGCGCGCAGAGCGAGCGGCTACGGGACGCCTGCGCGAACGCCTTCACGTCGTGGATCGAGCCCGTGACCGAGTACCTCGTCGCGCACGGCCGGCCTCGTACCGACGCCCGCGCCATGGCGACCGCCGTGGTCAGCATGGTGGAGGGAGCGATGATCGTGTCGCGTGCCCAGCGGTCCACCGAGCCGCTGCACTGCGCCGCCCAGGCGCTCGCCGTGCTGCTGGACGAGGGTGACGAGGGTGCGGAGGCGTCGGCATGAGCGCGGTCGGGGACCGGCACGACCGGCACGCACTGGTGCTGGGCGCGACCGGCTTCCTCGGACGCCACCTGGTCCTCGCGCTCGGCCGGGCCGGGGTCCGGGTGAGCGCCGCCAGCCGGAGCCATGAGTCCTACCGGCGGCTCGTCCGGTGGCTGGCCGAGCACGGGCACGGCGAGGCCCCGGCCGATCTCCGGGTCGATTTCGCGGAGCTGTCGCTGATCCAGGGCGCGTGCGACGACGTCACAGAGATCTACAACTGCGCCGGTGCCTACCGGTTCGGAATGTCGGCGGACGATGCCCGCCGCGCCAACGTCGACAGCGTCCGCGCCGTCGTCGCCTTCGCGGCGCGATTGCCGCGCCTGCGGCGCCTGGTGCACGTCTCCGGGTACCGGGTGGGCGGACAGGACCCGGCCGCCTGGAGCGAAGAGCGGCGATCGGCGGCCTACCGGGCCCTCGGCCCTTACGAGGCGTCCAAGGCCGAGGCGGACGCCGTCTTCCAGGCCACGGCGGACCAGCTGGGCGTCCCCTGGTCCATCGTCAGCCCGGCCACCGTGATCGGTGACAGCGTCACCGGCGAATCCGACCAGTACGTGGGGCTCGCGTCGAGCGTGAAGGACCTCTGGCGGGGCTCCCTCGCTGCGCTGCCGGGGAACGCGTCCACGTTCGTACCGGTGGTAACGGCCGACTACCTCGCCCGGTTCATGACCCTGCTTCCGATCGACGACGCCGCCGAGCGCACCTCGTACTGGCTGCTGGATGACGCCACGCCCCCACTCCCCCGCCTGCTCACGCTCATCGCGGAGCACTACCGGATCAAGGCGCCCCGGGTGCGGATTCCCGTATCCCTGGTGAAGCGGCTGCCCCGGCGGCTCACCAAGGCCGACCCGGAGACCCTGACCTTCCTGTCGAGCGACCGCTACCCCACCGAGTCGGCGCATGCCTTCGCCGCTCGCCACGGTCTGGCCATGCCGGACGCCGTCACGACGATCCGCCGCTGGGCCGACCACCTCGCGGCGCACCGCTTCGGGGACGCCCCGGTGGCCCCGGCGGGCGACAGGCGGTTCACCGCGCCGGGCGGGGTACGGACGTTTCAGCTCGGCGAGCCGGACGCCCCCACGGTGGTGATGCCGGGCCTGCCGGTCAACGCCGACACCTGGGCGCCGGTCGTCACTTCCGTCGGCCGCGTCCGCGCCGTCGACCTGCCCGGGCTGGGGTTGAGCGGCGGATGCCGCGACGACTGGCCGGCCTGGCTGACCGCGCTGGTGACCGGGACCGGCGCCCGTCACCTGGTGGGCCACTCCATCGGCGCCGCGGCCGCCGTCGAGGCCGCAGCCGCCCACCCCGCAGCGGTGGAGCAACTCACGCTCGTAGCCCCGTACTTCCTCCAGGCGCGCCCGGCACTCACCACCCGGTGGGCGCCCCTGACCCGCCCGTACCTGAGCCACGTGTCCCCCGAGGCGCTGGCCAAGCGCCTCACCGGCGACCCGGCGCACGCGGCCGCCCTGCGATCGAGCGTGGCGGACCTCCACCGCGGCACCGTTGCGGCGAATGTCTCCCGTCTCCTGGCCGCCGCCGCGAAGCCGCGGTGGCGGTCGGCCCTCCGGGCCAAGCTGCGGCGCTACCCGGGCCGGGTGCACGTCATCGTGGGCTCCGACGATCCGCTCACCCCCGAGGGCCAGACCCTGCTGGACGCGCTGCCCCGCGCCCGCGTCACGGTGGTCGACGGCGCGGGCCACCACCTGCAGCTGACCCACCCGGCGGAGGTGGCCCGGGCCATCGGCGCGCAGACCGGCCCCGGACTCGCCCGGGAAGGGGCCGAAGCGGTCAGCCCGCCGCCTTGGCGATGATGCCGTCCATCTCCTGCCGGTCGAAGGCGCGCAGGGTCGTGCAGCGGACGTTGCCCAGGCCGCTGAGCTGCAGGGAAGCCGCGGTGGCGGTTTCGTCGTCGGGGGCGTCGATGGTGTAGATGACGTCGTACGGGCCGACGGTCCAGTGGAAGTCCAGGAGCTTCACCCCGAGCTTGTCCAGCGCCGCCCCGAAGGCCTCGTAGCGCTTCGCGGTGTCGCGGTAGGCGCGGACACCCTGATCGGTCCAGTTCAGCATGGTGATGTAGGTGGGCATGGCCCTCACCTCCTCATGTCAATTCTGAAGAGGTCTGGGCACAGGCGCACGTCATAGAGAAGCGGCCGACACCGGCCACCTCCGGCCCGGCGGGGGCCTCAGCGTCGGCCGCCCGCCGGTACGACATCAGGCCCCGTGCGCTTGCTCCTCCGGAGCGCACTCCGCCCAGACGGTCTTGCCGACCGGTACGCGGGGAGTCGTGCCCCAGCGCGTGGCGAGCCTGTCGACCAGGAGTAGCCCGCGGCCCGTTTCGTCATCGGGCGAGGTGGTCGTCGGCCTGAGGGGTAGACGGTCGTCGCAGGTGTCCGAGACCTCGATGCGGATCGTCTGCGTCGGCGCTTGGCGCAGGGTGAGGTGAAGGCGGAAGTCCCGCCCGGGGACGCGCCCGTGGCGTACGGCGTTGGCTGCCAGCTCCGCCACCAGCAGGGCCACCGTGCAGGACGCGTCCGAAGCGGGCGGGTAGCCCCACTCCTCCATGTGCCGTACGGCGCCCCGCCGGGCGAGCCGCGCCCCGCGGGGCGTCGAGGGGAACTGCAGTTGGAGGAGCGCATCGTCGCCCGGCTCGGACGGCAACAGCGGCTGCACTCGCCGGACCGGCCTGAGCTGTGGGTCGTCCTGGACGAGGCGGTGTTGAGACGTCCGGTCGGTGGCCGGGCTGTCATGAGGGAGCAGTTGGTCCGGCTGCTGGAGGCAGCCATGGAGCCCCACGTCACCGTGCAGGTACTGCCGTTCGATCAAGGCGAGCACGACGTGATGGGCGGCTCTCTGACCGTGCTCACGGCCCCGGACGACTCGGATGTGGCCTACACCGAGGGCGCCCACTACGGCCAACTCATCGAAGAACCAGACGACGTGAAGCGCTTCGCCCTGTCCTACGATCGGCTGCGGGCAGCATCCCTGCCCCCGCTCATGTCGCTCGACATGATCCGATCCGTGATGGAGGGCTATCACCGTGGAGCGAGTGTCCCGTCCCGATCTGAACGACGCCGCCTGGCGCAAGAGCAGCTACAGCAACCAGGAGGGTGGCAACTGCGTGGAGGTGGCCGACGGCATCCCCGGCGTCGTCCCCGTCCGTGACAGCAAGCGGCCCGATGGTCCGGTGCTGGTCTTCCCTGCGGGCTCCTGGGCTTCCTTCATCGGCGAGTTGAAGGCCGACGACCGGCTCTGAGCCTGCCGGGTACCGGTCGCAGTCGGTCTTCCGGGCCCACCGGGCCCTCGTACGCAGGGGTCCGGTGGGCCACGAACTCCCCCAAAGAACCGGGGTAAAGAACTCCCGCCCACCCACCCTCCCGCTGCGATCACTCGTACGGGTGACCGGCTTGCGGTGGCCACATGGCGGTCGTTACGTTCGCCGCAACACAACCGCAAAACGACGGCCCCCGCCGGGACGGCAATCCCGATCGAGGGCCTGACCGATCAGGAAGAAGTAGCTTCCCGATGGCTGAGCCGCAGTCTAACGCGCATGCGCGCGCTGACGCCGGAGCACCGACCTCCGGCGTGATCCACATCCGCACCCGCCTCACCGCCGACTTCACCGTCATCGCCAACGCCCTCGCGCAGCGACGCGGCAGCGCGGTCACCGTTGGCGTCGCGGCCTACATCCTGTCGCTGCCTGATGGCGCGGCCGTCAGCATCGCCGCGCTGTGCGAGCACTTCACCGAGGGCGAGATCCTGATCTCGCGGGCGCTGCGGGAGCTGGAGTCCGCCGGATACCTGGTGCGGCGGCGTGAACGCGGACCCGGCGGGGTGATCCGTACCCGGACGTACTTCTACGACGTACCGGGCGGCGGATCGCCCACCCCGCCGCCCGCCGCACGTCCAGCGACACCGGCACCCGCACAAGCACCGGCACCGGCACCGGCACCGGCACCGGCACCCGCGCCTGCCCCGGAGCCCGTTCCCGAGGCCGACGCACGGGCCGTCGCCATCCTGGCCTCGCTGCGCCTCGCCGATCCCCGGCTCATCCTGTCCCGCCGCGAGGCCGCCGACCTCGCACCCGCCGTCAGCGAATGGCTCGCCGCCGGAGTGGGGCCCGCGCAGATCACCGTCGCACTCACCAGCCGGCTCCCCGACCAGCTGCGGACCCGCCCCGCCCGCATCCTCGCGTTCCGCCTCAGCGAACCGCCCCTCCCCGCGCCCGCGCGAGCCGCCGCCACCCCCAAGGCACCGCCCGCCCTCCCCTGGCGGAACTGCGACGGCTGCGAACGCGCCTTCCGCGCGGCCGAACCCGGTCGGCACTGCCGCGACTGCCGAGTCGACTCAGGGCTGCGGGACCCGGCGCCGGAGACAATGGTGGCGTGACCGATCCTGTCGAAAGTGCCTGGCGCCGGCTGTTGCAGACCGCGGGAGAACCCGTCAGGCCAATAGGTTCACCGCTCCTGGGTCCCTTCAGCGAGCTCGTGCGGGCCGCCTACGCGCAGCCGCTGTTGCGGCAGCTCTATCCGTGGACGGGGATGTGGGAGCTGCACTTCAGTCGCTGCACGGAGCCGCGTTACACCTGGGACATTCCGTACGTGGCTCCTTCGTACGACGGCCGGTACCGGGTCGACGGTCCGTCCAGAAGTGAGGGCGTCGGTGAGGTCGGGAGCGTGGACGAGGCCTTGGCCATGGTGATCGAGCGGCTGCCGCCGGGCTGCGGTCCGGCCTTCGTCGGCACCCCGTCGGAGCTTGCGGCGTTGGAGAGGGCGCGGGAATAGCTGCGGGCAAAGGTCGCCGGTGGGCGGCTCGTTGGGCCACCCACCGGCATATCAGGGATTTGCCTATTGGCTCAGTCCTTGATCTCCGAGCCGACGCGGAGAACTCCCGCCCTGCCACCGTCCGTGCCCGGGCACTTTCGCTTCGACGTCTTGGCGTTGCCGACCCAGGGGCCGTAGAACGTGACCTCCACGCCGCGAGTGTCCACGCACACTACCTTCACCCGGTGTGCGCCGACCTGGCCGAGGCCGGAGCAATAGGCGTAGCCAGTGGTGCCGTTCTTGGACCATGTGTTGCAGTCTACGGAGCGAACTCCGATATCGCCGTCTTCCGCGAGGGCGGAGGGTGTGATGAGGCTGGCGCCCATCACCATTCCCGCGACGGCGAGGAATGCCTTCTTGCGATTCATACGTGTTCCCCGTGATTTCGATGACTCGTGCTTGTGACGGGCAGGCGGGTCGGGCCTACCGGGCGTCACATGAGTTCGACCTGGTAGCCCGCCTTGTAGACGCCCACCCGGCCGCCCTCGGTGCCGGGGCACTTGCGGCTCGACCACTCGCCGCTCTTGCCCTTCTTCCAGGGGCCGTAGAAGACCGCTTTGATACCGCGGGAGTCGATGCAGGTGACCTTCGCCCGATATTGGTCGAACCGGGCCAGGTTGGAGCACTTGGCAGATCCCGTGGTTTGCGTGTGCTTTGAGGTGCAGACGTAACCAGGTTTGATGGTATTACCCGTGGAGTCAGCCGCGGAGGCGGCGGGCGCCATCAGGATGCTTGCGGTGGCGGCGACGACCACAGCGGCCGCCGCCGATCCGGCTTTGAAGCTCATTGATTCCCCGTGTGTCAGGGGAGGCGCGCAGGACTGCCCACAGAAAGGCATTCCTCTTGCGTCCCCCGTACGTTGCATGCCCAGTCGGCATTGCGGCCATGACTTTAAGCATGGGCCAGTGCCGACGACAAGAGGCCGTGCACAGAAGGCTGTTGGGAATTTCGCCGGACCAGGGCCCGGGAGTGGGGATCACGGCCGCGCAGTGGGCAATGGGCGGAAATGTGACCGTTCCCTTCTGCCGAAGGCACCCGCGCAGGCAGAATTGCGGACATGGATGCGGGACTTGCGGCGCTGGTGGGGGCTGCCCTCGGGGCGGTCGCTTCATTGGGGGCCGCATCGGGCAGTGGGCGGACCCAGGCGCGTTCGCAGCATGACCAGTGGCGTCGGCAGGTGCGTCGTGAGGCGTATACGCAGTACCTGGTCGTCCTCCACGATCGCGATGTGGCGGTGGACGACGTGCTGCGCTCGCTCGGTGCGGAGGCTCCTGATCAGGCGGTCGTCGAGGGCTGTGGCGGGGGGGTGTTCTGGGCGCCGGGGACTGACACGTTGGGCGCGTTGGGGGGAATGCGTTGGCGGGGCGCCGGTGTAAGAGGCTTCGTACGACATCGACATGAGGAATCCCGTGAACGCCATCGACGCACTCGTCCAGCTGTGCCCGCCTCCTGCCGATCCGCCGCGGCCGGTCGACTGGGGCGCGGTCGAGGCCACCCTCGGCATGCGACTGCCCGCGGACTACAAGTGGCTCGCCGCCGCTTACGGGCCCGGGCATTTCGCCGATTTCATCGGCATTCGTCATCCGCATGGGTACACCGAGTACAGCAACCTCACCGGCCGCATGCCCGGCATCATCCGCGAGTACCTCCAGCAGGACTACGACCAGGGCAAGGCTCCTGTCCCTTGCCATCCGCGGCGTCTGTTCACCATGGGCCGCACAGACAACGGCGAAGACCTTTTCTGGATCACCGACCCGCCGGACGCCCCCGACACCTGGCGCATCGCCGTGAACGAGGGTCGTGGGTTTCGCTGGTTCACCTTCGACGGCACGCTGACCGCGTTCCTCGTCTCGGTTCTGAGCGGCGAGACCGTGGTCCCCCAGTTTCCCGACGGGCTGCTGGAGGGGCCGGTGGGGTTCACGGTCTCGGCGCCCACGCCTTGGGTGCCTGTCAACGTGAGGGCCCGGCCGCCCGTCGACACGGAGAGCATCCGGGAGTGGGGGCGGGCCCATGGGTACGAGGTGCCCTTTCGCGGGCGTGTGCCGCGCGAGGTTCTCGAGGCCTGGGAGCAGGCTCATCCTTTCTGAGGGGACGGTTCGGGGGGTGAGTGGCCCGCACTCAGCGCACGAGACAGGGCCGCTTGGGGTCGAACGTCCAGTCCGGGATGAGGTGGCGCATCGCGGCCGCGTCGTCCCGCGCGCCCAGCGCCTTCTTCTGGTAAAGCTCGTGGGCGGCGTGGAGCCGGTCCATGTCGAGCTGGATGCCGAGCCCGGGTGTCCTGGGTACGGCGATCTCGCCGTCGACGATGCGCGGCGGGGCCGTGGTGAGCCGCTCCATGCCCTCCTGCCAGATCCAGTGGGTGTCGAGGGCGTTGTACTCGCCCGGGGCGGCGGCGCCGCAGTGGGTCACCATGGCCAGGGAGATGTCGAAGTGATTGTTCGAGTGGCATCCCCAGGTCAGCCCCATCGCGTTGCAGAGCTGGGCCACCCGGACCGAGCCCTGCATGGTCCAGAAGTGCGGGTCCGCGAGGGGGATGGACACGGACTGCAGGGCCAGCGCGTGGGTGAGCTGCCGCCAGTCGGTCGCGATCATGTTGGTCGCCGTGGGAAGGCCGGTGGCACGCCGGAACTCCGCCAGGATCTCGCGGCCCGAGTAGCCCCCTTCGGCCCCACACGGGTCCTCGGCGTAGGCGAGCGTGCCGACCAGCGGCGTGCACAGCTCGACCGCCTCGCGCAGTGACCACGCGCCGTTCGGGTCGAGGGTGATCCGGGCCTGCGGAAAGCGCTCCTTGAGCGCGCGGATCGCCTTGACCTCCTCGGCGCCCTCCAGCACCCCGCCCTTCAGCTTGAAGTCGCGGAAGCCGTACAGCTCGTAGGTGGCCTCGGCCTGGCGGACGATTTTCTCGGGGGTCAGCGCCTCCTCGCGCCGGATCCGGTACCACTGGGCGGACGCGTCGGGTTCGCGGACGTAGTCCAGGTCGGTGCGGTCGGGATCGCCCACGTAGAACAGGTAACCCAGGACCCGGACGGCGTCACGCTGCTGTCCGTCGCCCAGGAGCGCCGCGACGGGCACGTCGAGGTGCTGGCCCAGCAGGTCCAGCAGCGCGGATTCGACCGCGGTGACGGCGTGGACGGTGGTGCGCAGATCGAAGGTCTGCAGGCCCCGGCCGCCGGAGTCGCGGTCCTTGAACCGGTCCCCGATCTCGCGCAGGACGCGCTTGTAGTCACCCACCCCCGCCCCGACGACGAGGGACTCGGCGTCGCGCAGCGTCTGCGTGATCTTCTCCCCACCCGGTACTTCGCCCAGCCCCGTGCGGCCCTCGGAGTCGGTGAGGACGACCACGTTGCGGGTGAAGTAGGGGCCGTGCGCGCCGGAGAGGTTCAGCTCCATGCTGTCGCGGCCGGCGACCGGGTAGACGGCGAACGAGGTGACGGTGGGTTGGCTCATGGAAGTCGTCCTTACGTCCGTGGGGCGCGTGGGCGGTGGGCGGTGGGCGGTGGGCGGTGGGCGGTGGTCAGATGCTGAGGGCGTCGAGACAGGCTTCGACGGCGAGGACCCCGCCGAGGCCGAGGACCGCGAGCGCGGTGGTGTAGGTGGTGCGGGCCTTGATCGCGTCGAGGACGGAGAGGTTGAAGTACTCCTTGAACATCCAGAACCCCGGGTCGTTCACATGGCTGAAGGCGATGGACCCGCAGGAGACGGCGAGGACCATGAGCTCGGGGTGGACTCCGCTTCCGGCGACCAGCGGCTCCACCACACCGGCGGCCGTCACCACGGCGACCGTGGCCGAGCCGAGCGCGATCCGCAGGATGACCGCGACGAGCCAGCCGAGGATGATCGGCGAGATGGACCAGCCGTGGGTGACGTCCTTGATGTAGTCGGATATCCCGCCCTCGACGAGGACGCCCTTGAAGGCGCCGCCCGCGCCGATCACCAGCAGGATCATGGCCATCGCCTGGGCGGCCGAGTTGCAGGACGCGCTGACCTCGGACAGCGGGCGGCCGATGCGCGGCCCGAAGGCCCAGATCGCCAGCAGCAGCGCCAGCAGCAGGGCGACCGGAGCCGACCCGATGAAGGTGACGAACGGCCGGGCCGGGTTGGACTCGGACACGGCCATGTCGTACACCGCCGAGCTGGCGATCAGCACCACCGGGACCAGGGCCACCGACAGCGACCAGGCCATGCTCGGCATCTCGTCCTCGGTGAAGGTGCGGTCGGAGACCAGACCCTTGGGGATGGAGGGGTCCATCTTCCTCACGAACGGGAGGCGCGGCCACACCAGGGCGATGAGCGCCCCGAACGGGATGGCGAAGAACAGGCCGTAGAACAGGGTCAGCCCGACGGAGGCGTGGAACGTGGTGGCCACCGCGGTGGGGCCGGGGTGCGGCGGGAGGAAGCTGTGCATGGTCGACAGGGCGATCGACATCGGCAACCCGACCCAGAGCAGGTTGTTGCGGGTGACCCGGACGATGGTGAACGCGACGGGCACGATGATGACGAAGGCGACCTCGTAGAACATGGTCACGCCGAGCAGCATGGCCGTCACCACCATGGCCACCTGGACCCGGCGGACGCCGAACGCGCCGATGAGTTTGTCAGCGATCCGCTGGGCGGCGCCGGAGTCTCCCATGACGCGGCCCACCATGGCGCCGAGCCCGACGACGAGCATCGTGTCGCCGATCTGGTCCCCGACCCCGCTCGCGAGGACGTCCGGGACCTTTTCGAGGGACACCCCCTGGACCAGTGCGACCCCGACCGCCACCAGCAGAAGGGCGATGAAGCCGTTCAGCTTCAGCTTGGTCATGAGGAACAGCAGGATCAGAACGCTGATTCCGACAACGACAAGAGGCATGGATCAGTTCCCCTTTGAACTGCTCTTGGCAAGTGGTTCCCGCTCGTTGAGGCGCCGTGCGCGTGAGAAGGCGGGACGAAGGTGTGCGGGGGGTGGCAGCGGCCCGGTCGTCACCGGCGGGGGTGGAGCCGGGAGGGGCGACGGGGAGTGTCGGCGGCCGGCGGGCGGATGCGCGTGCCGGCGCCCTTGGCCCCTGGTGTGCTTCAGGGGCGGGCGGGGAGCGGGGCGGGGGGGGGACACGAGGCGCCCCGAACACCCCCGGCTTGTGGGGCGTTCGGTTGCAGACACCAAATCCAAACCCTCCCTTCCCAGCCTCTCCAGCTCGGCGAGATCGCCGGAGGAGGGGTCGGTGAGCGGGGCGCGCACCGGGCCGACCGGCTTGCCGCGCAGCCGGGCGGCGGCCTTGACCAGGGACACGGCATAGCCGGGCACCCGGTCGCGCAGTTCGACCAGCGGGACGTAGAAGTCGCGCAGCAGCCGGTCCATGGTCGCGTCGTCGCCGTCTCGCAGTGCGGCGAAGAAGGCGTTCGCGATCTCGGGGGCGAAGGCGTGGACGGCAGAGGAGTAGGCCGGCACGCCGACGGCCGCGTAGGCGCGTGCCTGCACCTCGGCGGTGGCGGCCCCGTTGAAGAACAGCAACTCCTCGGGGGCGGCCAGGGTCAGGCGCTGGAGCCTGTCCAGGTCGCTGTGTCCGTCCTTGAGGCCGATGACTGTCGGGATCTCCGCGATCCGGCGCAGGCCGTCGACGGAGAACGCCACCTGGTCGCGCTGGTACACGATGAGCGGCAGCCCGGTCCCGGAGGCGATCCGGCGGACCTGCTCCACCAGACCGTCCTGCGGGGCCTTGACCAGGTAGTGGGGGAGCACCAGCGCGGCGTCCGCGCCCGCCTCCTCCGCGATCCGGGCGAAGCGCAGCGCCTGCGCCCAGCCGTAGCCGATGCCGGCGACCACCGGCGTCCGGCCGTCCGCCACCTCCACCGCGGCGGTGATGACCTCGCGGTACTCGTCCTCGTCCAGGGCCGTGAACTCGCCGGTGCCACAGGCCGGGAACACCGCGCCGGGGGCGGTGGCCAGCTGACCGGCCAGATAGGTGCGGTAGGAGTCCAGGTCGAGGCTGCCGTCGTCCCGGAAGCTGGTGAGAGGGAAGGACAGCACACCGCGCGCCATGCCGTCACGCAGCCGCCGCGCGACGTCCTGCACCGTGTTCAAGGTCATGAACTCTTCTCCACATACATGGATTCGGTCTACATATGAAAATGGAGATTAGGGTGGCGTGCACGCCAGGTCAATGGGTGTGCGTCCACCACTTCTCTCCGGAGAGGACTCCGGGGGGACGCGCCTTACGGGCGCGTGCCCAGCTCGCACTCGACGCGCGTCCAGACCCGGGCCTGCTCGCTGAGGGTGATGCCGAGCCCCGGCCGGGAGGACACGTGCATACGGCCGTCACTGATCCGCAGCCGCTCGTTGAACAGCGGCTCCAGCCAGTCGAAGTGCTCCACCCACGGCTCCAGCGGGTAGGCGGCGGCCAGGTGGAGGTGGATCTCCATCGCGAAATGCGGGGCGAGCTGGAGCTGCTGGTGCTCGGCGAGCGCGGCCAGCTTGAGGAACTGGGTGATGCCGCCGATCCGCGGCGCGTCGGGCTGGATGATGTCCGCGGCGTCGTTGCGGATCAGCTCCCAGTGCTCGGCGACGCTGGCCAGCATCTCCCCCGTCGCGATCGGGGTGTCCAGCGAGGCCGCGAGGGCCGCGTGGCCACGGGCGTCGTACGCGTCCAGCGGCTCCTCGATCCAGACCAGGCCGAACTCCTCCAGCGCGCGTCCCATGCGCTGCGCGGTGGGCCGGTCCCACTGCTGGTTGGCGTCGACCATGAGCGGCACCTCGTCGCCCAGGTGCTCGCGCACCGCGGTCAGCCGGCGGAGGTCCTCCTTGCCGTCGGGCTGCCCGACCTTGATCTTGATACCGCCGATGCCGTCGGCCAGGGAGGCGGAGGCGTTCTCCAGCAGCTCCCCGGTGGGAGTGTGCAGGAAGCCGCCGGAGGTGTTGTAACAGCGCACCGAGTCGCGGTGCGCACCCAGCAGCTTGGCCAGCGGCAGACCGGCCCGCTTGGCCTTCAGGTCCCACAGCGCGACATCGAAGGCCGCTATGGCCTGGGTGGACAGTCCGCTGCGCCCGACGGAGGCGCCCGCCCACACCAGCTTGGTCCAGATCTTGGCGATGTCACTGGGGTCCTCGCCCAGCAGCGTGGGCGCGATCTCCTGGGCGTGGGCGAACTGGCCCGGGCCCCCGGCGCGCTTGGAGTAGCTGAAGCCGATGCCCTGGTGCCCCTGTTCGGTGGCCAGTTCGACGAAGAGGAAGGCGACCTCGGTCATCGGCTTCTGCCGTCCGGTGAGGACCTTGGCGTCGCTGATGGGCGTGGCCAGCGGCAGGAACACCGACGACAGCCTGATCCAGGAGATCCTGTCGAGTGTCGCCTCGCCTGCCTGCTGTGCGGCGTCCGGGGTCGGCTTCGTAGAGATCACCACTGAGCGCTCCTGTGAGTGCGGGGCGGAGCGACCGGCGCGCTTCGCGGACCCGGTCGCGGAGTTCGGCGGGCGTGTCTCGCTCGGCCGCCCCTTGAAGCTAAGTCGTGGAACGATCTCCGTCTAACTTAAAATTTGTATGCACTGATACCGGGAGAGCATCATTGTTCACTCTCACCCAACTCACCAGCTTCGTGGCGGTCGCCGAGGAACTGCACTTCACCCGGGCCGCCGAGCGGCTCCAGATGACGCAACCACCGCTGAGCCGCCAGATCCAGCTCCTGGAGAACGACCTGGGGGTCCAGCTCCTGGACCGTACGAACCGCTCGGTCCGGCTCACCCCCGCCGGCCGCGCCTTCCTGACCGAGGCCCGCCGCATCCTGCGGCAGTCCGAGCACGCCGCCCTCGCCGTCCGGCAGGTGTCGACCGGGGAGGCGGGGAGCATCGTCATAGGGTTCACCGCGGCCAGCGCCTATTCCACGCTCGGCACCCTGCTGGAGACCGCCCGCGAGGTCGTGCCGCGCGCGGAGATCGTGCTGCGGGAGATGGTCACCCGGGACCAACTGGAGGACCTCACCGAAAGCCGCCTGGACCTGGGGCTGGGCCGGCCCTCGGTCACCGGCCCCGACCTGCGGACCCGGCCGGCCGTACGCGAACGGCTGCTCGCGGCGCTGCCACGGGGCCACGGCCTGGCGGCGCGCGGCAGGACGCTGGAGATAACCGACTTCGACGGACAGCAGTTCCTGATGTACTCGCCCACCGAGGCCCGCTACTTCAACGAGCTGCTCATCAGCATCTTCCGCGCGGCGCACGTCGCCCCCGTCTTCTGCCAGTACCTGAGCCAGGTCCACAGCATTCTGGCCCTGGTCAACTGCGGCCTGGGGGTGGCCCTGGTCCCCGAGGCCGCCGCCCGGCTCCGCTACGCCGACATCGTCTTCAAACCGATCGAACTCCCCACCCCCAGGCCGGTGGAACTCAACCTCGTCTGGCGTGAGGACAACGACAACCCGGCCCTGCACGCGCTGCTCCGCCGTCTGGGCTCGGACCCGTCGCCGTCGCAGACTCCCCGGGACATCCGGGGCTCTCGCGAAACCGCGTGACACGTCGTCCCCGGGACCGCTCCGGCCGACCCGTAGGTCCGGGTGTCAGGAGCGGCTCGCCTTGGAGGGGCCGAAGAACTCGATCTCGGCGATGGCCACCTGCTTCTTCCCGTCGGCTCCGTAGGCCGACTGGATGGTGAAGCGGACCGCGGTGACGTTCTGGGCGCGGAACTTGCGGCGCTGGAAGCCCGCGCCCTGGTCGAGGTTGAGTTCGCGGACGGTGGTCTTGCCGTCGTCCGTGGTGACGCGGGCCTCGATGCGGTGCGGCAGGGCGGACTTGGTGAGGGTGTCGCCGTGGCCGGACTGGCCGGGCGTGATGCCGATGTCCAGCAGGCGTACCGGGTCCCGGAAGCGGGCCTCCAGCCACTCCCCCTGGGCGGACTGGGTGACGCCCGGGCCCCACCAGGAGTTGCTGACCACGTCGAACGCCTTCTCCGGGCCGTGCTCGGGGAACGAGCGGGACGCCTTGACGGAGTCCGGGGAGAGCGGGGCGCGCTTCGCGAAGTGGTCGCGTACGGCGCTGACGGCCTGCGGGGTCTGGAACAGGGCCCAGCCCACCAGGGCCAGCACCGCCGCGAGGGCCACCCAGCGCAGGATGCGGCCGATCTGGTGGCGCAGGCGGGGGCGGTCGCCCGCCCAGGGCTGTTCCCGGTTGCGGTAGTCGAACAGCCGCCGCCACCAGGGGAGGCGGGCCGGGTTCTCCGGGCCCTGGGCCATGGGCATGGCGCAGCGGGCGCAGAAGTGGCGGTCGGGGCGGTTGGCGACGTGGCACCAGGGGCACGCGACGCCGCCGTGGTTCTCGGGCGCGACCGGGGCGCGGACCTCGGGACGGGCGGGTTCCGGGCGGCCCGGGAGGACCGGCGCTACGGACGGGGGGCGTGCCGGTTCGCCCTGCGGGTCGGCCACGGGCACGAGCAGGGCCCGCGCCCGGTCCGCGTCGCTTTGGGGGTTCGGGGGCGGGGGCGGGGTGGGGTTCGCGTGCTGGTTGTGGTTCCAGGGCTGGGTCTGGTTCTGGTTCCCGTCCGTGGCGGGGTTGGGTGCGGGGGCGTTGGTCCCGGGCGCGGTCGCCCGGGGTACGGGGCGGGTCGGGTCGGCGTCGCCGGTGGGGTTGCCGCCGGAGTTGCCGGTGACCGGCCAGTCGTCGGCGCCCGCCGGGCCGGACGGGGTGGGCGCGCCGGTCCGGACGTCGGCGCGCGGCGCCGGGTCCGTCCCCTGGGCCGTGGGTGCGGCGCCGCCGTCGGGGCGGCCCTGGTACGCGCGCGGGTCGTGGTCGCCGCGCTGGCCCGGCCCGTGGGCGGCGCCGGGGCCGCCCACGGAGCCGGGCGGGCCGAACGTGCCGGGCGCCGTCCCGCCATCGGCCCACGGGTCCGCACTGGGGGCGCCGTGGCGGTCCGTACCGGAGGTGGCAGGGCGACGGGCCGGGGCGGGATCGGGCAGGACCGCGTTGCAGCCTTCGCAGAAGGACTGGCCCGGCTCGTTCCGCGTGCCGCACTCGTCGCAGGTCAGGGTCGGCTCTTCGGTGCCGCTGCCGCGGCTGCCGGGGGCCTGACTGGGGCTCATCTCTGGGTGGTCCTTTCGGCTGCGGTCACCTGGACCGTGTACGGGACGTGGGCGGGACGGGCGGCGGCCACGAGTTCGTCGAGGCGGTGTTCGTCGGCCGGGGTCGGGGACGGCAGGCGCAGGGTGACGTGCAGGCCGGGGCGGGGCTGGCCGGGGAACGAGCCCCGGGGGCGCGCACTCCACGTGGCGCCGCCGCTTTCGGTGATCTCGGGTTCGACGCCGAAGGCGAGCCGTACCGTCTCGGCCAGGCCGAACCGGGTGCCGCGCACGCGGTGCAGGTACGCGGCGGCGGCGACCGCGGCGCGCAGCCGGGCCTCGCCCTCGGGGTGGTCGTCCTCGATGCCGTCCGTCTCGGCGCCGATCCACCAGCCGAGCCAGCGGGCGAAGTCGGCGGGGGCGAGGGCGGGGCTGAAGTAACTCTCCTGGCAGTCCAGGGTGTTGAGGATGGGGGCCAGGACCTCGTCGAGACCGGCGATGAAGCGCTGCGCGAGGTCGTCGTCGGCGAAGACGGCGGGCAGCATCATGCCGAGCGGGGAGGAGGAGGCCAGACCGTCGATCGATCCCCTCATGGCGTACCTCCGATCAGGCGGTGGCTCATGCCGAGTCCCCGATCACCCGGACGCGGTGGTCGTAGGAGAAGACCAGGGACGGCGGGTCGAGGTCGATGCGGTCGGTGCGGTCGCCGCGTTTGCCGGTCAGCGGGTCGGCGGCGTGCAGCCGTACCTCGTCGACCAGTTCCACCCCGGGCACCCGCTGCAGCACCGCGAAGATCTCGCCCGCCTGGACCGGGCGGCCGAAGGGCCAGCCGGTGCCGTCCGCGCCGCCGGTGAGCGGGTCGAGGTGGCGGTAGAGGGCGTCGTGGGCGTCGCGCCGTACGCGGTCGGCGTCGATGCCGCGGAAGGCGTGCACGGTGGCGACGACGGTGACGCCCTGGTAGTACGGCGGGCCGACGGCCAGCCGGGTGCCGATGAGCCGCCGTTCGTCCAGGTGGCGGGTGATGCGCTGGAGGAGCGCGTCGGCGGGGACGAGCTGTTCGAAGCGGAGCCGCCCGCCGGGGTCGGGGACGGCGTGGGGGACGACGAGGACGCGTACCGCGTACGAGCCGTACTCCTCCACCTGGCCCTCCAGGCAGGTGATGCGGGCGGTCTCGGGGGCGGCGCGGCGGGCGAGTTCCTCGTAGTCCCGCAGGGTCACGGCGCGGTCCTGGGCGCGCAGTGTGATGGGGGCGCGGGCCTTGGCCTCCTCGACGGTCTCGCCGTCGACCCCGCCCTGGGCGGCCTCCCGGTTGACGACCTCGGCGACGTACGGGACGGAGTCGCGGAGGGTACGGATGGCGCCGCGCGCCACGTTGCCGGTGCGCCCGCCGCCGGTGCGGTAGCGGCGGGCGCGGATCACGGCGCCCTTGGGCGGGACGGCACCGTACTGGCGCAGGGTGCCGTCGGGTTCGCGGACGGCGGGGCCGAAGGCGATCTCGCCCGTCGCCGCGTCGAGGGTCAGGTGCCGGTCGTGCGGGCGGGAGGCGGCGAAGTGCGGGACGACGTCCCAGTCGGTCCAGCCCTCCTGCCCGGCGTAGTCGGCCACCTGGAGGTGGAGCGGGGGCACGTCGCCGACGACGGGGGCGTGGGCGAGCCGCAGCCGCTGGCCGGGCAGCCCGGTGGACTCGCCCAGCGCCTCGTCGTACACCGTCTCGGCGTGGACGGCGGGCACGGTGCCGCCCATGGTGAACGCCTCGGCGGAGCGCACCGTGGGCGAGGTGGTGTAGAAGGGCTGGTCGGCGGCGGGTTCGGTGACCCGGCAGCGCAGCCAGCCCGCCTCCTTGCGGCCGGTGCGGGAGAGGATGTGTCCGCCGGGGATGTGCAGGACGACGTCGCCGGGGCGGTTGAGGCCACCGGTGGTGTCCTGGTCGACCTCGCACTCCGTCCAGCCCTCGGCGGTCCACGCCTCCCAGACCAGCGGCGGCTGCCGCGGGTCGACGCCGACGCCGTCGACGCGGCTGTCGAGCCGCAGCGCGACGGCGCAGTGCGGGACGGCGGCGCTGAGGCCGAGCAGCATGCAGTCGCCGGGTGACGGGGATTCGGCGAAGCACAGCAGGTCGGTGCCCTCGATGAGGTCCGTGGTGCGGTCGGTGACCTGTTCGCCGCTGTGCTGGACGGCGAGGTGGCTCAGTTCGCTGGGGATGACGGTGAGTTCGCGCTCGGTGGCGAAGACGACCGGTTCCTCGCTGTCGGCGCGCAGGGTGGCGGTCTCCGTGCCGACGGGCACGCGGACCGGGTCGTCCTGCGGCGCGGACAGCCAGAACGTGACGTCGGTGCGGGCGGCGGACGGCGGGAAGAGGGTGATGCCGACGAGGTCGAGGAAGGCCAGGTGGTTCTTCTCGGGGATCCGGTTGAGCCGGTACACGATCTGGTCGGCCATGTGGGCGACGGTTTCCACGAGGGTCACACCGGGGTCGGACACGTTGTGGTCGGTCCACTCCGGGGCGCGCCGCTGGATGTAGCGCTTGGCGTCGTCGACGAACTGCTGGAAGCGCCGGTCGTCGAGGTTCGGGGAGGGCAGTGCCATCAGCGATCGCTTTCGGTGGCCGGTCCGCCGCCGTCGCCGGGGCGGTCGCCGGGCCCGTCGCCGGGACCGGAGGAGGACGGGTCGGGGTCGTCGTGGGAGGGGATGACATAGAACGGGAAGACGAGGTTGCGCGGGTTGTTGGTGCCGCGGATGACGTAGCGGACGTCGATGTAGAGCACCCCCTGCTCGTCGCTGTCGCCCGCGGTCACCTCCACCTCGCGCACCTCGATACGGGGCTCCCAGCGGTCCAGGGTGGTGAACACCTCGTGCTGGATGCGGCCCGCGGTGGCCTCGTTGACCGGGGCGAAGACCAGGTCGTGGATGGCGCAGCCGAACTCCGGGCGCATGGGGCGCTCGCCCGGGGCGGTCGCGAGCACGAGCCGGATGGCCTCCTCGATCTCCCGCTCGCCGCTGACCAGGGCGATGCCCCCGGTCGGGCTGATGCGCAGCGGGAAGGACCATCCGGAACCGACGAACTGCCCGGCCATCAGACCACCACCGGGACGTGGCTGTTGATCGTGACGAGGCCGGTCAGGGCGACCGAGGTGCCGCCGATGGTGATGGCGCCGGGGGTCATCATCGTGAACGTCGCGGGCAGGACGTTGACCGCCCCGGCCGTCACGCTCAGGGCCCCGGTCTGGATCGATCCGCTGCCGCCCTTGATGTTGAAGGCGGCGCCCGCGGTGGCCGACAGGGCTCCGCCCGCGTTGAGGGTGAGCGCTCCCCCGGCGTTCAGGTTCATGCTGCCGCCCGCCCGCAGGCTCAGGTTGCCACCGGCCTGGACGGACACCGCCCCGGTTCCCTTGATGACGACGGTGCCCTTGCTGTCCACGGTGATCTCGGTCTTGGTGCGGTCCAGGTTGATGGTGAGCCGGTCGTTGCCCGTGCTCAGCCGCACCCCGCGCTTGCCGATCTTCTGGCTGAGCAGGTCGAGGCGGTTGTTCTCCCGGTCGGCGACGGTGTGCCGGGTCGCCTTGCCCTTGAGCGCGTCGTGCAGCGGTACGTCGCCCGGCTTCGGCTTGTCCTTGCCGTTGTAGAGGCCGCCGATGACGTACGGGTGGTCGAGGGCGCCGCGGTCGAAGGCCACCAGCACCTCGTCGTTGACGTCCAGCGGGAAGACGCTGCCGCCGCCCACCCCGGCCCACTGCACGGTGCGGGTCCAGTCGCTCACGTAATCCGGGTCCAGCCAGGGGAACTTGAGCTTCACCCGGCCCTGCTTGAGCGGGTCCTTCACATTGGTGACGATCCCGTTGGCCACGGACGGCATGCGGGAGGCGGCCGCCGCGCCGCCGGAGGCGAGCCCGTACAGGGACCGCCACTGGCGGCCGCTGACGGTCACCCAGGTCGTGTACGGCTTGCTCTTCTCGAAGACGTGGCGGACACCGGTCGTCGTGTACTTGCCGTCGAAGGGCTTGCCGACGTCCCGCAGCGTCACCGGGATGTCGGCGCGCAGCTTGGGATTCCCGTGGACGGTCACCTCCATCTCGGCGAAGGCCGACGTCACGTCGTCCGCCAGCGCCTGCGCGGCCCGGCCGACCTCGCCCTGCTGGTCGTACGGGAACGCGGTGTCGACCAGCTTGGTCGCCTTGAACTTCTCCGCGCCCTCGCCCGGCTTGGCGCCGTTGGCGAGGGCCGGGTTGCTCTTGGTGGGCGCCTGGGCGGTGATGGCCTTCTTGCTCTGCACGTTCCAGCCGCGCGCCTGCGCCTGGGGCACCTGGTCGGCCGAGGTGACGGAGGCCCGGCAGCGCAGCACGTCCACGCCGCCCTGGAGTACGAACGGGCTCTTGTCGCCGTCCGTGGTCGGCGGGGGCGCCCCGGAGGCGCTCTTGCGGCTGACGAACTGGAACTTCCCGTCCCCGTCCAGGAACATCACCTTCTTGTTGTCCTCGGCGAGCCGGGCGAGGAAGTCCCAGTCGGTGATGTTGTCCTGGGTGATGAAGTCGTAGGTGGTCTTGGTCGGTTCGATCCGGCCCGGGGTGACCCCGCTCTTCCCGATCAGCCGCTTGGCGATGTCGGAGGCCCGCATGGCGGTGTACCCGGCCACCCGGCGCTGGCGCAGCATGCGGTGGCCGAGGTCGTAGCCGCGGACGACGGTGAACGCGCCGGTGGAGTCGTAATCCGTCTCCAGCCCGGTGACCTCGCCGGTGAACAGCGGATCCTGCGTCCCCTTGCCGCCTGCGACGGGCGCCAGGACCACCTTCGTCCCGATTTTGATCTTCGCCAGTCCCAGCACCGCCCGCTTCGGGTCGCGGAAGGTGAGCTGGAACGCGCCGGGCACCCCCGCCCCGAAGTCCACCCAGGCCTCCGCCAGCAGCGGTGCGACCTTGACCGGGTGCAGCGGGGTGCCGTCCAGCTTGACGTGGATGATGCTGGAGTACGAGATCGGCGGCATCAGGCGGTCACCTCCTCGACGGCGGGCAGGATGAGTTCGGTGCCGGGCGCGAGGCGGGACGGGTCGTCGATGCCGTTGGTCTCGGCGATCACCCGCCAGACGGTGGCGTCCCCGTACTCCCGCCAGGCCAGCGACTGCAGCGAATCGCCCGCCACGAGGCGGTGGACGCGGCGCGCGGTGAGCGCGCCGGACGTCGGGTTCTGCCCCTTCGTCTTGCTCGGTATCTCGTGCAGGCTCACCTGGCAGGTGGCACGGATCGGCACGCCGGTGGTGCCGAACAGGGTGTACGTGACGTCCACGGACTCCACGTACGCGGTGAAGCGGGCCGTGGAGAACGAGCCCCACTGGAACACCACCCACGGCGTGGACGGCTGCTTGGCGGAGAGGCTGGACGCCGTCACCTCGCAGCAGGAGAAGAGCGCCTCGACCTTCTTCAGCACCTCGTTGCTGTCCGGCTGGTCCGAGGAGTCGAGGAAGACGTCGATGTTCAGGGTGCGCGGTTCGGGCCCCATGAACTCCGGCTGCGAGCCGTCGCGGACGGCCGGGCTCGGGGTGTACTTCCAGTCCGTGCGGCGGCTCATGGTGAGCTGGGCGGGGTTGAAGTCGAAGTCGAAGTTCTTGATCAGCCCGCCGGGGGTGGTGCTCTGGCCGACCGGGGGCTCGTGGATCGCGAGCGAGGCGCGCACCAGGCTCTTGCCCGCGCCGCCCTTGCCGCCGCCGCGGCCGCCGCCGGGGTTGCCGCCGCGGCCGCCGCCTTTGCCTCCTGCGCCGCCTTTGGTGGCCATCTACGCCGCCCCCGCGTCCGTGAACCCGTGGTGGGTGATCTCCAGGACCTCCGTGGCGACCGCCGGGCTGTCCGGGCTGAGCGACGGCCCCTGCCACCGCACCGGCAGCACGTCGAGCAGCCCCCACTGGGCCACCACCGAACCGTCCGCCCGCAGCGCGGCGATCTGCCCGGTGGGACGGGTGACCCCCGTGGTGATCGACGAGACCCACGCCGCCACCTTCGCCGTGTCGGGGGTGAGGGGGCGGGTCAGCCGGATGCTGGAGAAGGTGACGCGGGACGGCAGCTGCCAGACGAAGCCGTTGTTGCCGCCTTCCTGGTGGTGCTCGATCTCCACCTCGGACGACAGCCCCTCGCAGCCGTTGAAATACCCCAGGCTCTCGCCGTCGATGGTGAGGGTGAAGAAGATCGTGGATCCCGGGTCGAGATCACTGGGCATCGGGGGCGGCCTTTCTTTCTTACGGGTCAGGGCTCAGGGCTCAGGGCTCAGGGCTCAGGGCTCAGGGCTCAGGGGCCAGGGGTCATCGGCGTGGATCGCGCAGCTTGCCGATCCGTTCGCGGTCGAGGCGGAATTCCGTTCTCAGCAGCCGGGTGAGCGGGCCGATGAGCCGGTGCACCAGCTCGTCGAACTGCCCGTCCGTCAGCGCCCGGGCGTCGAAGTCGGCGGTGCGGTTCCGGCTGCGGGTGGTGTGCGCGGTGTGACGCTTGCCGACGATGTGCTTCGCGGGCGGGACGGCCGCCGCCCGTGCGGGCATGCGCTGGATGGGGGCCGCCGGTGGCCAGCGGGCGGGGGGCGGCGCGGGTGCGGGTGCGGGTGCCGTTGCCGGTGCCGTTGTGGGGGTCGCGGGGGGCGTCGGGACGGGCGTTGGGGCGGCGCTGCGCTGCACCGGCAGCGGGGCGGGCGGTGCGGGGGCAGCCGCCCGCAGCCGCACGGGTGCGCCGGGCGGTACGCCGTTGCCGTGCTGCCCGGGACCGGGGCCGTCGACCTGCCGCTGCACCGGCAGAGGCGACGGCCCGGCCCCGGGCGTGGGCCACCCCGGCGGTGCGGACGCCACGGACGGCTGCGCACCACTGGGCGCGGCGCCCCCACGCTGCACCGACGCGGGTAACTGCCCGGCCCCGGGTGCCCCCTGGGGCGGCAGCCCCATGCGCGCGGACGGGAACGGCGGCTGTGCGGCACCCTGCCGCTGCGGTGACGCGGAGTTGTGCGGCGCGGGCCCGCTCCCGCCCCTCGGCGGAACCGGCGGCTGCGGTGACGCGACGCCATACGGCGCGGCCGTTCGCCGCACGGACGACGCGCCGGAAGGCAACACGGGTGAGGCGGCCTGCGAGGAGGCGGCCTGCGAGGAGGCGGCCTGCGAGGGGGCGGCCTGCGAGGGGGCGGCCTGCCGCCCTATCGGCACGGACGGCAACGCCCCGCCCTGCGGCACAGCCGCACGCTGCACCGGCGCGGGCAACTGCCCCACCGACGCGGACCCGTTCCCGCTACCCGGCGCGGCCTGGGACGGCACCCCGCCCTGCCGCTGCGGTGAGACCGCACCCTTCGGCACGGGCGTCCGCGCACCGCCGGGCGACACAGCCGCACGCTGCACCGGCCGGTCGGCGCCGCCCGTGGGCGACTGCCCCGGCGCTGCCGCACGGCCGGTAAGTCGCCGCGCCGCGCGGCCGATCAGCCCGGGCGAGGGCGCGTGTCCGGCATCCGCCGGGGCGGGTGGGAGATCGTGGCCGCTGGCCGACGCGCCCGGGTCGGGCGCCACCGCCGAGCGCCGCGACGCCACCGGCCCGGTCGGCGAACCCCCCGGCGTACCGATGCGGCGCAGCGGCACCGCCGTCGGCGCACTGCCGCGCTGTACGGCGGCGGCACCGGGCGGGGTCGCCGTCGGCAGCGCAGAGGTCAGGGCGCGCGCCGACGCCAGGGGAAGCGAGGCAGGGGCGGCCGGGCGGCCCTCAACTTCCTTCCGCCGCACGGCTGGTGCGGTCTCCAGGGGTACGGGCGGCAGCCACGTCGCCTGCTGGGGCCGTACGACCGGCAGGGGCGAGCCGGAGGGCGGCGCGACCGCGCGCTGTACGGGCGCCTGCCGTGCCGTGGCCGCGACCGGCTGTCGCACGGGGGCCGAGGGGGCAGGGGGCGAGGTCAGGGGCGCGCCCAGGCCCGGGCGACGGCGAGGCGGGACGTCGCCGGTCGGCGCGCCCAGCCCCGTACCTCCGGGGCCGGGGCCGTTGGGGACACGCCGCTGAACCGCAGGCGCGACACCGGCAGCGGGCAGCTGCGACACCCCAGAGGCCGTGGGCCCGGCGGGCACCTGAGCGCCCCCGTCCGCCCCGCCACCCCGCGCCGGGGCAGCCTGCGCGGCCCGCCGCTGTACAGGACGCGCCGCAGGCACACCGGTCGCCGCAGCGGACGCCTGAGCGCCGCCACCCGGCTCACCGCCCGGCGCCGTGGCAGACGAAGTCGGAGCACCCGCAGCGGAGTCGGCCGCCGCCAAAGCCGATGCAGGCTGCGCGGCCCGCCGCTGGACGGGACGCACGGCGGGCGCGCCGGTCGTCGGCGCCCCCAGGCCCGTACCGCCAGGCCCGGGGCCACCGGACACACGCCGCTGGACCGCAGACGCGGCACCGGCAGCGGATGCCTGAGCGCCACCGCCTGGCCCACCACCCGGCTCCGGGGCAGGCTCCGGCCCCGGAGCAGCCTGCGCGGCCCGCCGTTGGGCAGGACGCGCCGCAGGCATGCCGGGCGTCGGCGCGCCCAGGCCCGTACCTCCGGGGCCCGGGCCGTTGGGGACACGCCGCTGGACCGCAGGCACGGCACCGGTGGCAGGCGACTGAGCGCCATCGCCTGGCCCGCCGCCCCGCGCCGCGTCCGGCGCCGGGGCCGACGTCGGAGCAGCCGAAGCGGAATCGGCCGCCGCCGAAGCCGCAGCAGACGGAGCAGCGGTCCGCCGCTGGACTGCGGGCCCGGCAGGCGCCTGAGCCGACGCCGAAGATGGGGAACCAGGCGCTGAAGCCCCCTGGCCCAGGGCGAGCCCCGAAGCGGACGGATCCGGACCCGCCAAAGCGGACTTCGGAGCAGCCTGCGCGGCCCACCGCCGCACCGCAGACACGGCACCGACGGCAGGCGACTGCGACACCCCGGAAGCCGTAGGCCCGGCAGGCACCTGAGCGCCACCGCTTGGCCCACCGCCCCGCGCCGCGTCCGGCGCCGGGGCCGACGTCGGAGCAGCCGAAGCGGAATCGGGTGCCGCCGAAGCCGCAGCAGACGGAGCAGCGGTCCGCCGCCGGACAGGAGGCGCGGCGGGCGTCGGCGCACCCAGGCCCGTACCCCCAGGACCAGAGTCACCGGGCACACGCCGCTGAACCGCAGGCCAGGCAGGCGCCTGAGTGGACCCCGGGCCCGAAGCGGACCCGGGAGCAGCCTGCGCGGCCCGCCCCTGCACCGCAGGCACGGCACCGGCAGCAGCCGACTGCGACACCCCAGGAGCCGTGAGCCCGGCGGACGCCTGAGCGCCACCGTCCGGCGCCGCGTCAAGCGGGGCCGAAGTCGGAACACCCGAAGCGGAATCGGGCGCCGCCGCAGCTGACGGAGCAGCGGCCCGCCGCTGGACAGGACGCGCGGCGGGCGTTGGCGCGCCCAGGCCTGTACCTCCAGGCCCGGGGCCATTGGCCTCGCGCCCGGCAGGTGCCTGAGCCGACGTCGCAGAAGCGGAACCAGACGCCGAAGCCCCTTGGCCCGGAGCGAGCCCCGCAGCAGACGCCCCCGAAGCGGACACCGCCGGGCCCGAGGCGGGCCCCGGAGCAGCCTGCGCGGCCCGCCGCCGCACCGCAGGCACGGCACCGGCAGCAGCCGACTGCGACACCCCAGGAGCCGTGAGCCCGGCGGACGCCTGAGCGCCACCACCCGGCGCCGCGTCAGGCGTCGAAGCCGCGGTGGCCCGCCGCTGGGTCGCGGGCGTGGCGGGCGGTTGAGCCGATGCCGCTGAGGCGGGAGCAGGCGTACCCGGGGCGGGGCCGGGCGCCGGGACAGCCGTCCCCGAAGCGACCGGAGCCGGGCCGGACCCGGCATCCGCCGGAGCCGGGGCCGCCAGGCCCGGCGTCGGCGCCGCAGCCGTCGCGGGCCCCGCCGGGCGGGCCGTTGGCAGGGCGCGGCGTTGTACGGCGGGGGCCGTGGTCAGCGTCGTGGCGCGGGCGGCGCTCGGTGGGACCGGACGCACCCGGGGGCCCGCCGGCGGAACGGCGGCCTCCGTGGACGGTTCCGGCCGGGACACCGGCACGGTCAGCGAGGGCTCGCCGAGGTCGGGACGCGGGGTGCCCGACGTCCTGAGGGTGCCCCGGACCAGGCCGCCCGGCGCGCCGTCGAGCACGGCGTGCGAGAGCGTCCCGGTGAAGGACGGGTTCTGCCAGGTGCTGAGCGTGCCGCCGAACCCGGGGTCGGCGACGCCGCGCGGAAGCCGGGCGACGGCCGTGGGCTGGATCGGGGGAAGTCCAGCCCACGCGGCCGCCGCCCGGCGGTCTGTGCGGTCGTCCGCGGACGCGTCCGCCCACGACGGACCGTCCGGCATCCCCTCCGCGGATGCCGGACGGGTGTCCTCCGTGGATGCCGGACGGGCGTCCTCCCCAGGCGCCCGCCCGGACGTCTCACCAGCCGCGGCACCGGCCGCCGTCTTCCGCCGGGACTGGCCGCGGAATCTGTCGAGCAGTCCCATCTACCCCTCCGTGGCGCGGGTGACGAGAGAGGCGATCTCTTGCGCGTAGCGTCGCCGGTCGCCGTGTTCGAGGTCCAGGATGTCCTCCAGCCTCCAGTGGAAGTGGTAGGCGATGTACGCGATCTCCTCGTGGAGACGGTCGGTCGCGTACGTCACGATTCCCCCAGGCGGCTCCCGCCCAGCTCCACCTCGAAGGGCTGCTCGCAGTGCGGGCAGGTGACCCCGGCCCGGGTGTGGCCCTCGGCGTTGACCTGCCGGTAGAAGTCCTGGAGGAAGGCGAGGTCGGAGGCGAACATGTTCTCCACCACGCCGTCGTGCACCGAAGTCAGCGCGCCGAGCCGGGTGATGACCCGGCCGAGCAGCACGACCGACAGATAGGCCGGGTTCTCCTGCACCCGCACATCCCGCAGCGGGATCAGCTCGTCCCGCGCGGTCGCCAGCCGCATGGTCCCGGAGCGGTGCACGGTGCCGGACTCGTCGACGTAGCCGCGCGGCAGCTCGAACGCGAACTCGGTCCGCAGCCGCTGCGGTTCGGGCTCAGGGTCCGGCGCGGGAGCCGGAGCGGGAGCCGCGACGGCCGCCTCGGGCGGCGGGGCGGCTTCCGCTGCCGGCGCGCGGACGGCCGTGCGGCGCATTACTCGATTTCCAGTTCTTCGAAGGTGATGGTGACGGTCTCGGTCAGCGCCGAGGCCTCACCGGCCTTGACGGTGCTGGCGTCGATCTTGCTGCACCACGCGTTGCGCAGGTTGTACCGCTTGACCGGGTTCAGCTCGTAGTCCATCACCATGATCGTGGCGTTCTTACGGGCCGTGGACATCTGGCCCTTGATGGACTGCTGGATCCACTGGGTAAACGCCGGGGACGGGGTCATGCCGCGCACGACCGTGCACTGACCCGCCTTCTGCACGCCCGGCATCTTGCTGACCTTGGGCTTGCCCTGCGCGGAGACCTGCTGGTACTCGATGACGTCCTGTTCGAAGCTCAGGCCGCTGACCTCCTGGAGGTACTCGACCATGACGCCGTCGATCTGGATGCCGAAGTTGTGTGAGGTGAAGGAATCACCGGGCTGGAGACTCATGAACCGCTTGTCCTTCTGCTGCTACTGATGAACGGAAGTGATGGGTGGACGCGGCCGCTACTCCTCCAGCTCCCCGCTGCCGCTGCTGAACTGGGCCAGCCGGAAGATCACGAACTCGGCGGGCTTGACCGGCGCGATGCCGATCTCGCACACGACCCGGCCCACGTCCACCGACTCCGGCGGGTTGGTCTCCTCGTCGCACTTGACGTAGAAGGCCTGCTCCGGGCTGGAGCCGAACAGGGCACCCGCGCGCCACTCGTTGACCAGGAACGCGGAGACGTTGCGCCGGATACGGGCCCACAGCTGCTGGTCGTTGGGCTCGAAGACCACCCACTGGGTGCCGATCAGGATCGACTCCTCCAGGTAGTTGAAGTACCGGCGGATGTTGATGTAGCGCCAGGCCGGGTCGGAGGAGAGGGTGCGGGCGCCCCAGATGCGGATGCCGCGGCCGGGGAAGGCGCGGATGCAGTTGACGCCGATCGGGTTGAGCAGGTCCTGCTCGCCGCGCGTGACCTGGTTCTCCAGGTCGACGACACCGCGGACGACCTCGTTGGCGGGAGCCTTGTGCACCCCGCGCTCGAAGTCGTTGCGCGCCCAGATGCCGGAGACGTGACCGCTCGGCGGGACCATGCGCCCCTGGCCGCTGGCCGGGTCGAAGATCTTGATCCAGGGGTAGTAGACGGCCGCGTACTTGGAGTCGTAGCCCGCGGTCTCCTGGCGCCACACCCGGATGTCACGGGCGTTGAGGCCGGGCGGCGGGTCGATGACGGCGACGCGGTCGCCCATCAGCTCGCAGTGCGCGATCAGCCCGAGCTGGACGGCCTTGACCGCCTCCAGGTCGATCGCGCCGCGCTGGTAGGCGGCCATCAGGTCGGGGACGGCGACCATGGAGATCTCGTCGACCGCCTCCAGGCCGCCGAAGCCGGTGCGGTCGGCGGAATCACCGAGGTACTCGGCGGGGCCGGGGTGGGCGGCCGACGCCTCGGCCGGGGCACCGGCGGGCACCGGGGCGGCGGGGGCGGGGCGGACCAGGGCGACGGTCTGGTTCTCCGGCCGGGCCAACTGCCCTGCGGGGGCCGTCTCCTGGACGGTGATCAGCTTGGAGCGCTCCTTGACCTGCGTGACGACGTAGGAGCGGTTGCCCTTCTTCGCGGACACGTCGAAGGTCTCGGCGACCCTGCCGTCGTCCTTGACGATCAGCTTGAACCGCTCGGCCGGGCCCTCCCCCTCCGGGTCGGCCACCTCGACGCTGAGCGCGCCGCCGGGCGTGAGGGCCCGTACGGAGAACGTGCCCAGCTCGGCGGGGGCGCCCGCGGGCAGTTCGGCCGGAGCGCCGGCGGAACCCGCCACGGCGGCCGGGCCACCGGAGGCACCCGTGGTCACGGCGTCCTCGTCGGCCGATCCGCCGACCCGGACGACGTACGCGGCGGAGCCGCCGTTGTTGAAGAACCCGTAGACGGAGTGCGCGAGGTAGTACCTGTCCGTGAACTCGCCGAAGGCGGCGACGTACTGGGACCAGTTGGTGACCAGCGTCGGGGTGTTCAGCGGCCCGGTGGGGGCGAGTCCGACGAAGGCGGCCACCGAGGTGCCCACCCCCTCGATCGGGCGGGAGCCGCTGGCGACTTCCTCCACGTAGACGCCCGGCGACAGATACGACGGCATGCGCTGTGCTCCTCGGGGTAAGGATGAGGAAGAACGTAGGACCTTCACACCCTTGACCGGGCGGCGACAGCCCGGATAGGTCCCCCGGGCCCTATCCGGGGGCAAAGCGGGTGCCCGAAGGTATGGGCGGCGCCAGGCGGGCAGCCCCCGGTGCGCCCGGTCCCGGTCCCGGCCCCGCCGTGCCCGTATCGCCCGGGGGTCGCGTCAGCCGGTCTGCCCGTAGAAGTGCTGCCGCGGACCGACGAGCTGGTGGTACAGCGCCTGCCGCTCGTCGGAGCCGTCCTGGGTCTCCTTCAGCTCGGCGTACCAGCGCTGCTTGATGTCGTCCAGGAACGCGCGCCAGTTCCCGTGTCCCTGTGCGTCCCCCAGCTCCTTGAGGTCCACGTAGCGCTCGTTCTTGGCCGTCCCGCCGGAGCCGATCTTGTCGCGCTTGTGTCCGTGCAGGATTGTCTCGGGGTTGGACGTGGCCTCGGTGGACCGGAAGTCGTGCTTGTAGCCGACCGGGCTGGGCTTCTCGGGCCCGATCGTCTCGATGCCGACCAGCAGGGAGCCGTCCTTCTCCTTGGTCGGCGCGGTGAAGACCAGCAGCATGTGGCCGTGCGATCCGGTCGGCAGGACCACATCGCCGTTCCAGTCCTTCGAACCGAAGCCGTTGCCGGGCACGTCCACCCCCCACATGTCCGGACCACCCGGCTTGACGCGGTTCCCGAGGGAGACGAGGCCCCCGCTCGTCTCCTTGAACTTGCCCCGCTTACCGTCCTTGTTCTTCTCGATGTCCATGCCGTGCGTGGCGTAGGGCCGGTCCTCGACGAACTGCGTGGGCTTCCCCTTGTCGGTGACGTCCAGGAAATCCGTCAGGGCCGTGGCCGACTCCTCACCCTTCAGGGCAGGGACGCGGATGTTGACCCGGCCGCCGTGCGCGAGGGCCCGGACGACGTCGCCGTCGCGGTAGTCGAGGTGCTGCTGCTGCTCCTTGTCGTAGATCTTCAGTCCGTGCTGGAGGACGAGAAGGACGTTGGTGAAGACGTCGCGGGCCTTGTCGGCCTTCTTCTGGTGCTGGGTGACATGCGCCTTGTTCGCGTCGGGGTGCATGTCCTGGGGCGGAATCGCGGCCGGGTGCAGCGTGCGGACGGCGGTCTGCCGGATCTGCTCGTCGCGCTCGTCCAGCAGCGGCTGCTTCTGGTCGTCCGTGAGGCTGCGCCCCTGGGTGGTGAAGAACCGGCCGAGCGTGTAGTCCGGAGCGTCCGGGACGGGCGCGCCCTTCAGATGGTTGTTGTAGGCCAGGGTCGCGGTGAGGACGCGCTTGCCCGCGGGGAGAGTCAGCCAGTCCTTGTAGTTGCCCTTGGCGGTGTACGCCTTGGCATCCTCGATCGTGCCGATGCCCACGTCCTTCAGCCAGGTGGCGTTGACCGTCGTGAGCGCCTCGATGTCCGCCAAGTCCTGCGCGGTGAACACCTCACCGGCGATCACCCGCCGGTCCAGGGTGCGCCTCAGGCGCATCTTCCCCTCCAGCATCAGCTTCTCCGGATACCACGTGCCCGGCGCCCAGACGTTCGGCTTCAGCTTGCTCTCGACGGCGCGGCTTTCGATCGACCGGCTCAGCCGGTAGATCACCTCCTTGCCCTTGACGTCCTTGCTGTCCTTGGCGTCCTCGGCGGGCTCGGCGGCGGCCGCGCCCGCGCTCGGCCCTCCCGCCCGCTGGACGACCGCCCGCTGGACCGGCGCCTCATGGCCGCAGTCCGCGCCGTGGACGTGCCGCTCCTGCTCGATCACCCGGCTCGCCGCCGCGTTGCCCACCGAGCGCTGGAGGGCGATGGCCCGCCCCGGCGTCATCGCGCCGCCGGGTCCGGGGTGGGCGTCCGGCCGCGCCGTGGCGCGGACCGGTGCGGGACGGGCCAGGGCCCTGGCCCGGTCGGGGTACTGGTCGTGGTCCGGCTTTCGTCGCGCGTGCATCGGCCGTCGCCTCTCCTTGGTCCGGTACGTCCGCTCCCTCTGCTACGCCCGGCGGACGCGCGGCGGCAGAGGAACCGGGGCAGCCTTCCCGGGCCCGCGGGGCACTCCGGGGCACCCCGGTACCCGGAGGCAGCCCGGCGGGGCAACGCGCACGAGCCTTGAGGCAACGGACCGTGCCCCGACGCCTGCGACAGCGGGCGGGCGCCCGCCATAGCGTCGCGAGGTGAGCCTTTGGACCTCTCTGGAACCCGCCTCGACCACCGTGGACCCCGGCGGCTCGGCCAGCGTGCGGCTGCGGTTGCGCAACACCGGCGACGTCGTCGACGAGTACCGCTTCGTACCGGTCGGCGAGCTGTCCCCGTGGACGACCGTGGAGCCGCAGACGCTCCGGCTGTACCCGGGGACGACCGGCACGGTGGAGCTGACCTTCGCCCCGCCGCGCACACCGGACGCCACGGCCGGGCCGAACGCGTACGGGGTGCAGATCATCCCGACCGAGCACCCCGAGGCCACCACCGTCCCCGAAGGCAACATCACCGTCACGCCGTTCAGCGAGGTACGGGCCGAACTCGTGCCGCAGACGGTCAAGGGCCGGTTCCGGGGACGTCCCAAGCTCGCCGTGGACAACCTCGGCAACGTCAAGCTCACCGCGTCCGTCAGCGGCAGCGACAACGGCGACCAGATCTCGTACGACATCCACCCGGCCAACGTCCAGATCGAACCCGGCCGGGCCGCCTTCATCAAGACCACCCTGAAGCCGCGCCAGGTCATCTGGGCCGGGGCGAAGGAATCGCGGCCCTTCACGCTCTCCGTGCAGCGCTCCGGCGCCGAACCGCTGCCGGTGCAGGGCACCTACGAACAGCCGGGGCTGATGCCGCGCTGGCTGGGCGTGTTCTTCAGCATGCTGGTCGCCCTGACCATCGCGTTCGTCATGATCTGGATCTCGTACAAGCCGCAGGTGGG